>NZ_CP088081.1:2876338-3195931 GCF_021049305.1 Ideonella dechloratans
CCTCGCTCCAGGGCCCGGACGTGGGCCGGCGCAGCTACCTGCTGGGCGACTTCCACGTCTGCCTGGCCGAGTGCCTGGGCAACCAGTTGCTGGCCGACACGCTGCGCGACTTCACTGCCCGCACCACGCTGATCGCCATGCTCTACCAGTCCACCCACGACGCCGAGCATTCCTGCGGCGAGCATGTGCAGATCGTCGAGGCCCTGGCGCGCGGCGACACCGCCCGCGCCGAGGCCCTGATGGCCGAGCACATCGGCCATGTGCAGGAAGCCCTGCGCCTGCACGACACCGCCGCCGACGACCCGCTGGCCGAGCTGCGCCAGGCCCTGGCCCCCGTCGACGGCAGCACGGCCTCCGCCCCCGGCCGCAAGCGCCGCCGGCCCCGGCTGGCGCAGGACGCCCCCGACACCGATTCCACCCCCGCCCCCTACCTAGGAGATCTGCTGTGATGAACACCCCGATGCGCAAGCGCGGCCTGCTGGCCGCCACCCTGGGCCTGGCCCTGAGCCTGACCGCCGGCAGCGCCCTGGCCCAGACCGCCCTGGCCGACATCCAGAAGAACAAGCTGGTGCGCATCGCCGTGCCCACCGACTTCCCGCCCTACGGCTTCGTGGGCGTGGACATGGCGCCCCAGGGCCTGGACGTGGACATGGCCCGCCTGATCGCCGACAAGCTGGGCGCCAAGCTGGAGCTGGTGCCGGTGAGCAGCCCCAACCGCATCCCCTACCTGCAGAGCAAGAAGGTGGACATGGTCATCTCCACCCTGGGCAAGAACCCCGAGCGCGAGAAGGTCATCAACTTCAGCGCCGCCTACTCGCCCTTCTTCCAGGGCATCTATGCGCCCAGGTCGCTCAAGGTGAGCAGCGTGGCCGACCTGGCCGGCAAATCGGTGGCCGTCACCCGCGGCGCCATTGAGGACCAGGAGCTGACCCGGGTGGCCCCGGCCGGTACCGACATCAAGCGCTTCGAGGACAACAACGCCACCGTCTCGGCCTATGTCTCGCACCAGACCCAGGTGATCGCCACGGGCGTCTCGGTGGCCGAGGTGATGATGCAGCGCAACCCGGCCCTGGGCACCGAGTACAAGGAGCTGCTCAAGGAGAGCCCCAACCACATCGGCCTGGCCAAGGGCGAGGACACGCTGCTGGCCAAGGTCAACGAGATCATCGCCCAGGCCAAGGCCGCGGGCGAGCTGGACAAGCTCTCGCAAAAGTGGCTGAAGCGCCCGGCCGGCAACCTGCCGCTGTGAGCTGAAGCCACCGGGTGACCGCCATGTCCATCCAACTTGATTTCGGCGCGGTGCTGGCCCAGTGGCCGCTGCTGCTCCAGGGCATCGCCTGGACGGCCGGCCTGACGGCCGTCTCGACCGTGGCCGGCCTGGGGCTGGGCATCGCGGCCGCCTGGGCCCGCAACGAGGGCCCGCTGCCGCTGCGCTGGACGGTGGGGCTGTATGTGGAGCTGATCCGCAACACGCCCTTCATCATCCAGCTCTTCTTCGTCTTCTTCGGCCTGCCCGCCCTGGGCGTGCAGCTCAGCCCCGCCTGGGCCAGCGTGCTGGCCATGGTGGTCAACCTCAGCGCCTATGCCACGGAGATCATCCGCGCCGGCATCCGCGCCACGCCGCGCGGCCAGATCGAGGCCGCCCAAAGCCTGGCCATGGCGCCCGCGCAGATCTTCCTGCACGTGGTGCTGCCACCCGCGCTGCGCCGCGTGTGGCCGGCGCTGGTCAGCCAGGTCATCATCGTGATGCTGGGCTCCTCGGTCTGCGGCCAGATCTCCACCGAAGAGCTGAGCTACGCCGCCAACCTGATCCAGAGCCGCAACTTCCGCGCTTTCGAGGCCTTCATCATCGCCGCGGCCATCTACCTGGCCCTGTCGGTGGGCCTGCGCCACCTGCTCAACCGCCTGGGCGCGCGCTGGCTGGGAGGTGCCCATGGTTGACTTCACCCTCTGGGACATCGTGCGCAACCTGCTGCTGGCCGCGCGCTGGACGGTGGGGCTCTCGCTGGTGGCCTTCGTCGGCGGCGGCCTGTTGGGCGCGGCCCTCCTGCTGCTGCGCAGCGGCCAGGGCGCCTGGACCCGCCGTGCCATCGCGGCCTATGTGCAGGTCTTCCAGGGCACGCCGCTGCTGATGCAGCTCTTCCTGGCCTACTTCGGCATGGCGCTCATCGGCGTGGAGACCTCGGCCTGGGTGGCCGCGGCCGTGGCCCTGTCGCTCTACACCGCGGCCTACCTGACCGAGATCTGGCACGGCTGCGTGCTGGCCATCCCCAAGGGCCAGTGGGAGGCGGCGCAGAGCCTGGCCCTGAACCACCTGGAGCTGATGCGCCACGTCATCCTGCCGCAGGCCGCGCGCATCGGCGTGGGGCCCACGGTGGGCTTTCTGGTGCAGGTCATCAAGGGCACGGCCCTGGCCTCGGTCATCGGCTTCGTCGAGCTGACCAAGGCCGGCACCATGATCACCAACGCCACCTTCCAGCCCTTCCTCGTCTACAGCGTCGTGGCCCTGATGTACTTCGCGCTGTGCTTCCCCGTCAGCCAATTGGCCCGTCACCTGGAGAAGAAGCTTCATGCCAGCCACTGAAACCGCCGCCGTGCGCCTGCAGGGCCTGCGCAAGTCCTATGGCCCGACCGAGGTGCTCAAGGGCATCGACCTGGACGTGCAGCCGGGCGAGGTCATCACCATCATCGGCAAGAGCGGCTCGGGCAAGAGCACGCTGCTGCGCTGTGTCAACGGCCTGGAGACCTTCGACCACGGCAGCCTGCTGGTGGAAGGCCAGCCGCTGCAGCATGGCAACGCCGCCGCGCTGCGGGCCCTGCGCCAGCGCGTGGGCATGATCTTCCAGTCCTTCAACCTGTTTCCCCACCTCAGCGCCGGCCGCAACGTCATGCTGGCCCCCGGCCTGGTGAAGAAGCTGCCGGCCGCCGAACTGGAAGCCCGCGCCCGCCAGCTGCTGCAGCGCGTGGGCCTGGCCGACAAGTTCGACCACCTGCCCAGCCAGCTCTCGGGCGGCCAGCAGCAGCGCGTGGCCATCGCCCGCGCCCTGGCCATGGACCCGCACATCCTGCTGTGCGACGAGATCACCTCGGCCCTGGACCCGGAGCTGGTGGGCGAGGTGCTGCAGGTGGTGGAGGGCCTGGCCCGCGACGGCATGACCCTGATGATGGTCACCCACGAGATGGGCTTCGCCCGCAAGGTCAGCGACCGGGTGATCTTCATGCACCAGGGCAAGGTGCATGAGATGGGCCCGCCCGAACAGCTGTTCGGCGAGCCGGCCACGCCCGAGCTGCGGCAGTTCCTCTCGGCCCTGCACTGAGCCGGTTCGGGCGGGCTCCTCAGGCGGCCGCGCCTTGCACCGCGGCGCGCCGGCGGCCCCACAGCCGCAGCAGCGGCGGCACCACCAGCATCGCACCGGCGGCCACCCACAGGCCGATCGAGATCGGGCTCTCCAGCAGGATGGACGCGTCGCCGTTGGTGATGGACAGGGCGCGGCGCAGGTTCTGCTCCATCATGTCGCCCAGCACGAAGCCCAGGATCAGCGGTGCCATCGGCACGCCCTGCTTGCGCAACAGGTGGCCGACGATGCCGCCGCCGGCCATCAGCAGCAGGTCGAAGGTGGTGGCGTGCACCGAATAGACGCCCACCGCGCTGATGGCCAGGATGCCCGGCACCAGCAGCCAGTTGGGCAGGCGCAGGATGCGGGTGAACACGCCCACCAGCGGGATGTTGATGAACAGCAGCATCACGTTGGCGACGAACAGCGAGGCGATCAGGCCCCAGACCAGGTTGGGGTTCTGGGTGAACAGGGCCGGGCCGGGCGTGATGTTGTAGAGCGCCAGCGCGCCCACCATCACCGCGGTGGTGCCCGAGCCGGGCACGCCCAGGGTCAGCATGGGCACAAAGGAGCCCGCGGCCGAGGCGCTGTTGGCCGCCTCCGGCGCGGCCACGCCGCGGATGTCGCCTTCGCCGAAGCGGCCGTCCTTGCCGGCCAGACGCTTCTCCATCGAGCAGGTCATGGCGCTGGCGATGGTGGCGCCGGCGCTGGGCAGCACGCCCACCACGAAGCCCACCACGCTGGAGCGCAGCGTGCTCCGGCCGGTGTAGGCCATCTCGCGCAGGTTGAACATGGCGCGGCCGATTTCGCGGATGATGCCGCCTGCGTCGTGGTGCTGCTCCAGCATCAGCGGGATCTCGCCGACCGAGAACACGCCGATCACCACCACGGTGAACTGGATGCCGTCGGACAGGTGCACGTCGCCGCCGGTGAAGCGGTAGACGCCCGAGTTCGAGTCCAGGCCCACGGTGGACAGCGACAGGCCCAGCACCGCGGCCAGCACCGCCTTCATCGGCGCATCGCCCATCAGGCCGGTGATGCAGGCAAAGGCGAAGCACATCAGCGCGAAGTACTCGGCCGGGCCGAAGGCCAGGGCCCAGCGCGCCAGCAACGGGGCGAAGAGCACGATGCCGATGGTGGCGCCGGCATCGCCCGGCACGTTGAGCAGGATGGAGGAGATGCGGCCGCCGAACTCGCAGCCCATGTAGACGGACGCCAGCAGGATCAGCGCCTCACAGCGGGTGGCCTTGAGGCTGCACCGCACCATCCGGCCATCGTCCCCCCAGTCCACGTGCACGTCGTTCTGGGCCAGGGCCTTGACCGGCCGGGTGGCCAGCTGGTGTTCAGCTTCGGCAAGCAGGATGCGCATGGATCGGGCGGAGCAGCGGAAAACGGGCAGACCCGGATTGCTTCCTGTTTGACCCCGTCCCCTGCTGCGGTCATGCCCGCAGCCGGGCGGCCAAAAAAAAAGCCGCCGGTCGCCCGGCGGCTGTCTGCGGGGTGCGGCGGCTTACTTGCTGCCCGGCACCTTGCCTTCCACGCCCTTGACGTAGAACTTCACGCCACCCAGGAAGGCGTCGTCGGCCACGGCATCCTTGGCCAGCACTTCCTTGCCGGTGTTGTCCACCAGCGGGCCCTTCCAGATCACGAAGCTGCCGTCCTTCAGGCCTTCCTTGACCTTGGCGACCTTGTCCTTGACCTCGGCCGGCACGTCGTCGGCAATGGACACCAGGTCGATCGCGCCTTCCTTCACGCCCCACCAGGCCTGACCGGTGGTCCAGGTGCCCTCCAGCACGTCCTTGGTGGCCTTGATGTAGTACGGGCCCCAGTTGATGATCGACGAGGCCAGGTGGGCCTTGGGACCGTAGGCGGTCATGTCGCTGTCCCAGCCGAAGGCGCGCTTGCCCTTCTCTTCGGCGGTCTTCAGCACGGCCGGCGAGTCGGTGTTCTGCATCAGGATGTCGGCGCCGCCGTTGATCAGGGCGGTGGCGGCTTCGGTTTCCTTGGGCGGGTTGAACCACTCGTTGACCCAGACCACCTTGGTCTTGATCTTGGGGTTCACGCTCTGGGCGCCCAGGGTGAAGCTGTCGATGTTGCGGATCACCTCGGGGATGGGAATGGAGCCCACCACGCCCAGGACGTTGGTCTTGGTCATGGAGCCCGCGATCACGCCGGCCATGTAGGCGCCCTCGTAGGTGCGGGCGTCATAGGTGCGCATGTTGGCGGCGGTCTTGTAGCCGGTGGCATGCTCGAACTTGATGTCCGGATGGTCGGCGGCCACCTTGAGCATCGGCTCCATGTAGCCGAAGGTGGTGCCGAAGATCAGCTTGTTGCCCTGGCCGATCAGGTCGTTGAACACGCGCTCGGCGTCGGCGCCCTCGGGCACCTTCTCGACGAAGGTGGTCACGATCTTGTCGCCGAATTCCTTCTCCAGCGCCTTGCGGGCGTTGTCGTGGGCGAAGGTCCAGCCGCCGTCGCCCACCGGGCCGACGTAGGCGAAAGCGATCTTCAGGGGCTCGGGCTTGGCGGCCACGGAAGCGGCCGAGGCGGGCTCGGAAGCGGCCGGCGCGGCCTCTTCCTTCTTGCCACAGCCCACCAGGGCCATGGAGGCGGCCAGGGTGGTCCAGCCGGCCCACTGCAGCAGGCGGCGCTTGGAAGTCACGTTGTTGTCGTTCATGGATTCTCCAGGGAGGGAAAGCGAAGAAACGTGGGTGGGAAAGGGTGGACGTCCGGCCCCGCGCCGGGCGTCCGGTGTCAGGAGCCTGGCGTGAACGGCTTGCCCAGGGAGGCCGGCATGTTCACCCGGATCCAGGTCGGGTTGCGGGAAATGAGCACGAGCACCACGATGGTGGCCAGATAGGGCAGCATCGACAGCCACTGGCTGGGGATCTGCACCCCCTCGCCCTGCAGTTGGAACTGCAGCATGGTGACGCCACCGAACAGATAGGCACCGAGCAATACCCGTGCCGGACGCCAGGTGGCGAAGGTGGTCAGCGCCAGGGCAATCCAGCCGCGGCCGGCCACCATGCCCTCGACCCACAGCGGGGTGTAGATCACCGACAGATAGGCGCCCGCCAGGCCGCACAGGGCGCCGCCGGCCATCACCGCGGCCAGGCGGATGCGCCGCACCGGGTAACCCAGCGCGTGGGCCGATTCGGGGGACTCGCCCACCGCCCGCAGCACCAGGCCCGCCCGCGAGCGGTAGAGGAACCAGGCCAGGGCCGCCGCCAGCAGCATCGCGCCATAGACCAGCGGATGCTGATGGAACAGCGCCGTGCCGATGAAGGGGATGTCCGACAGGTAGGGCACGGCGAACTTGGCGCGCTCGCCCAGACGCTCCTGCACGAAACCGATGCCGACGAAGGCCGAGAAGCCCGAACCGAAGAGGCTCAGCGCCAGGCCGGTGGCGTACTGGTTGGTGTTGAGCCAGATGACCAGCACCCCGAAGATGCCCGCCAGCAGGGCCCCGGCCCCGGCACCGGCGGCGAAGGCCAGCACGTCCGAACCGGTGCTCACCGCCGTGGCGAAGCCGGCGATCGCCGCCACCAGCATCATCCCCTCGGCACCCAGGTTGATGATGCCGGAGCGCTCGTTGATCAGCAGGCCCAGGCCCGCCAGGGCCAGCACGGTCCCGGCGTTGAGCGTGGCGGCCAGCAGCAAGGCCAGCTCGTTCATGCGCGGCCTCCCTTGGTGGAACGGATGCGGTAGAGGATGAGGGTGTCGCAGGCCAGCAGCGCGAACAGCAGCAGGCCCTGGAAGACACCGGTCAGGGCCTTGGGCAGGCCCAGGCGGCTTTGTGCCAGTTCACCCCCGATGTAGAACATGCTCATGAGGATGGACGAGAAGACGATGCCCACCGGATGCAGCCGCCCGACGTAGGCGACGATGATGGCGGCGAAGCCGTAGCCGGCCGGCACATAGGGCGTGAGCTGACCCAGCGGCCCGGTGGCCTCCAGCGCCCCCGCCAGGCCGGCCATGCCTCCGGACAGCAGCAGCGCCGTCCACAGCGCGGTGCGCGAGGAGAAACCGGCGTAGCGCGCCGCGGCCGGGGCCAGCCCGCCCACCTGCATCGCGAAGCCGCGGTAGGTGCGGAACAGGAAGGCCCACATCAGGCCCACCGCCCCCAGGGCGATCAGGGCGCCGATGTTGATGCGCAGGCCGTCGAACAGCCGGGGGATCTTGGTGACCGCGGCGAAGGTGATGGTCTGCGGGAAGTTGTAGCCGTTGGGGTCTTTCCAGGGCCCGTAGACCAGCCAGGACAGCAGCATGTCGGCCACATAGACCAGCATCAGGCTGACCAGGATCTCGCTGGCGTTGAAGCGGTCACGCAGCAGCGCGACGATGCCGCTCCAGACCATGCCGCCCAGCATGCCGGCCAGCAGGATGGGCAGCACCACCCAGCGGCTGGTGTCCGGGCCGGCCTGCATGGCCACCCAGCCGCCCGCCAGGGCGCCCAGGATGAACTGGCCCTCGGCACCGATGTTCCAGACATTGGCGCGGAAGCACACCGCCAGGCCCAGGCCGATCAGCACCAGGGGCACGGCCTTCACGCTGAGCTCGGAGAGCGCATAGGCGCTCTTCAGCGGCTCCACGAAGAAGACCTGCAAGCCCTTGACCGGATCCTTGCCCAGGGCCCAGAAGAGGATCACGCCCACCACCACGGTGATCGCCAGCGCCAGCACCGGCGAGGCATAGGACATCCATTTCGACGGCTGCGGCCGCGACTCAAGCTTCAGCATGGGCGCCTTCCCACAGTCCCGACATCCATTCACCGATCATTTCGCGCGTGGCGTCCGCGGTGGCCACCGAGGGCGACAACCGCCCCTGCGCGATGACCACCAGGCGGTCGCTGATCTCGAAGAGTTCGTCCAGTTCCTCGCTGACCACCAGCAGGGCGCAGCCCGCGTCGCGCAGGGCCAGCAGTTCGCCCCGGATCTGGGCCGCCGCGCCCACGTCCACGCCCCAGGTGGGCTGCGAGATGATGAGCAGCTTGGGCCGGGCGTCGATCTCGCGCCCGACGATGAATTTCTGCAGGTTGCCGCCCGACAGCGAACGCGCGGCCGCGTCCGGGCCGCCGGCCTTCACGTTGAAGCGGGCGATCAGGTCGGCCGCCATCCTGCGGGTGGCCGCCAGGTTCAGCCAGCCGCCCGAGCCCACCGCCTCCTGGCGGGTGAGCAGGGTGTTCTGGGCCAGCGACAGCGTGGGCACGGCCCCGCGTCCCAGGCGCTCCTCCGGCACGAAATGCAGGCCTTGGGCCCGGCGGGCGCCCGGCGACGCCGCCGCGATGTCCCGGCCGAACAGGCTGACCGAGCCGGCCGGCGCACGGCGGTCTTCGCCGGAAAGCGCGGCCATCAGCTCCTGCTGGCCGTTGCCGGACACGCCGGCCACGCCGACGATCTCGCCGGCCCGAACGTCCAGTCCGATCTGCTTGAGCGAGACACCGAAGGGGTCCTGCTGGGTCAGCGACAGGTTCTTGACCGACAGCACCACATCACCCGCGTTCGAGGGGCGGTGCGTCAGCGCCGGCGGCTCGGCACCGATCATCAGGCGCGAGAGGCTGGCGTTGGTTTCCTGCGTGGGATCGACCTCGCCCGTCACCTTGCCGCCGCGCAGCACGGTGCAGTGGTGGCAGAGGTTGCGGATCTCATCGAGCTTGTGGCTGATGTAAAGGATGGCGCAGCCCTCGTCGCTGAGCTTGCGCAGCGTGACGAAGAGCTTCTCGACGGCCTGCGGCGTCAGCACCGAGGTCGGCTCGTCCAGGATGAGCAGCTGCGGGTTGGTGAGCAGGGCCCGCACGATCTCGACCCGCTGGCGCTCGCCCACGCTCAGGGTGTGCACCGGCCGCAGCGGGTCCACGTCCAGGCCGTAGCCCGCGGCCACCTGGCGGATGCGCTCGGTGACCTCGGCCAGCGGCAGGCTCTTGTCCAGGCCCAGCCAGACGTTCTCGGCCGCGGTCAGGGTGTCGAACAGCGAGAAGTGCTGGTAGACCATGCTGATGCCCAGGGCACGGGCCTGGGCCGGGCTGGCCACTTCCACCTGCTTGCCGTTCCAGATCATCTCGCCCTCGTCCGGCTGGACGGCACCGTAGATGATCTTCATCAGGGTGGACTTGCCCGCACCGTTTTCACCCAGCACCGCGTGGATCTGGCCTGGCGCCACCTTCAGGTGGATGTCGTCGTTGGCACGAACCGCAGGGTACTGCTTGGAAATGCCGGTGAGTTCGAGTCGGAGCATGTCGAAAAGAGAGCAAGTCCGGGACATTGTGCCCTCCGTGCCGGGGCCTGTGCCAGGTCCGGCCCGCAGGGCGATGAGGCTGGCGGCCTGCGCCGCCAGCCCGGTGGAACCGGGCCAGGCCCGGTCACGCCGCGATCAGAAGTGGTATTCCGCGCGGATCATCGGGGTCTTGGCGAAGGCGCCGTCGCCCGCCGCACCCTTGTACGAGTTGCCGAACTTGTTCTTCCAGTACTGGTACTCGAAGCCGACCTTGAACTTCTTGGGCGTGTTCCACAGGGTGCCCACGTCGTACATCAGCTGCATGTCGATGTTGGTCTCGGGCGCAGTCTGTCCACCGAACTCGTTCTTGCCCTTGCCGGCGATGAAGTTGGCGAAGCCCTCGAAGGAGATCGGCAGGCCCACCGGCACGGGGATGGACCAGGCCGCCGTCAGCATCGGGTGCGCGTCGTAGCTGTAGCGGGGCGTGGCCACACCGGTGTACTCGTTGGTGGGCGCATTGCTCTCCCACAGTTGCAGCAGGCTCACGTTCAGGAAGCCGGGCACGTCGAACATGACGGTGGGGCCGGCCACCAGCATGCGCTTCTTCGAGTTGTAGCCGGCGTCATCCTTGACGTTCCAGTCGAAGCCGGCGGTCAGGCCCAGGTTGCGCACCACGCCGGGGTAGGACAGGTTGGCACCGGTCACCTTGGACAGGTCCAGCGTGTGGCGGTAGACCACATAGGCTTCCTGGGCGCCGTTGTTCGAGCCCGGGGATGCCGGGTCGTTCTTGTCCGACATCAGCAGGTCGACGTTGAAGAAGTTCGTCCCGTAGCTGTAGCCGCTCACATGGGTGAGGTTGAAGATGTTCTTGTGGATGTTGTTCGTGCCGAAGGGCTCGGCGAACTTGCTGCCGTAGCGGTAGCCGATGGAGGTGTCGCTCCAGTCGGCGGCCTGGGAAGCCATCGACAGCACGGCCAGGGAAGCGGCCAATGCGATGCGGGAAAGAGACTGCATGGGAATCGTCCTATCGTCGTTGTGGGTGAAGGGAGGAACGTTGAAAGTCAACACGGGTAACAAGGTGCAAAACTCATACCATGCTCATACGGGGTCAGGTATGAGCCGAGGCTGCGGCCCGCGGGGCTGCCCGGCCACGTAGGCGGCCCTCAGGTTGCGCTCGTCGGCCAGGGTCATCCAGGCGAACACGCGGGCGTGCAGGCTCTGCGCCGGCAGCGGCGCCACCTGGCCGGTGGCCACCGCATCGCGGTGCTCCGCCACCGGGCCGCTGGCCCAGTCCCAGACGCACAGATCGGCCAGCCGACCCGGCTCCAGCGCACCCAGTTCGTGCGCCAGGCCCAGGGCCTCGGCCGCTCCCAGCGTGGCCGCGTGCAGCCCGGCCCAGGCGGTCATGCGGGTGCCCCGCAGGGCTTGGACCTTGTAGGCCTCGGCCAGCGTGCGCAGCATCGACAGGCTGGTACCGCCGCCCACGTCCGAGGCCAGCGACACGCCGTGACCGACGGCCCGCGCCTCGGCCCAGTTGAACAGGCCGCTGCCCAGGAAGAGGTTGCTGCTGGGGCAGAAGGCGATGTGGGCCCCGGTGTCGCGCAGCAGCGCCCGGTCGGCGTCGTCCAGCCAGATGCCATGGGCCAGCACCGAACGCTGGTTGAGCAGGCCGTGCTGGTGGTACACGTCCAGGTAGCTGCGCGCCTGGGGGAACAGCTCCTGCACCCAGCGCACCTCGTCGAGGTTCTCGGCCACGTGGGTCTGCATGTAGAGGCCTTCATGGCGCTGCAGCAGCCCCCCGGCCATGGCCAGTTGTTCGGGCGTGCTGGTGACGGCAAAGCGCACGGTCACCGCGAAGGCGTTGCGGCCCCGGCCATGCCAGCGGGCGATCTGCGCCTCGCAGTCGCGCCGGGCACCCTCCACATCGTCGCGCAGACCCTCGGGGGCATGGCGGTCCATCAGCACCTTGCCGGTGATGATGCGCATGCCGCGCACCGAGGCCGCCTCGAACAGTGCCTCGGCCGAGACGGCATGCACGGTGGCGAACACCACGGCCGCGGTGGTGCCGTGGGCCAGCAGCGCATCCAGGAACAACTCGGCCCCCGCGCGGGCCACCGCCGGGTCGGCAAAGCGCTGCTCGGCCGGGAAGGTGTAGGTCTGCAGCCAGTCCAGCAGCGTGGCGCCGTAGCTGGCGATGACGTCCAGCTGGGGGCAATGCACATGGGTGTCGACGAAGCCCGGCAGGATCAGCCGCCCGCGGTGGTCCTCGCGCGGCCAGTCCTCGCCCGGCGCCTCGGCCTGGACGGCGACGATGCGCCCATCCTCGATCAGCAGCCAGTGGTCCGGGCGGAAGCGCACCGCCGGGCTGTCCACATCGCCCAGGGCCGGCAGGCCGGTGAAGTCCAGCAGATCGCCGCGCAAGGCCCGCCGGGTCATGCCCTCACCCCTTCCCTGGCACGCCCGGGGGTGTCGGCCGCCCGGCCGGCCGGCACCTTGCCGGTCAGGGCCCGGGCGGTGTCACGCACCTGCTCGCGCAGCCAGCGCTGGGCCGAGGAGGCATGGGTGCGGTCGTGCCAGAGCTGGTAATAGGCCATGGCAGGGAAGGCCACCGGGCAGCGGACGATGCGCACCGGAAAGCGCCCGAGCTGGCGTTCGCAGAACTGGCGACCGGTGGTCAGCACCAGCCGGGTCTGGGCCACCATCAGGGGCGCCAGGCTGAAATGCGAACACCGCACGGCGATGCGACGCTCCAGCCCCTGCAGCGCCAGGAAGTCGTCGATCACGCCACGGGCGCCGGGGTGCATCGGCGTGGGGGCGATGTGGTCGCTCTCCAGGTAGCGGGCGGCCGTCCATTGGCGCGGGTTCTTCACGGCGGGGTGATCCTCCCCCACCAGGCAGACCACCTCGTCGGTCATCAAGCGACCCAGATGCAGTTCCTCGGGCGGCTGCAGCCAGTTGCCCACCACCAGGTCCACCTCGCCGGTGGCCAGCTTGCGCCGGTAGTCCGAATCGGCCGACAGCGGGTGCAGGGCCACCTTCAGGCCCGGCGCCCGGGTCCGCAGACGCGTCACCAGGTCCGGCAGGAAGGAGGGATTGAGGTAGTCGGTGGCCGCGATGTTGACCTGCCCCTCGGCCTGGGCCGGCTCGAAATCGCGCCCCACCCGGGCCGGACCGAACAGGGTGTCCGCCTCCCGCAGCAGCCGCTCGGCCGGCCCCAGCAGCCCCAAGGCCGCCTCGGTTGGCACCAAACCGGTGCCTGCACGCACCAAAAGAGTGTCACCGGTCAGCGCACGCAGGCGCTTCAGCTGGGCGCTGATCTGAGGCTGCGTGCTGCCCAGGCGCAGGGCAGCCCGCGACACGCTGCGTTCGGTGATCACGGTGTGGAGGACCTTCACGAGATGGAGGTCGATGTTGGCAAAGGGGAGCGCCGCGGGCATACGGCATGGCATATGCAACTCATGGGCCAGCCCGTATTCTCGCAGCGCCAGAAGCGAGTAAGTTCCAGACATCCCCGGCCTTGTCGGTTCACCGAGTTCCCATGTCCGCACCCATCCGTTTCCTGTTCCGAGGCCAGCCCGTGGCGGTGCCGGCGGACACCCCGACCCGCACCGTGCTGCAGTGGCTGCGCGAGGACCGCCAGGCCTGCGGCACCAAGGAAGGCTGCGCCGAAGGCGACTGCGGCGCCTGCACCGTGCTGGTGGCCGAGCTGCCCGAAACCCTGCCCGAGGGCAGCCAGGCCGTGCGCAGTGCCGGCGTGGCCCTGCGCCCGGTCAACGCCTGCATCCGCTTCCTGCCCTCGCTGCACGGCAAGGCCCTGCTGACCGTGGAAGACCTGGCCGGCGGAGCCCCGGCGGGCACCCAGACGCTGCACCCCGCCCAGCAGGCCCTGGTGGACTGCCACGGCGCGCAGTGCGGCTTCTGCACGCCGGGCTTCGTGATGACGCTGGCGGCGGTGCACGAGGCCCACCAGGCACACCAGGACAACAACCCCACCGCCTGCGCGCCCGGCCGCGGGGCCCTGGCCGATGCCCTGGCCGGCAACCTGTGCCGCTGCACCGGCTACCGGCCCATCCTGGATGCCGCCCAGCAGATGCTGGCCCAGACCGGCCCGCGCCTGCCGCTGGCCGGCCTGCGCGACCAGCTGCTGGCCCTGCAGGCCGCGCCGGCACCCTCGGTGGAAGGCCTCGTCCACGTCCCGCGCGACCTGGCCAGCCTGGCGCGGCTGCGCGCCGACAAGCCCGAGGCCCGGCTGGTGGCCGGCGCCACCGACGTGGGCCTGTGGGTGACCAAGCAGATGCGCCCGCTGGGCGAGCTGATCTTCCTGGGCGATGTGGCCGAGCTGCGCCGCATCGAGGCCACCGCCACCGCCCTGCGCATCGGCGCGGCGGTGACGCTGGAGGACGCCTGGGCGGCCCTGGTCGCCCGCTGGCCGGCCCTGCACGAGATGCACCGCCGCTTCGCCGGCCCGCCGGTGCGCCACGCCGGCACCCTGGTGGGCAACCTGGCCAATGGCTCGCCCATCGGCGACGGACCGCCGGTGCTGATCGCCCTGGGCGCCGAGCTGCTGCTGCGCCGCGGCGAGGCCCAGCGCCGCCTGCCGCTGCAGGACTTCTACCTGGACTACATGAAAAACGCGCTGCAGCCCGGCGAGTTCGTCGAGGCGGTGGAGGTGCCGCTGCAGACCCTGGGCGCCAGCTGGGTCGCCCAGGCCCACAAGATCTCCAAGCGCCTGGACTGCGACATCTCGGCCGTCAGCGCCGGCTTTGCCCTGCGCCTGGAGGGTGAGCGCGTGGCCGAGGCCCGCCTGGCCTATGGCGGCATGGCCGCCACGGTGCGCCGGGCCGCCGGCGCGGAGGCGGCCCTGCTCGGCCAGCCCTGGACCGAGGCCACCCTGCGCGCCGCCCAGGCCGCGCTGGCTCGCGACTACACGCCGCTGACCGACCTGCGGGCCAGCGCCGACTACCGGCGCGCCACCGCCGCCGCCCTGCTGGAGCGGCTGTGGCTGAGCACGCGCCCACACGATCCCGTCCCCCTCGAACAACTGCGCGTGGACCTGCGCACGCCGGCCTGAAGGAGCACCCATGGACCTGAAGGACCTGCCCCCCTCCCCCTCCGCCGCAGATGCGGCCTCCGTGGTCGGAGCCTCGCCGCCGCACGAATCGGCACGCCTGCATGTGACCGGCCGGGCCGCCTACACCGACGACCTGCCCGAGCCCGCCGGCACCCTGCATGCCGCCCTGGGCCTGTCGCCGCTGGCCCACGGCCGCATCGAGGGCCTGGACCTGACCCGGCTGACCGCCCTGCCCGGCGTGGTGGCGGTGTTCACCGCCGCCGACATCCCGGGCGAGAACAACGTCGGCCCCATCGTGCACGACGACCCCATCCTGGCCCGCGACACGGTGAGCTACCTGGGCCAGCCGGTGTTCGCGGTGGTGGCGGACACCCGGGATGCCGCCCGCCGCGCCGCCGCCCTGGCCAAGGACGTGCTGCAGCTCAGCCCGCTGCCGGCCCAGCTGGACCTGCGGGCCGCGCACGCCGCCGGCCAGCATGTGGTGCCCTCGATGCACCTGAGCCGCAGCAGCCACCCGGGCGGCGTGGCCGGGGCCATTGCCGCCGCACCGCACCGGCTGCAAGGCCGCTTCAGCCTGGGCGGGCAGGAGCAGTTCTACCTGGAGGGCCAGATCAGCCTGGCCATCCCACAGGACGACGGCGGCCTGAAGGTGCACTGCAGCACCCAGCACCCCAGCGAGATGCAGGCACTGATCGCCCACGCCCTGCAATTGGGCAACCACGCGGTGCAGGTGGAATGCCGGCGCATGGGAGGCGGCTTCGGTGGCAAGGAATCGCAGTCGGCCCTGTTCGCCTGCGTGGCCGCCCTGGCCGCCCGCCGCCTGGGCCGGCCGGTCAAGCTGCGGCTGGACCGCGACGACGATTTCCTGATCACCGGCCGGCGCCACGGCTTCGAGTTCGACTGGGAGGTCGGCTTCGACGACGATGGCCGGGTGTTGGGCGTGGAAGTGACGATGCTGGGCCAGGCCGGCCACTCGGCCGATCTCTCGCCGCCGGTGCTCACCCGCGCCATCTGCCACTTCGACAACGCCTACTGGCTGCCCGACGTGGCCATCCACGGTCACCTGCCGCGCACCAACACCCAGAGCAACACCGCCTTCCGGGGCTTCGGCGGTCCGCAGGGCGCGCTGGCCATCGAGGTCATCCTGGACGACATCGCCCGCCATCTGGGCCAGGACCCCTTCGCGGTGCGCCAGGCCAACTGGTATGGCACCGCCGAAGACGGTCGGAACCACCACATCACCCCGTATCTGCAGGCGGTCGAGGACAACATCATCGACCCGCTGACCCAGGCCCTGGCCCGGGACGCCCGCTACGCCGAGCGCCGCACGGCCGTGCAGGCCTTCAACGCCGGCAGCCCCTGGCTCAAGAAGGGCCTGGCGCTGACGCCGGTGAAGTTCGGCATCTCCTTCAACGTCAACCACTACAACCAGGCCGGGGCGCTGGTGCATGTCTACCTGGACGGCACGGTGCTGGTGAACCACGGCGGCACCGAGATGGGCCAGGGCCTGAACACCAAGGTGGCCCAGGTCGTCGCCCATGAGCTGGGCCTGCCGCTGGCCCAGGTGCGGGTGAGCGCCACCGACACCAGCAAGGTGGCCAACACCTCGGCCACCGCCGCCTCCACCGGCGCGGACCTGAACGGCAAGGCGGCCCAGGACGCCGCCCGCCAGGTGCGGGCCCGGCTGGCCGGCGTGGCGGCCCAGGCCTGGGGCGTGGAGCCCGACACCGTGCGCTTTGCCGCCGGGCAGGTGCTGGGGCCCGAGGGGCAGCAGATGGCCTTCGGTGCGCTGGTGCAGCAGGCCTATGGGGCCCGGGTGCAGCTGTGGTCGGACGGCTACTACGCCACGCCCGGCCTGCACTGGGACCGCGAGACCCTGACCGGCAAGCCCTTCTTCTACTTCGCCTACGGCGCGGCCGTGGCCGAGGTGCTGCTGGACACCCTGACCGGCGAGTGGAAGCTGCTGCAGGCCGACCTGCTGCACGACGTGGGCCGGTCGCTCAACCCGGCGCTGGACATCGGCCAGGTGGAAGGCGGCTTCGTGCAGGGCATGGGCTGGCTGACCAGCGAGGAGCTGGTCTGGCACCCGCAGAGCGGCAAGCTGCTCACCCACGCGCCGTCCACCTACAAGATCCCCACCGCCAACGACGTGCCAGAGGCCTTCAACACCCGGCTGTTCGACAACGCCAACGTGGCCGACAGCATCCACCGCAGCAAGGCGGTGGGCGAGCCGCCGCTGCTGCTGGGCTTCTCGGTCTTCCTGGCCCTGCGCGATGCGGTGGCCGCCTGCGGCCAGCCCGGCTGCCTGCCGCCGCTGCGCGCCCCGGCCACGCCCGAGGCCCTGCTCTCGGCCATCCAGGCGGTGCGCCAAACTGCCTGAAACCCGCCCCCGCGCGAGCCACCGCATGACCACGCACGACACCCGCGACCCCGACGCCACGGCGGCCCGCACCGCCCTGGCCGGCGGCCGGCCCACGCTGCTGGTGGAGGTGGTGGCGGCGCGGGGCTCCGTGCCGCGCGGCCTGGGCACCCGCATGCTGGTGGGTGCCGACGGGGTGCGCGGCACCATCGGCGGCGGCCACCTGGAGTGGCAGGTGCTGCAACGGGCGCGGGAGCTGCTGGCCCGAGACGGCACGCCGGCCACCGAATGGCCCCTGGACTGGCCCGTGGCCCTGGGCCCCAGCCTGGGCCAGTGCTGCGGCGGCGCCCTGACCCTGCGCTTCTCGCCGCTGGACGCCGCCACGATGGCGGCCTGGACGGATCCCCCCGTGCGCTTGCGCCTGCAACTGCACGGCGCCGGCCACGTGGGCCGCGCCATCGTCCGCCTGCTGGCCGACCTGCCCTGCCAGGTGCTGTGGGTGGATGAGCGCGATAAAGAATTTCCGTCCGAACCTTCCCCGCCCCACATCGAGCGCCTGGTCAGCGAAGCCCCCGAGGCCGAGGTGGGGCTGGGCCGGCCCGGCGACGCCTACCTGGTGCTGACCCACCGCCACGACCTGGACCTGCGCATCGTCGAGGCCATCCTGCGGCGGGGCGACTTCGGCTTCTGCGGCCTGATCGGCTCGGCCACCAAGCGAGCCCGGTTCGAGCACCGTCTGCGGGAGCGCGGCATCCCGGCCAGCACCCTGTCCCGACTGACCTCGCCGATCGGGCTGCCCGGCCTGACCGGCAAGGAGCCGGCCGTGATCGCGCTCTCGGTGGTGGCTCAGCTGCTGCAGCGGACTTCAGGGTAGGGGAGGACAAGCCCCCACGGAGGTGCAACAATCCGCCCCAGTCAAGTTAAGACATTAAAAGGTTGCATATGGACTGGAGCACCGGTGTGGCGGGCCTGTTGGTCGGCACCATCGTCGGCATCACCGGCGTCGGCGGAGGCGCCCTGATGACGCCCATCCTGGTGCTGCTGTTCGGCATCTCGCCGCAGACGGCCGTGGGCACCGACCTGCTGTACGCGTCGATCACCAAGATGTTCGGCACCGTGGTGCACCACAACCACGGCACGGTGGACTGGGGGGTGGTCAAGCGTCTGGCCCTGGGCAGCCTGCCGGCCGCCGCCCTGACCCTGGTCTGGATGAACCTGACCCAGACCCACCAGATCAAGAGCGGCTTCATCATCACCGCCGTGGGCATCGCGCTGATGATCACGGCACTGGGCATGCTGGGCAAGGACTGGCTGCACGCCATGGGCCGCAAGCTGCGCGTCGGCGACGTGGAGAAGTTCAAGTCGGCCCAACCGGTGCTGACCGTGCTGGCCGGCGCCGTGCTGGGCGTGCTGGTCACGCTGACCTCCATCGGTGCCGGCGCCCTGGGCACGGTGATGCTGGTGTACCTGTATCCGCTGCGGCTGAACGCCAGCAAGCTGGTGGGCACCGACCTGGCCCATGCCATCCCGCTGGCCCTGATCGCCGGCCTGGGCCACCTGAGCCTGGGCAACGTGAACTACACCCTGCTGCTCAACCTGCTGGCCGGCTCCATTCCCGGCATCCTGCTGGGCTCGGTGATCAGCACCCGCGCCCCGATGACACTGATCCGCTATGCGATCGCCCTGGTGTTGGGCGCCGTCTCGATCAAGATGCTGTCGCTCTGACCCAGCTCGGGGCGCGGGCCGAAAGAAGAACGGGGGCCCAGGCCCCCGTTCTGCGTCTTCCCGCCGGGCTGGCCCGGCCGGCGCCCTCAGTCCCCCAGCGCAATGCGCCGCAGTGCCGGCAGGTCCAGCACCTGCACCGTGTAGCCTGCCACCGTGATCACGTCGCGGCTGGAGAAGCTGCGCATCAGCCGGGACAGCGTTTCCGGCGTGATGGCCAGCTGCGAGGCGATGTCCCGCTTGCGCACCGGCAGCTGCACCACGGCGGTGGTGGCTTCCTCGTCCACCGGCTGGCACTGCTGCAGCAGCCAGGCCGCCAGCCGGGCCGGCGCGTCCTTGTGCATCAGTTCATGGGTGTTCTGGGCCAGCCCCCGCACCTCGCGGGCCAGCAGAGTCACCAGGGGCCGCCACAGGCTGGGGTGACGGTCCACCACCTCGCACAGGGCGTCACGCGGCAGTTCCAGCACGCGCGCCGAATTCAGTGCGCGCGCATCCAGGGCGTGGGGCTCCTGCAGCCAGGCGGCGCTCAGGTCCAGCCAGGCCGGCGCATGCAGATGGCGCTCGGTGCGGAAGGTACCCCCCGCCCCATGGCTGCCCAGGGCCACATCGCCCTCGACCACGGCCAGCAGGCCGTGCGCCGCCTCGCCGGCCGCGAACACCAGCCCCCCCGGCGGGAAGGACAGCACGCGGGTGATGGCACCCAGGGCCGCGCTCTCGGCCGCGCGCACGGGCGCGGCGAACAGCCGTTCCCAGGCACCGACATCGGGCAGTGCGTCCTTGGACAGTCCGCGCCCCGCCGCAGCGGGACGCAGGGGAAGACGCAGCCGCACGGCCACGGCTCGCTCGGGCGCAAGGCCCTGCTCGGGAGTCAGGATCGTGGGAGGGGTCATTCTCTTTCCGCCGAAGGCGGCACTCAGTCTTTTCCGAATGCCTGTCACTGTCTCCCACGCCCTTCCCGGGGGGGTTGCGCCAGATCAAGCGGTGAGAAATGCTCCACAGGGTCGATTCGGGCCTTCTCGGCCAGAGGGTAAACCCTTAAGTTATTTCGCCTAAGTAACAGCGATCATCTCGCCTTCGCTCGTTTCGCGGAATACCCCCCCTCGTTCTTTTTTGCACCTGAGCAGCATCCCATGTCCGACGCTTCCCGCATCCTGAACCCCACCCTGCGCAGCAAGATCATGTCGGCCGACGAGGCCGCCGCCCTCATCGGGCACGGCGACAACGTCGGCATGAGCGGCTTCACCGGCGCAGGCTATCCCAAGGTGGTGCCCGCCGCGCTGGCCCGCCGCATCGACGCCGCCCACGCCGCCGGCCAGGAGTTCCGCGTCGGCGTCTGGACGGGCGCGTCCACCGCGCCCGAACTGGACGGCGCGCTGGCCCGGGCCAATGGCGTCGAGCTGCGCATGCCCTACCAGTCCGACCCCGCCTGCCGCGCCCGCATCAATGCCGGCGAGATGGAGTACCTGGACATCCACCTGTCGCACGTGGCCCAGTTCGTCTGGTTCGGCTTCTTCGGCCCGCTGAACGTGGCGGTGGTGGAGGTCTCCGGCATCCTGGAAGACGGGCGCCTGATCCCCTCCTCCTCGATCGGCAACAACAAGACCTGGCTGGACCAGGCCGACAAGATCATCCTGGAGGTCAACAGCTGGCAGAGCCCCAAGCTGGAGGGGATGCACGACATCTACTACGGCACCCAGCTGCCGCCGCACCGCCAGCCCATCCCCCTGGTGCACCCGAACGACCGCATCGGCGAGGCCTACCTGCGGGTGGACCCGGCCAAGGTGGTGGCGGTGGTGGAAACCCACCACCCGGACCGCAACAGCGCCTTCACGCCGCCGGACGACGCCTCGCGCCAGATCGCCGGCCACATCATCGAATTCCTGCAGAGCGAGGTGAAGCGCGGCCGCCTGCCGGCCAACCTGCTGCCGCTGCAGTCGGGCGTGGGCAACATCGCCAACGCAGTGATGGCCGGCCTGCTGGACAGCCCCTTCGAACACCTCACCGCCTACACCGAGGTGCTGCAGGACGGCATGCTGGAGCTGCTGAAGTCCGGCAAGATGACCACCGCCTCGGCCACCGCCTTCTCGCTGAGCCCGGCCGCGCTGGAAGAACTGACCGCCAATCTGGACCAGTTCCGCGAGCGCATCGTGCTGCGCCCGCAGGAGATCAGCAACCACCCCGAGCTGGTGCGCCGCCTGGGCATCATCGCGATGAACGGCATGATCGAGGCCGACATCTACGGCAACGTCAACTCGACCCATGTGATGGGCAGCTCGATCATGAACGGTATCGGCGGCTCGGGCGACTTCGCCCGCAACGCCTACCTGTCGATCTTCATGACGCCCTCCACCGCCAAGGACGGCAAGATCTCCTGCATCGTGCCCATGGCCAGCCACGTGGACCACACCGAGCACGACGTGCAGGTCATCGTGACCGAGCAGGGCCTGGCCGACCTGCGCGGCCTGTCACCGCGCCAGCGCGCCCAGGTGGTGATCGAGAACTGCGCCCACCCGGACTTCCGCCCCGCCCTGCACGACTACTTCGGCCGGGCGATGGAAGGCGGCGGCGGCCGCCACACCCCGCACCTGCTGCAGGAGGCGCTGAGCTGGCACCTGCGTTACCAGCAGACCGGCTCGATGCGCTGAGGGCTCAGAACAGGCGGAAGGCCGCGATCGCCACCAGGGTGGGGGGCGTGGCGGCCAACAGCAGCGCCAGCGGCTGGATGGCCTGCTGCGAGAAGCTGCCCTTGAGCACCGCAGCGCCGGCCGGGTTGGGGGCGTTGGCGATCAGGGTCAGCCCGCCGCCCGTCACCGCCCCGGTGACCAGGGCGATCTTGAACTCCTGGCTCAGGCCGGGCACCAGCGAGCCCAGGTAGGTCAGCGCGGCGTTGTCGGTCACCGCGGTCAGCGCCGTGGCACCGAAGTACACCGCGTTGGCGTCCATGGACATCAGCAGGGGCTGCAGCCACCACGACTGCAAGCCGCCCAGCACCACCAGCCCGGCCAGGAAGAAGGCCACCATCAGCGCCTCGCGCAGCAGCAGCGGGTTCTGGTAGCGCTCGTAGGCGTGGGTGAAGCCCAGGAAGAACAGGAACAGGCCCATGAACACCGGCGGGTGGTGCGAGAAGGCGGCCACACCGGCCAGGAAGGCCACGTGCACCACCATCACCGGCCAGGGCACCATCTCGCCCAGGGCCGAGGCCTTGCCCGACACGGTGGCCAGCTCGCGCCGGAACAGCAGGGTCAGCACCGCCGCATTGACCACCACCGCCAGCGCGGCCCGGTCGCCGATGTGCTCGATCATGAAGGCCAGGTTCCAGTTCCAGGCTTCGGCCACCATCAGCACCGGCGGCGCGGCAAAGTTGGTCAGCGTGCCGCCGATGGAGACGTTGACGAACAGCACGCCCAGCGCGCCGTACTTGAGCTTCTCGGACACCGGCGCGGCATAGATGCCATTGCGCAGCAGCAGGGCCGCCAGCGTCATGGCCGCCGGCTCGGTGATGAAGGAGCCCAGCAGCGGCACCAGCGACAGCGTGACGAAGAAGATGGCCGCGCTGCGCGGCACCGGCAGCAGCATGGCCACCAGGTGCACCAGGCGCGCGGCCAGCTGCAGGATGGGCCGCGTGCCGGCCATCACCATGATGGCGAACACGAACATCGGCTCGGTGAAGTTGCGACCGTCCAGGTAGTGCACCGCCGCCTGCTTGCCCTGCGTGGCGAACATGAACACCAGCAGCACCATGGCCCAGAAGCCGAACACCACCTCGACCTCGCCCAGCAGGTGCCAGATGCCGGCATGCTCGGGCTGACGGTGGGCCAGCTTCTCGAAGAACTTGGTCGAAAAGGTGTGCAGCAGGGCAACGGCGAAGAGGCCGGCGCCCACCCACTGGATCAGGCTGGTGTCAGTCATGGGGCGCCACCATACCGCAGCTCAGACGACGAGCAGGGCCCGGAAGTCGTTGACGTTGGTCATCGTCGGCCCGGTGACCAGCAGATCACCCAGCGCGCCGAAGAAGCCGTAGGCGTCGTGCCGCTGCAGGTGCTCGGCGGCCGACACGCCCGCCGCGGCCGCGCGGGCCAGGGTGTCGGGCGTGACCCAGGCACCGGCGTTGTCCTCCACCCCGTCGATGCCATCGGTGTCGCCGGCCAGGGCCCAGATGCCGGGCTCGCCCTGCAGCGCCAGCGCGGCGCCCAGCAGGAACTCGGTGGCCCGGCCGCCGCGGCCCGGCGCCTGGCCGCGGCCCGGCGGCGGCAAGGTCACGGTGGTCTCGCCACCGGACAGGATCAGGCAGGGCGACGCGAAGGGCTGGCCGTGCCGACGGCAGGCCCGGGCCAGCGCCGCATGCACCCGCCCCACCTCGCTGGACTCGCCCTCGATCTCGTCGGACAGCACATGCACCGCCAGGCCCCGCTGGCGAGCCAGCGCTGCGGCGGCCTCCAGGCTCTGGCGAGGCGCGGCAATCACCCGGGCTTCGGCGCGGGCGAAGCAGACATCGCCCGGCTTGGGTGTCTCCCAGGCGCCGCTGCGCAGGGCTTCCAGCGCGACCGCGGGCAGCGCGATGCCGTGGCGCTCCAGCAGGGCCAGGGCCTCGGCACAGGTGCCGGGGTCCGGCACCGTCGGGCCGCTGGCGATCACAGAGGGCTCGTCGCCTGGCACGTCGGAGATCAGCAGGCTGAGCACCCGGGCCGGCGCGCAGGCCGCGGCCAGACGGCCGCCCTTGATGGCCGAGAGGTGCTTGCGCACCGTGTTCATCGCGCCGATGGGCGCGCCGCTGGCCAGCAGGGCGCGGTTGACCGCCTGCTTGTCGGCCAGCGTCAGCCCCGGCATGGGCAGGCTCAGCAGCGCCGAGCCGCCGCCGGAGATCAGGCAGATCACCAGGTCGCGCTCGGTCAGGCCCCGGGTCAGCGCCAGCATGCGCTCGGCGGCGCGCTGGCCGGCCGCGTCGGGCACGGGGTGCGCGGCCTCCACCAGCTCCACCCGGTGCGGCCGCTCGGCCCATCCCGGCGGCATGTGGCCGTAGCGCGTGACCACCAGGCCGGAGAGCGGCGCGTCGGCCGGCCACGCCGCCTCCAGGGCCGCCACCATGGCGCCGCCGGCCTTGCCCGCCCCCAGCACCAGGGTGCGGCCGCCTTCGGGCGGCGCAGGCAGATGGGCCGCCAGCATGGCTTCCGGACGGGCCACCCGCACCGCCTCATCGTAGAGCTCGCGCAGCAGGGCACGGGCCCCGGCATCGGTCCAGTCGCTCACCGCGACCTCCGGGCCAGGCAAAGCACAGGGACTCGCTGCAGGACGGGCCGCTCGCTGAAGCGGCGTGGCGGGAAGGAAGGCAAGGGCATGACAGAGCGGAACGCAGAGGTGACAATCGCCGGGAGGCCCGGCCCTGCATCGACGATAGCAGCCGCAGCCCTTCGCTCGCCCGATGTTGTTCCCGCTGCCCCGCTGCCGCCAGACCGGAGGAACCCTGGCAGCCGCCGGCGCCCTGTGGCTGGCCCTGGCCGGCCCGGCCCCTGCCCGGCCGCTGCCACCGGACGAAACACCGCCCACGCCCGTCGGGCGCGGTGGCACCCTGCCCACCCCCACCACCCTGAGCGCCCTGCCCAACACCCTGGCCGACCCGGCCGACCTGGGGCAGCACAGCTGGCTCGACCATGACAGCGAGACCCTGGGCATCCTCTACGCCTGCCGCGCCGGCTTCCTGGACCTGGTGCACATCCGCAATGCCGCCGACTGGGCACTGAACCTGCAGGCCCGTCTGCTGCGCGCGCTGCAGCGGGGCGAGCCCGGGCTGGACGTCGAGGGCGCCGACCGCGGCGTGCGGCTGCACCTCACCTTCCCCGCCGCACTGAGGCCCGAGGAGCGCGAGACCCTGGCCCCGGACCTGGCGCTGCAACTGGCGCGGCGCTACGCCTTCGTCCTGCTGGACTGGCACGAGGTGGCGACCTGGTACGGCCATGGCGTGCTGCCCTTCGTCTCCGAGCGTCCCTCGGCCTTCTCGGTGGACGACACCGCCTCGCACCTGGTGGGGCTGGACCTGGCCGAGCGCGCCCTGGCCGATCCGCAGCGTGCGCTGCTGCCCGCGCTGACCGCCCAGCTGGCCCCCCTGCTGCAGGAACTGGGCGTGCAGCCGCGCCAGCAGACCACGCTGGCCATGGAGCGGGTGCGCGGCCTGTGGTGGAACCCCCATCGCTCCTGGCCGGCCAACAGCTTCATCACACGCCGCCAGGTGGACAGCGGCCACCCCGAACAGACCTTCACCGCCTGGCAGGTGCCCGGCCTGACCGCCTGCGCGGAGCAGCCGGCAGCCCAATGGCAGGTGGACCATCTGGACCACTGGGCCCAGGGCCGCTTTGCCGACTGGGCCCAGGCCTGGCTGAGCCCGGGCGCCCCCGAGATCCTGAGCGCCAGCTTCGGCGAGGACAGCCCGCAACGACGGACCGGCCGGCTGCGCGTGCCGGAGGACCTGCCCGCCGTGCTGGACGAGGTGCGCCGGCGCATGCGCGAGGAACTCGGCCCGCGCGCCGATCAGCCCGACTGAGCACCGCGCCCGCCCCACACCCATCCCTGAACCGACGCTGAACGACCGCCCCATGCCCACACCCGAGCCCACCCTGCTGATCCGCGACGCCGACCTGGTCGTCACGGTGGACGACCAGCGCCGCGAACTGCCCCGTGCCAGCGTGCTGGTGCGCGGCCGCGCGATCGAGGCCATCGGCCCGGCCGACGCCCTGCCGCGCGAGGCCGACGAGGTGATCGACGCGCGTGGCCACATCGTCATCCCCGGCCTGGTCAACACCCACCACCACATGTACCAGAGCCTGACACGGGCCATTCCCGCCGCGCAGGACGCCGAACTCTTCGGCTGGCTCAAGACGCTCTACCCGATCTGGGCCGGGCTGACGCCGGAGATGGTGCGGGTGTCCACGCAAGTCGCCATGGCCGAGCTGCTGCTCTCGGGCTGCACCACCAGCTCGGACCACCTCTACCTCTACCCCAACGGCGTGCGGCTGGACGACAGCATCGAGGCGGCCGAGGCCATCGGCATGCGCTTTCACGCCGCGCGCGGCAGCATGAGCGTGGGCGAGAGCGCCGGCGGCCTGCCGCCCGATGCGCTGGTGGAGCGAGAGGACGCCATCCTGGCCGACACGCGGCGCCTGATCGAGACCTGGCACGACGCCAGCCGCTTCAGCATGCGCCAGGTGGTGGCCGCCCCCTGCTCGCCCTTCTCGGTCAGCCGCGGGCTGATGCGCGACTCGGCCGCGCTGGCCCGCAGCTACGGCACCCGGCTGCACACCCACCTGGCCGAGAACGACCACGACATCGCCTACAGCCGCGAGAAGTTCGGCATGACGCCCACCGAGTACGCCGAGAGCCTGGGCTGGCTGGGCGACGACGTCTGGCACGCCCACTGCGTCAAGCTCGATGGCGCGGGCATCGCCCGCTTCGCCGCCACCGGCACCGGCGTGGCGCACTGCCCCTGCAGCAACATGCGCCTGGCCTCGGGCATCGCCCCCGTGCGCCGCATGCTGGATGCCGGCGTGCCGGTGGGCCTGGGCGTGGACGGCAGCGCCAGCAACGACGGCGCCCACCTGCTGGGCGAGGCCCGTCAGGCCCTGCTGCTGGCGCGGGTGGGGCGGTCCCTCGGGCCTTTCGGATGCGACCACGGGCCGGCCGAGATGACGGCGCGCGCCACGCTGGAAATCGCCACCCTTGGCGGCGCCCGGGTGCTGGGTCGCGACGACATCGGTCACCTGGCCCCGGGCATGGCGGCCGACCTGGCCCTGTTCGATCTGCGCACCCTGGCCCTGGCCGGCGGCGCGGTGCACGACCCGCTGGGTGCGCTGCTGCTGTGTGCGCCCAGCCAGGCGGCCTACACGGTGGTCAACGGCCGGGTGGTGGTGCGCGAAGGCCAGCTGGCCACACTGGCACTGGCGCCGCTGCTGGCGCGGCACAACGCGCTGGCCCGGCAGCTGGCCGGCGGCTGAACCGGCCGCAGCGCCTCAGGACAGCTGGCGGAAGGCCATGACGGCCTGGTTGCGCAGGGTGCGCAGCTGGGCCAGCACCTGCTCGCCCAGCACCAGGCGGTCGGGCGGCAGCAGGTCGGCGTAGATCAGGCCGAAGCTGCTCTGCTTGAGCACCAGCGGCAGCACCAGGAAGGCGCTGGCCCGCACCTGCTGGTGAAACCAGGGCGGCAGGGCCTCGGCGATCGCGCCGGCGGCGGTGTCGTGGATCAGGGTGTCGGCGCCGCGCTGGCAGACCGCGGTGAACAGGTCCGGCGCCTTGCCCGCCGGCGCCTGCAGCGGCACGCGGAAGGCCTGGCAGACCGCTTCCACCCCTTCGCCCACCCCGAAGCGGCCGGTCAGCAGCTCGCCCTTGGCATCGCGCAGGCAGAAGACCACGCGGGAGAAGCCCACCGCGCGGTAGAAGGTTTCCAGCACCATGCGCAGCACCTGGCTGAGATCCACCTGGTCGCTGACCATGGCCTGGGTGACGTCGGCAATGCCGGCCGTCAGCAGGGCCTGCACCAGGGCGCCGTCCTGCGCGGCCTGGGGCAGGCGCAGGGTGGGCTCGGCCGGGTCCGGCAGGGCATCGGGCGGCAGGGTGGTGGCGTCCAGCGCCAGGGCCAGCGTGGCATCTTCGGCCGGTGCCGCCGTGGTGGGGGCCGCCAGCCACTGGCGCACGGGAGAATCCGCCGCCAGCACCAGCGCGCTGGCCTGCACGAAGTCGCCCACCTGCTCGCGCGCCTGGCGCACCGCTTCGGCCACAAGGGCAGACTGCAGGCCCAGGGCCGGGGCATAGGCCTTCGCCAGGGCCTCCAGCCGGCCGCTGGCCTGGGACGGATCGGTGCTCAACAGGGCATCGGCCACCTCGTTGGCCGCGCTGGCCAGCCAGCGCAGGCGCTCGGCCGGCTCGGTCACCGGACGGGTCGGCACGCGCCCCGCGGGCAGGCGCATCACCTGCTGCAGCGGCGTGGGCAGGCCCCAGCGGCGCACCACCTCGCAGCCCAGGGTCTCGTAGTCCACGCCCAGCACCCGCCAGGCGGCGGTCGACTCGCCCACGCGGGCCGCGAGTTCGCGCACCTCCTGGGCCTCCTCGACGAAATAGAAGCCCACCAGCAGGCGCCCCAGGTTGCGGAACATCGCGCCGAGGAAGGCTTCCTCGCGTTCCTGCGGGGTCTTGCTGAAGCCCTGGGCCAGCATGCCGGCCATCAGGGCGCGCAGGAATTCCTGGGTCAGCGCCTGGGCATGGGCCCGGTCGCGCATGTGCTCCAGCAGCACCAGCGACAGCGCCATGTTGCGCACCCCGCTCAGGCCCACCAGGGCCACCGCGCGCGAGACGGTGCCGATGGTGCCGCCGCCCGCATGCACGAAGCTGGCGCTGTTGACCAGGCGCAGCAGCTTGTGGGTCAGCGCCACGTCCTTGAGGATCTCGTTGGACAGGCTGGAGAGGTTGGCCTGCTCGTCGCTGGCCACCCGGTGGATGCGGGCCACGGCCTCGCCCAGCGCGGGGAAATCGCTCTTGTGGCGCATGCGGCGCCAGAGGAATTCCAGCGTGCCCTGGCCGGCGCTCGGTGTGCCGGCGCCCATGTCCAGCGGCATGGGCAGGGTGCTGTTCGCCCCCGCGTCGATGCCGTCCAGCCAGTTGACCAGGGCCTCGCGCAGGGCCTGGGCACTGGCCGTGCGCTGGGCCGGCTCATGGGCCAGGGCTTCGGCCAGGATGGCGCGCAGGTGGGCATCGGCACGGTCGCCCAGGTCCTGGGGCAGCGTCACCGGCACCGTGGCGGCCCGGCGCATGGCCGCGACGGGATCGGCTTCCGGGGTGCGCGCCGGGTGCCCGGCCAGCATCTCCACCAGGATCAGCGCCAGGGAGAACACGTCCATCGCGGGCGCGGGCGGCGCACCGCGGGCGGCCTCGGGGGCGATGTAGCCGGGCGTGCCGACGATGGCGCCGGCCTCGGGCCCGGTCCGGGGTTCCGCCCGCCCGCTGGCGTCCAGCCGCGCGGCGATGCCGAAGTCCATCACCCGGGCATGGCCCTGGGCGTCGATCAGGATGTTCGTGGGCTTGAGGTCGCGGTGCACCACGCCCGCGTGGTGGGCCACCTGCAGGGCATCCAGCACGTCGCAGGCCATGCGCAGGGCCTCGCGCCAGGGCAGCGGGCCGCGCGCCAGGCGCTCGGCCAGCGAACCGCCGGGCACCCACTCGAAGACCATGTAGGGCCGCCCTTCGTGCACGTCGGCCTCGAAGACCGGCACGATGTGCGGGTGACGCAGGCGGCTGACCGCCCGGGCCTCGTGCAGCCAGGCGTCCATCTCGTCCGCCCCCAGCGGCTCGTGGCGCAGCTTGAGGGCCACCTCGCGGTCCAGCTTGGGATCGTGCGCCAGCCACACCGAGGCCTGGGCTCCCCGGCCCAGCGCCCGCCGAAGCAGGAAGCGGCCGACCTGGGTGCTGGGGCGGGGGGCGTGGTTCACGGTGGACAGCATGAGAACAGGCGACAGGGGCGAACCCGCCCCGAGCGAGCGGACACGGCCCGATTACACAGCGCCGGCCGAGCAGGCTAAGCCGCGAAATGCGGCGGCTTCAGGGGCCAAACCGAGGCGGCGCTGCGCTATGCTGAGCAGGTTTTCCGCATTCCCACCGCGGGCCCCCTCGACCCACATGCCGCTGCCCTGCTCGCGTTTTCTGCTGCCCCTGCTGCTGGCGTCCTGCTGGCCACTGGCGGCGTCCGCGGCAGAGACCCCACCGGCCGAGAAGCGGCTGGTGGTCGTCATGGACGACAACTACCCGCCCTACGTGTTCCGCGGGCCCGATGGACGGGTCCAGGGTTACCTGGTGGACAGCTGGCAGCTGTGGCAGCGCAAGACGGGCATCCCGGTGGAGCTCAAGGCCGAGGACTGGTCCCTGGCCCAGAAGGACATGGCCGAGGGGCGGGCCCAGGTGATCGACACCATGTTCCGCACGCCCGAGCGCGAGGCCACCCTGCGCTTTTCGGCCCCCTACGCCGAGGTGCCGGTGCACATCTACGTCCACAAGGACATCGGCGGCATCCGCGACCTGGCCTCGCTGCAGGGCTTCGTGGTGGGGGTGAAGGACGGCGACGCCTGCGTCAGCCAGCTCGCGGCGGCGGGCGTCACCCGCCTGACCCGCCTGGCCAGCTACCAGGCCCTGATCGAGGCGGCCAAGGCCAACACGGTGCGCATGTTCTGCATGGACGGCCCGCCCGCCGACTTCCTGCTCTACCGTGCCGGCATGCACCGCGACTACCGCGCGGTGCTGACCCTGGGCGGCGGCCAGCTGCACCGGGCGGTGCACAAGGCCGATCTGGCCACGCTGAGCCTGGTCGAGAAGGGCTTTGCCGCGTTTTCCGACGACGACCTCGAGGCCCTGAGCCGGCAGTGGCTCGGCCCGGAGGAGCGCGCACCGGCCGCCTGGGAACACTATGTCGGCCTGATCGCCCTGGGCGGGGTGCTGCTGGGCGCGGTCTTCCTGGGCTGGGGCATGGCCCTGCGCCGCATGGTGGAGCGGCGCACCGCCGAACTGCACGGCCAGCGCCGCCAGCTGCAGACCCTGATCAGCACCCTGCCCGACCTGGTCTTCGTCAAGGACCTCTCCGGCCGCTACATGACCTGCAACCCGGCCTTTGCCGAGCGGCATGGCCACGCAGCCGAGGACATCGTCGGCAAGACCGACAGCGAGTTGCTGCCCGAAGGCGAGGCCCAGCTGGCCCGGCAGCGCGACCGAGAAGCCCTGCAGCACGGGCACCGCACCATCGCCGAGGAATGGCTGCGCTCCCCCGGGCAGGCCGAGGCCGGCCTGTTCGAGGTCATCCGCACGCCGCTGCGCGACACCCAGCAGCGGGTGATCGGGGTGGTGGGCATCGCCCGCGACGTCACCCAGTACCGCCAGAACGAGGAGCGGCTCAGCCGCCTCAACCGCCTGTACCGGGTGCTGGCCCGGGTGCAGGAAGCCTCGGCCCTGACCCGCGACGCGGTGACGCTGTACGGTGTCGTCTGCGGCGCCCTCAAGAGCGAGGGCAGCCTCTACGAGGCCTGGATCGGCCAGCCCGACGCGGCCGAGGACTGGCTGCAGCCGGTGGCCCAGGTCGGCTTCATCGATGCCCCCGCACCGGTCCCGCTGCGGGAGGACCCGCCGACCAGCGTGGAAGCCCGCGCCTGGCATGGCGGGGGCATGGTGGTGGATCACCTGCTGGAGGAGGTCGATGCCCCGGGCGACACCCGCGTGGCCGTGGTGCTGCGGGCCGGCAGCCAGCGGCGGGCGGTGCTGAGCCTGTGCGGCGACCGCCTGGGCCCCGAGGAAACCGCGCTGCTGGAGCGCCTGGCGGGCCAGGTCAGCCTGGCCTTGGCCGCGGCCGAGGCCGAGACCACCCGCCGCGTGGCCGTGGCCGCGCTGCAGGACAGCGAGATGCGCTTTGCGCAGATGTTCCAGACCAGCCCGGTGGGCATGCTGCTGTGCCGGGCCAACGACAGCCATGTGGTGGACGTCAACACCGCCTGGCTGGAACTGTTCGGCCAGCGCATCGACGAGGTGATCGGCCGGCCGGTCGAGGCGCTCAGGCTCTCGCCCGCGGGGCAGGCGCACAGCCATCTGCTCGAAGCCATGCTGCGCGAGGGGCACCGGGTCAAGAGCCGCGAGATCGCCTTGCAGCGCCGCAACGGCGAAGCGCTGGACATCGCCTTCTCGGCCACCCGCATGAGCATCGGGGCACAGGACTACCTGCTGGCCTCCTTCGTCGACATCACCTACCAGAAGCTGGCCACGCGCCAGCTGGCCGCCGAGGCCGAACTGCTCGAACGCGAGGTGGCGCGCCGCACCGCCCAGCTCAACAGCCTGTTCCAGGCCCTGCCGGACATGTACTTCCGCCTCTCGGCCGATGGGCGGATCCTGGATGCGCGGGCCGGGAACAACGCCGACCTGGTGCGCCCGGCGCAGGAGCAGATCGGGCTGCACATCGGGGAGGTGCTTTCCGCCGAGGCCACGCAGCTGCTGCTGCAGGGCATCGCGCGGGCCTTGCGGATGCGCCAGCCGGCCACGGTCGAGTACGAGGCCACCCCGGCCCACATGGGCCCGCAGACCTACGAAGCCCGCCTGGCGCCGGACGGCGAGGATGTGGTGGCGGTGGTCCGCAATGTCTCGGAACGCCACGCCCTGGAGGCCGAGCGCGAAGCGGCGCGCGAGCTGGCCGAGCGCCAGGCCCGCCACCGCAGCGAGTTCCTGGCCAACATGAGCCACGAGATCCGCACCCCGCTCAACGCCATCCTGGGCTTTGCCCAGCTGGGGCTGGACAAGGCGCGCCAGACCCCGGCCGAGGAAGGCTATCTGCGCATCCTCGGCGCCGGGCGGCTGCTGCTGGGCATCATCAACGACGTGCTCGACTTCTCGAAGATCGAGGCCGAGCGGCTGGACGTGGAGTCCATCCCGGCCAACCCGCGCCAGCTGATCGAGGCTGCCGCCGACATGATCCGCGAAGGGGCGATCGCCAAGGGCCTGACCCTGGACATCCGGCTGGGCGATGCCCTGCCCGACACCTGTCTGACCGACCCGCTGCGGCTGCAGCAGATCCTGGCCAACCTGCTGTCCAACGCGCTGAAGTTCACCGCCCGCGGCCGCATCGAGCTGCGAGCGGATGTCGAGGGCGAGGAGATCGTGATCGCGGTCAGCGACACCGGCATCGGCATGAGCGCGGAACAGCTCGACCAGCTCTTCGCGCCCTTCCACCAGGCCGACGCCTCCACCACGCGCCGCTATGGCGGCACCGGCCTGGGCCTGACCATCAGCCGACGCCTGGCCGAGCTGATGGGCGGCGACATCCTGGTGAGCTCGCAGCTGGGCCAGGGCAGCTGCTTCGTGCTGCGCCTGCCGCTGCGCGCCGTGTCCATGGCCACCCTGCCGCTGGACCTGCGCGAAGCGGTTCCGCCCATGGGCGAGCAGCCGCTGCGCGGCCTGCGCCTGCTGGTGGCCGAGGACAACGAGGTCAACCAGCTGGTGATCGAGCAGGCCCTGCGCGGCGCCGGGGCCGACGTGGTGCTGGCCGGCAACGGGCGGGTGGCGGTGGAGCGGGTGCGGGCCGAGCCCGGCGGTTTCCACGCCGTGCTGATGGACATCCAGATGCCCGAGATGGACGGCTTCGAGGCCACGCGCCAGCTGCGCCAGATCGCCCCGAGCTTGCCGGTCATCGGCCAGACGGCCCACGCCCTGGCGGCCGAGCGGGAGCGGTGCCTGGCCTGCGGCATGGTGGCCCATGTGGCCAAGCCCATCGACATCGGGCGTCTGATCGCCACCCTGCAGGCCGTCACGCGGCACAGCGGGGGCACCCAGCCGGTGCAGATGGCCTGAGACCGCCGGCGGCGAGCCCGCTCAGGGCATGCCGGCGTCGAACCAGCGGCCCAGCAGGGCCCGCTCCTCGTCGGTGATCTGGGTCGCGTTGTTCAGCGGCATGGCCTTGAGCACCACCGCCTGCTGGTGCAGGGCCATGGCGTTCTTGCGGATCAGCTCGGGGGTGTCCAGTTCGATGCCCTTGTTCTGCACCTGGGCGTTGTGGCACAGCACGCAGCGCTGCTGCACCACCGCCTGCACCTGGGCCAGGGTGGGCACGGGCGCCGTGGCCACCGCCGGCTTGGGCGCGGGGGCCAGGGCCAGCACCACGCCGAGGATCATCGCCACGCCGGTGAGGGCATAGCCCCAGGGGGCACGGCGGCCGGCCAGCTTGGCCTTGTGCCGGGCCACGAAGAACTGGCGGATGGACGCGCCCGCACCCATCATCACGACCAGCACCGCCCAGTTGTGCGGCGCCTCATACAGCCAGCCGTAGTGGTTGGACAGCATGGCGATGAGCACCGGCAGCGTGAAGTAGGTGTTGTGCACGCTGCGCTGCTTGCCGCGCTGGCCGTACACCGGGTCCACCGGCAGGCCGGCCTTGAGCTGGGCCACCACCTTGCGCTGGCCGGGGATGATCCAGTGCGCCACATTGGCGCTCATGGCGGTGGCCATCATCGCGCCCACCAGCAGGAAGGCGGCGCGCCCGGCGAAGAGTTGGGTGGCCAGCCAGGCGGCGAACACCACCACCGCGGCCACCAGCAGGCCCACGATCAGATCGCCATGGCGCCGGCGGCCCAACAGGTGGCAGATCACGTCGTAGACCAGCCAGAACACCACCAGAAAGCCCAGCGCCGCGGCCACTGCCCAGCCCGGCGAGGACCAGGCATGCACCCGCGGATCGATCAGGAAGGTGCGGGCCTGGAACAGGTAGAGCACGGTGAACAGGCCGAAGCCGGTCAGCCAGGTGCTGTAGCTTTCCCAGAAGAACCAGTGCAGCTTCTCGGGCAGCGTCTTGGGCGCCACCGTGTACTTCTGCGGGTTGTAGAAGCCCCCGCCGTGCACGGCCCAGAGCTCGCCGCCCACGCCCTTGTCCTTCAGCACCGGGTCGGTCGGCGGCTCCAGGCTGCTGTCCAGGAAGACGAAGTAGAAGGACGAGCCGATCCAGGCGATGGCCACGATCACATGGGCCCAGCGCAGCAGCAGGTTGGCCCAGTCCAGCAGGTAGGTGGCGTCCATCGCTCAGCTGCCCCGGTAGGTCGAGTAGGCCCAGGGGCTGGCCAGCAGCGGCACGTGGTAGTGGACCGCGGCATCGGCGATGCCGAACTCCAGCGGCACCGCGTCCAGGAAGGGCGGCTCGGGCAGGTCCACCCCGGCCGCACGGAAGTAGGCCGCCACCTCGAACACCAGGCGGTAGCGCCCGGGCTGGAAGGCCTCGGCCTTCAGCAGCGGCCCGTCGGCGCGCCCGTCGTGGTTCAGCACCAGTTCGCGGATCAGTTCAGGCTCGCCGGCCGGAGCCAGGCGGTAGAGGCGGACGGCCATGCCGGCGGCCGGGCAGCCGCGCATCGTGTCCAGCACGTGGGTCGTGAGTTGTCCCATGGGGTGCAGAAAGTGGTTGAAACCTGTGAACCGAAGTGTATACACTTTCGAATACACCGCAAGACATCTGCCAGAAGCCCTTGCCCGACATGGCCCGCCGCCCCGACCCCGAGACGCTTGCCCGCCCCGCCGACACCGGGGTGGACGAAGCCGCGTCCACCCCCGCGACCCCCGGCGAGCGCACCACCACCGACAAGATCGTCGCCTCGGTGACCACGGCCATCGTCGAGCGCCGGCTGATGCCCGGCACCAAGCTGGTCGAGCAGCAGATCGCCGACATCTTCAAGGTCTCCCGCACCGTGGTGCGTCAGGCCCTCAACCAGCTCTCGCGCGACAAGCTGGTCACGCTGGAGCCCGCCCGCGGCGCCTTCGTGCGCGAGCCCAGCGTCGAGGAGGCCCGCCAGGTCTACGAGGTGCGCACGCTGCTGGAAGGCGCGATGCTGCGCGAACTGGCCGGCCGCATCACCGAGGCCCAGATCGCCCGCCTGCGCCAGCACCTGGCCGACGAGGCCGCCGCCATCGCCCGCACCGACGTGAGCGGTCGCACCCGCCTGCTGGCCGACTTCCACAGCCTGCTGGCCGGCATGCTGGGCAACGAGGTGCTGGCCGAGATGCTTTCGGACCTGCTCTCGCGCTGCTCGCTGATCGCGCTGATGTTCCAGAGCTCCCACTCGGCCGAGGAGTCCTCCGGCGAGCATGTGGCCATCGTCGAGGCCCTGGCCCGGCGCGACGGCGAGGCCGCGGTGGCCCTGCTGCGCGAGCACCTGGGCAATGTGGAGCGCAACCTGCGCCTGAACCCGCGCGTGGCCGACCTGGCCACCGCCCTGCAACCTGATGCGCCGTGAACCCCGCGGCGAACCCCCGATGAGCACGCCCGCACGCTACCCCCGCGACCTGGTCGGCTACGGCCGCAAGCCACCCCACGCCCGCTGGCCCGGCAACGCCCGGGTGGCCGTGCAGTTCGTGCTGAACTACGAGGAAGGCGGCGAGAACGCGGTGCTGCATGGCGACGCCGGCAGCGAGCAGTTCCTCTCGGAGATGTTCAACCCCGCCGCCTACCCGGCCCGTCACCTGTCGATGGAGGGCATCTACGAGTACGGCTCACGGGTGGGGGTGTGGCGCATCCTGCGCGAGTTCGAGCGCCGCGGCCTGCCGCTGACCGTCTTCGGCGTGTCGATGGCGCTGGAACGTCACCCCGAGCTGACCCAGGCCTTCGTCGAGCTGGGCCACGAGATCGCCTGCCACGGTTGGCGCTGGATCCACTACCAGAACCTGCCGGAAGAGGTGGAGCGCGAGCACATGGCCCGCGGCATGGAGATCATTCAGAAGCTCATCGGCGAACGTCCCCTGGGCTGGTACACCGGCCGCGACAGCCCCAACACCCGCCGCCTGGTGGCCGATTTCGGCGGCTTCGCCTACGACAGCGACTACTACGGCGACGACCTGCCCTTCTGGTTGCAGGTGAGGAAGAGCGACGGCAGCCTGGCCCCGCACCTGGTGGTGCCCTACACGCTGGACACCAACGACATGCGCTTCTCGCTGCCGCAGGGCTTCAGCCACGGCGACGAGTTCTTCGAATACCTGCGCGACGCCTTCGACGTGCAGTACGCGGAAGGCGACGAGCGCCCCAGCATGATGAGCATCGGCATGCACTGCCGTCTGCTGGGCCGCCCGGGCCGCTTCAAGGCCCTGCAGCGCTTTCTGGACCATGTGCAGAGCCACAGCCGGGTCTGGGTGACGCGCCGCATCGACATTGCCCAGCATTGGCGGGCCGCCCATCCCTTCGATGCCGCCACCGCCTTCGTCTGGGAGTGACGCCATGCCCGCCGCGCTGACGCTGGACCTGCTCAAGCAGGCCGACCACGACACCTTCTGCCGCCTGCTGGCCGGGGTCTACGAACACTCGCCCTGGATCGCCGAAGGCGCCTGGACCCGCCGGCCGTCGGACGGCTTCACCACGCTGGCCCAGCTCAAGCGCACGCTGGTGGAGGTGGTGCGCGCCGCGCCTGAAGCCGCGCAGCTGGACCTGATCCGCGCCCACCCGGAACTGGCGGGCAAGGCCATGGTGGCCCGGACGCTGACCGCCGAATCCACCGGCGAGCAGCGCAGCGCCGGCCTGACCGACTGCAGTCCCGAAGAGTTCGCCCGCCTGCAGCAGCTCAACGCCGACTACAGCGCCCGTTTCGGCTGGCCCTTCATCCTGGCCGTCAAGGGCCCGCGCGGGCTGGGCCTCAGCCGCCAGCAGATCATCGACACCTTCGCCCGGCGCCTGTCGGGCACGAAGGAGTTCGAGTTCGCCGAGTGCCTGCGCAACATCCACCGCATCGCGGAGATCCGCCTGAACGAGAAGTTCGGTGCCGAGCCGGTGCTGGGCAACCAGGTCTGGGACGGGGCCGAGGCCCTGGCCGTGCACAGCGAGCCGGGCTTCGCAGAGCGCGGCGAGCTCACCGTCACCTACCTCACGCCAGCCCACCAGGCCTGTGCCGCCCAACTGCTGCAGTGGATGCGCGAGGCCGGCTTCGACGAAGTCCAGCGCGACGCGGTGGGCAATCTGGTGGGCGTCTACCACGGCAGCGACCGCCGTGCCCCGCGCCTGCTGACCGGCAGCCACTACGACACCGTGCGCAACGGCGGCAAGTACGACGGCCGGCTGGGCATCCTGGTCACGCTGGCCGCGGTGCGCGAGCTGCACCGCCAAGGCCGGCGCCTGCCCTTCGGCATCGAGCTGGTGGCCTTTGCCGAAGAGGAAGGCCAGCGCTACAAGGCCACCTTCCTCGGCTCGGGCGCACTGGTCGGCCAGTTCGACCCGGCCTGGCTGGACCAGACCGACGCCCAGGGCATCCCCATGCGCGAGGCCATGCGGGCCGCCGACCTGCCCGCCACACTGGACGCCATCGCCGGGCTGCGCCGCAGCGCGGCCGACTACCTCGGCTATGTGGAGGTGCACATCGAGCAGGGCCCGGTGCTGGACGACCTGGACCTGCCGCTGGGCGTGGTCACCTCGATCAACGGCAGCGCGCGCTACCGCGGCCGCTACACCGGCGTGGCCAGCCATGCCGGCACCACGCCGATGAACCGCCGGCGCGACGCCGCCACCGCCGCGGCTGAGCTGGCCCTGTTCGCCGAGGCCCGCGCCTCGGCCGACGAGGGCTCGGTGGCCACGGTGGGCCTGCTGGAGGTGCCGCAAGGCTCGATCAACGTGGTGCCCGGCGCCTGCGACTTCAGCCTGGACCTGCGCGCCCCCACCAACGCCCAGCGCGACGCCATGGTGCTGGACGTGCAGCGTCAGGCCCAACGCATCGCCGAACGCCGCCGGGTGCAGCTGCAGCTCGAGGAGGTGATGGTGGCCTCGGCCGCCCCGTCCGACCCGGCCTGGCAGCGCCGCTGGGAGGCCGCCGTGCGGGCCCTGGGCCTGCCCGTCTTCCACCTGCCCAGCGGCGCCGGCCACGACGCGATGAAGCTGCATGAGCTGCTGCCGCAGGCCATGCTCTTCGTGCGCGGCGGCAACGCCGGCATCAGCCACAACCCGCTGGAATCGGTCAGCAACGACGACTGCGAACTGGCGGTGCGGGCGCTGCTGAACCTGCTGGACCAACTCGCCCAGGAAACCCCATGAGCCTGCCCACCGACCACCCGACCTACCTGGCCCTGGACGCCTGGATCGACGCCCACTTCGACGAAGAGGTGCGCACCCTGCAGGCCCTGGTGCAGGTGCCCACCGACACGCCCCCGGGCAACAACGCCCCCCACGCCGAGCGCACCGCCGAACTGCTCACCGGCATGGGCCTGCCGGTGAGCCGCCACCCGGTGCCGGCCGCCGATGTGCAGGCCTATGGCCTGCAGAGCATCACCAACCTGATCGTGCGCCGCGCCTATGGCGACGGTGGCCCCACCGTGGCCTTGAACGCCCATGGCGACGTGGTGCCCCCGGGCGAGGGCTGGACCCACGACCCCTACGGCGGCGAGGTGGTGCCCGATGCAACGGGCGGTCAGCTCTACGGCCGCGCCTCGGCGGTCAGCAAGAGCGACTTCGCCACCTACATCTACGCACTGCGCGCGCTGGAAGCCGTGGCCCGGCCGCAGCGCGGCGCCATCGAGCTGCACTTCACCTACGACGAGGAGTTCGGCGGCGAACTCGGTCCGGGCTGGCTGCTGGCCCAGGGCCTGACCCGGCCCGACCTGCTGATCGCCGCGGGCTTCAGCTACCAGGTGGTGACCGCCCACAACGGCTGCCTGCAGCTGGAGGTGACGCTGCATGGCACGGCCTCGCACGCGGCCTACCCGGAGACCGGCGTCGATGCGCTGCAGGCCGCCAACCGGCTGCTGACCGCGCTCTACGCCCACAACGAGGTGCTGCGCGGTCGCCGCTCCGGCGTGGCCGGCATCACCCACCCCTACCTGAACGTGGGCCGCATCGAGGGCGGCAGCAACACCAATGTGGTGCCCGGCAAGGTGGTGCTCAAGCTGGATCGGCGCATGATCCCCGAGGAGGACGTGGCGGCGGTGGAGGCCGAGGTGCGCACCCTGATCGAGGCGACCGTTGCAGCCTGCCCCGGCATCCGCCTGGAGATCAAGCGCCTCCTGCTGGCCCATTCGCTCAAGCCCCTGCCCGGCCATGAAAAGCTGGTGGCACCGCTGCAGCGCCACGGCGAAGCGGTGTTCGGCGAACCCATCCCCACCTCGGGCACGCCGCTGTACACCGACGTGCGCCTGTATGGGGCCCAGGGCATCCCGGCCGTCATCTATGGCGCTGGCCCGCGCACCGTGCTGGAGTCCAACGCCAAGCGGGCGGACGAGCACCTGGCCCTGGCCGACCTGAAGCGCGCCACGCGCGTGGTGGCCCGCGCGCTGCACGACCTGCTGCAGCCGACCTGAGTCGCCCCGGACACGGCAAGCCCCCCGATTTCGCACGCTTCTTGCAACACCCTTCCCATCCCCGAACCTGCCTTCTCTTCCCGGAGCCCCCATGCGCCTGAATGCCCTTGCCTCCCTTTCCCGCCTGAGCCGCCGCAGCCTGCTGGGCCTGGCCGCCGCGCTGACGCTGCCCGTGCTGGCACAGGCGCAGACCACGCCGATCAAGTTCCAGCTGGACTGGCGCTTCGAGGGCCCCAGCGCCTTCTTCCTGGTGCCCGCCGCCAAGGGCTACTTCAAGGCCGAGAAGCTGGACGTCACCATCGACGCGGGCAATGGCTCGGGCAACGCCGTCAACCGCGTGGCCTCGGGCGCCTATGACATGGGTTTTGCCGACCTGGCCGCGCTGATGGAATTCCAGGCCAACAACCCCACCGCGCCGAACAAGCCGGTGGCGGTGATGATGGTCTACAACAACACGCCCGCCGCGGTGTTTGCGCTCAAGAAGAGCGGCATCAAGACCCCGGCCGACCTGAGCGGCAAGAAGCTGGGCGCGCCGGTGTTCGACGCCGGCCGCCGCGCCTTCCCGATCTTCCAGAAGGCCAACAACGTGGGCAAGGTGGAATGGGTCAGCATGGACCCGACGCTGCGCGAGACCATGCTGGCCAAGGGCGACCTGGACGCCATCACCGGCTTCTACTTCACCTCGCTGCTGAACCTGGAAGCCCGCGGCGTGAAGGCCAGCGATGTGACCGTCATGCCCTTCCCGCAGTTCGGCGTGAAGCTCTACGGCAACGCCATCATCGTCGGCGAAGAGTTCCTGAAGAAGCACCCGGAGGAGGTCAAGGCCTTCCTGCGGGCCTTCACCAAGGGCGCCAAGGACGTGATCACCGATCCCAAGGGCGCCATCGCCAGCGTCAAGGCCCGCGACGGCATCATCAATGCCGATCTGGAAGAGCGCCGGCTGAAGCTGGCCATCGAAAGCTCGGTGGCCACGCCCGACGCCAAGGCCGAGGGCTTCGGTGACCTGAACAAGCCCCGCCTGGCCCTGATGGCCAGCCAGGTGGCCGACGCCTTCCAGACCAAGAGCCGCATCAACCCGGACGCCATCTGGAACGGCAGCTACCTGCCCTCAGCCGCCGAGCGCGCCATCTTCAAGAAGTAAATCCCCCTCGCACCGCGCTGCATGCCTGCCCCTGCGCGGGGGTGGGCAGCCGCCGGTGTGCCCCTGAACGGCCCCACGGGAGCAGCCGCATGAGCTTTGTCGACTTTCGCAATGTCTGGCTCGCCTACAACGACGAGCTGCTGGCCCAGGGCCAGTTCGCGGTGGAGGACATCAATCTGCAGGTCGAGGAAGGCGAGTTCATCGCCATCGTCGGCCCCTCGGGTTGTGGCAAGTCCACCTTCATGAAGCTGGCCACCGGCCTGAAGCGCCCCAGCAAGGGCACGGTGGAGATCGGCGGCCGCGAGGTGGACGGCCCGCTGAAGATCACCGGCATGGCCTTCCAGGCCCCCAGCCTGCTGCCCTGGCGCACCACGGTGCAGAACGTGATGCTGCCGCTGGAGATCGTCGAGCCCTACCGCTCCAGCTTCAAGCAGAAGAAGGCCGAGTACGAGGCCAAGGCCCGTGCCCTGCTGCAGAGCGTGGGCCTGGGCGGCTACGAGGACAAGTTCCCCTGGCAGCTCTCGGGCGGCATGCAGCAGCGCGCCAGCATCTGCCGCGCGCTGGTCCACGAACCCAAGATGCTGCTGCTCGACGAGCCCTTCGGCGCGCTGGACGCCTTCACCCGCGAGGAGCTGTGGTGCGCGCTGCGCGACCTGCAGGCCGCGCAGAAGTTCAACGTCATCCTGGTGACCCACGATCTGCGCGAGAGCGTCTTCCTGGCCGACACGGTCTATGTGATGAGCAAGAGCCCGGGCCGCTTCGTGGTGCGCCGCGAGATCGACCTGCCCCGTCCGCGCGACCTGGAGGTGACCTACACCCCGGCCTTCTCGGACATCGTGCATGAACTGCGTGGCCACATCGGCGCCATGCGCAAACAAGGTGTGGAGGTGGCCCAATGACGACCGCGGCACAACGCGCCAAGCGCCTGGAGCGCTGGTCGCCCTGGGTCCTGCTGCTGCTGATCCTGGTGGCCTGGCAGGCCATCTGCAGCGGCTTCCAGGTCAGCGAGTTCATCTTCCCCAGCCCGCTGCGCATCTGGGACCAGGTGCTGGAATACCGCGACGTCATCCTGGGCCATGCCTGGCGCACCTTCTGGGTGACGATGACCGGTTTCGGCATCGCCATCGTGGTGGGTGTGCTGCTGGGCTTCCTGATCGGCAGCTCGCGCCTGGCCTACGCCGCCATCTACCCGCTGATGACCGGCTTCAACGCCCTGCCCAAGGCGGCCTTCGTGCCCATCCTGGTGGTGTGGTTCGGCATCGGCGTGGGGCCTGCGGTGCTCACCGCCTTCCTGATCTCCTTCTTCCCCATCACCGTCAACATCGCCACCGGCCTGGCCACGCTGGAGCCCGAGCTGGAGGACGTGCTGCGGGTGCTGGGCGCCCGGCGCTGGGACGTGCTGGTGAAGGTCGGCCTGCCGCGCTCCATGCCCTACTTCTTCGGTTCGCTGAAGGTGGCCATCACCCTGGCCTTCGTCGGCACCACGGTGTCGGAGATGACGGCCTCCAACGAGGGCATCGGCTACCTGCTGGTGAGCGCCGGCAGCGCGATGCAGATGGGCCTGGCCTTCGCCGGCCTGGTGGTGGTGGGCGCGATGGCCATGGTGATGTACGAGTTCTTCTCCTGGGTCGAGAAGCGCACCACCGGCTGGGCCCACCGCGGCTCTCAGGCACACTGAGGCCCACCCCGGCTGGGAACACCCGACACATGCTGAGCACCGAACAGATCGAACGCCACCTGCGCGAGGCCCAGGCCGTGGCCGAGCAGGCCATGGCCAGCGGCCACCACCCCTTCGGCGCCCTGCTGGTGGCGCCCGATGGCGAGACGGTGCTGCTGCGGCAGGCCAATGTGGACACGGTCAACCATGCCGAAGCCGTGCTGGCCCGCGAGGCCGCGCGGCTCTATGCCCCGCATCTGCTGTGGGACTGCACGCTGGTCACCACCGTGGAGCCCTGCGCCATGTGCGCCGGCACCCAGTACTGGGCGAACATCGGCCACCTGATCTATGGCCTGGAGGAGACCGACCTGCTGGCCCTGACCGGCAATCACGCGCTCAACCCCACGCTGGCCCTGCCCTGCCGCGAGGTCTTCGCCCGCGGGCAGAAGGCCATCGAGGTGCATGGCCCCACGCCCGGGCTGCGCGAGATGCTGCTGACGCCGCACCGGCATTTCTGGCACCACCGCTGAGCCCCGCGGGGCAAGGCCCCGCTCCCCTACACTGCGCGGTCCCGCATTCAGCGCTTTCAGACTTGCATGCCCATGGGCTGGCACGGCCACCTGCACCTTCAGTACACCCGCGATGGTGAACGCACCGTCGCGCTGGACCGCCACCACGGCCCGCTGCGGGTGCTGCAGCGCCTCTACCCCGAGGGCGAGGCCATCTGCCACCATGTGCTGGTGCACCCGCCCGGCGGCATCGTGGGCGGCGACGTGCTGGACATCACCGTCGAGCAGGCCGCGGGCACGCATGCGCTGATCACCACCCCCAGCGCCACGCGCTTCTACCGCAGCGCCGGCGAGGTGGCCCGGCAGAACCTGGTGGCCCGGGTGGCCGCCGGCGCCCGGCTGGAATGGCTGCCGCTGGAAACCATTGCCTACCGCGGCTGCCTGGCCGAGAACCGGCTGCGCTTCGAACTGGCCCCCGGCGCGCTGATGCTGGGCTGGGAGATGCTGGCCCTGGGCCTGCCGGCGGCCGACGAGGCCTTCACCCGCGGACGCATCACCCAGCACCTGGAACTGCCCGGCACCTGGCTGGAACGCGGCACGCTGGCGGCCGAGGACACCCAACTGCTCGATTCCCCGCTGGGCCTGGGCGGCCAGCGGGTGCTGGGCACGCTGTGGGCCGCCGGCGGCGAGGCCCTGGCCCCGGCCCTGCGCCAGGCCCTTCTGGACGCGGCCCGGGAGGTGATGGCGGTCCATCCCCTGAACGCAGGGGCCGGCGCCACCTCACCGGACCCCGCCGTGGTGGTCAGCCGGGCGCTGGCACCCCGGGTGGAGCCGCTGTTCGAGCTCTGGCGCGGCATCCGCGCCCGCTGGCGCCACCTGCTGTGGCAGCTGGACGAGGCCCCGCCGCGCATCTGGCGAATGTGAGGCCGCCCCTGCGCCCTCAGGCGTAGTCGTACGGCCCGCCCTGCACCAGGGCGCGCTGGTAGGCAGGCCGGGCATGGATGCGGGCCAGCCAGTCGGTCAGGTGCGGGGTGCGTTCGGGCGTCAGCCCGCTGCGCTGGGCCGCCGCCTCCAGCGGAAAGCTCATCTGGATGTCGGCCGCCGTGAAGTCCTCACCGGCGAACCAGGGACGCTGCGCCAGCTCGGCCTCCATGTAATCCAGTTGGGCCTGCAGATTGGGCTCGACGAAGCCCTCCAGCACCTTGGCCGCGATGCCGCGGGCGATGGGCTTGGCGAAGAAGGGCATGGGCGCCGTCCGGATGCGCTGGAACACCAGCTTGAGCAGCAGCGGCGGCATGGCCGAGCCTTCGGCGAAGTGCAGCCAGTAGCTGAAGCGACGCGCCTCGGGCGTGCCCGCCGGCGGGCGCAGCCGACCCTGGCCATGGGTCTCCAGCAGGTACTCGACGATGGCCCCGCTCTCGGCCACGGTGATGTCGCCGTCGGTGATGACGGGAGACTTGCCCAGCGGATGCACCGCCTTCAGCGCCGCAGGCGCCAGCAGGGTCTGCGGATCGCGCTGGTAGCGGCGCACCTCGTAGGGCAGGCCCAGTTCCTCCAGCAGCCACAGGATGCGCTGCGAGCGCGAGTTGTTCAGATGGTGGACGGTGATCATGGCGGGCCCGACAGAGGTGGTGCGCAAACGGCCGATTGTGCCGACGCCCGCGCCCCGGGGAACTTGAGCCGCAAAAGCCCCAGTTTCGGCGGACTTTTCAACCGTCCCGCCCGCCGCCTGTTACAGAAAATCTGGGCTGCCGTACCGGTTTCCTCCGGGCCAGCAGTTCGCCCGGGTATCGCGGAGCGCCTCCATCGCGGGATGCGCTCCTGTCCTCCTCCATACCCTTGTCGAGCTGCCGCCATGACCGCGTCCGCACGTCTTTTCGCGCCTGTGCAAAAGGTGCTCCGGCACCTGCGCCTGTCCACCCAGCTGCTGCTGATCGCCGCCTTGACCGCGGTCCCCCTGATCGTGCTGACCGCCCGCACGCTGAACCAGTGCGGGCAACAGCTGCAGGCCACCGCCAATGAGCTGGCCGGCGCCCGAGCCGTGGGTGCCCTGCTGGAGGTGGCCATCCAGACCCAGACCCACCGGGGCCAGACCAACTTGGCCATGTCCGGCGATGCCAGCGCCGAAGGCGCGGTGGCCGGCACCCGTCCCAAGCTGCAGGCGGCCGTCCAGGCCGCCTCGGCGCAGCTGGCCCAGCACCCCCAATGGCAACTGGACCGGCTGTGGCAACCCATCGCGGACCAGCTCACCCGCCTGGCCGGGGGCGAACGCCAGGGGGACCGGGCGGCGGTGTTCCAGACCCACACCCGGCAAGTGGCGGCGCTGCGGGCGCTGCTGCAGGAGCTGGGCGAGCGCAGCGACTTGCTCTTCGACCCCGAGCCGGACACCTATTTCATGATGGCGCTGGCCCTGCAACGCGCCCTGCCCTTCACCGAACAGGCCGGCCTGGTGCGCGGCCAGGGTGCCGGCCTGCTGGCCCGCGGCCAGGGCACGCCGCAGGAGCTGGCCCAGTTCCAGGGCCGGGTCGCCCTGCTGGGCGAACAGCTGGCCCTGGCCCAGACCGAGGTGGCCGCGCTGCGGCGCGCAGGCGTGCCGGCCCCGGCGGGCTACGAAGAGGCCGTCAAGGCCACCCAGGCCTTTCTGGATCTGGTGCAGCAGGACTTCGCCACCGGCCAGCCCCAGGGCGAGGCCCGGGCCTTCTTCGCCGCCGGCACGCAGGCGGTGCAGGCCATCAAGACGCTGGCCGAAGGCGCCAGCCAGGCCCTGGCCGAGCGCCTGACCCAGCGCGAGGCCGGCTTGCGCCAGGCGCAGTGGATCGCCTTCGCGCTGGCCGCGGCCTGCTTCCTGGCCCTGGTCTATTGCGGCCTGGCCTTCCACCTGGGCACCACCGACGCACTGCGCCGCGTCAGCAGCGTCGCCGCAGCCGGTGCGGCCGGCGACCTGACCCGGCGGACCGAGGTGCCGGGCAGCAACGAATTCGCCCGCATGGGCCGCGACCTGGACACCATGAACCAGCAGCTGTCCACCCTGGTCGAGCGCATCCGGGCCCACGCCCAGGAAGTGGCCGCCACGGGCGTGCAGCTGGCCGGCACCAGCCAGCACCTGTCGCAGCGCATCGGCAGCCAGGCTGCGGCGGTCGAACAGTCGGCAGCCACACTGGAGGAAGTGGCCCAGACCGTGCGGCACACCGCGCTGCGCGTGCAGCAGGTGGACGGCATGTTCGGCCAGATGCGCGACGACGGCGAGAGCGGCCGCGCCCGCATGCGTTCGGCGGTGGACACGGTCGAATGCATCGCCGCCACCAGTCAGAAGATGGGCGAGATCATCGGCGTCATCGACGGCATCTCCTTCCAGACCAACATCCTGGCGCTCAATGCGGCGGTCGAAGCGGCCCGGGCCGGCGAGGCCGGCCGCGGCTTTGCCGTGGTGGCGGCCGAGGTGCGCTCGCTGGCCCAGCGCAGCGCCCAGGCGGCCGGCGAGATCCGCGCGCTGATCGGCAGCTCGACCCAACAGGTCACCCAGGGCGTGGACCACATCCACACCGCCCACCAAGGGGTGGACAGCATCCTGGGCCATGTGGGTCAGATGAGCAGCGCGCTGGACGAGATGAACACCGCCACCCGGGAGCAGACGCTGGCGGTGGACCAGGTGGCCGCCGCCGTGCGGCAGATCGGCGACGAGGCCACCCATGCCTCCATCGACGTGGAGCAGACCACCGCCGCCGCCACGCGGCTGAACCGTCAGGCCGACGAGCTGATGGCCCTGGTGGCCCGGCTCAAGGTGGGTTGACGGGGCGAGCCGCCCCGCCCAGGGCCGCGAGCAGGCCGCGCGCGGCCACCACCCCGCTGGCCAGGCAGGCGGTGAGCAGGTAGCCGCCGGTGGGGGCTTCCCAGTCCAGCATCTCGCCGGCCAGCGCGATGTGCGGTGCCTGCCGCAGGCGCAGCTGTCCGTCCAGCGCCTCCAGCCGCACCCCGCCAGCCGTGCTGATGGCCTCGTCCAGCGGGCGGGGCGCCGTCAGCGCGATCGGCAAGGCCTTGATCCGGCTCGCCAGCCAGGCCGGGTCCTTGCTGAGGCGGGCCCAGTCCTCGGCGGACACGCCTTCGCGCAGCAGGGCCGCGGCCGCCCCCTTGATGCCTGCCTGCTCGCGCAGATGGTTGGCCAGCGAACGGGCACCCCGCCCCCGGGCCAGCGCCTGTCGCAGCTCCTCCGGGCTGCGGTCCGGGCGCAGATCCAGTGTCAGTTCGGCCCGGCCCTGGCGCAGGATCTGATCGCGCAGCAGCGCCGAGGCGGCATAGACCAGATGGCCCTCCAGGCCGGTGGCGGTGACCACGCACTCGCCCTTGCGCTCGAAGGACTGGCCTGCCGGCCCGGTGCAGCGCAGCACCACGTTCTTCAGCGGGGCCCCGGCATGGTGGCTGGCCAGGTATTCGCTCCAGCCCACATCGAAACCGCAGTTGGCCGGTTGCAGCGGCGCCACCGGGATGCCGGCAGCCGCCAGGGCGCTGACCCAGCGTCCGTCGGAGCCCAGCCGCGACCAGCTGGCCCCGCCCAGGGCCAGCAGCAGCGCGTCGGCCTGCACCGACTGTTCGCCCGAGGGGGTGGCAAAGCGCAGGCCCGAGGGGCCGTCCGAGGACGGGGCCAGGGACTCGGGCAGCCAGCGGTGGCGCATGTGGAAGCGCACGCCGGCCCGGCGCAGGCGCTGCAGCCAGGCCCGCAGCAGCGGCGCGGCCTTCATCTCGTGCGGAAAGACCTTGCCCGAGCTGCCGACAAAGGTGGCCGCGCCCAGCCCATCGGCCCAGTCGCGCACGGCCTGCGGAGACCAGACCTGCAGCCAGCTCCCCACCCGCTGCGCCTGCTCGCCGTAGCGCCGCACGAAGGCATCAACTGGCTCGGCGTGGGTCAGGTTCAGCCCCCCCTTGCCGGCCAGCAGGAACTTGCGGCCCACCGAGGGCATGGCGTCGTAGAGGTCCACCGACGCGCCGCCGGCGGCCAGCACTTCGGCCGCCATCAGGCCGGCCGGGCCAGCGCCGACGATGACGACACGGGGCGGGACGGGCGAGGGCGGGACGGGGGGCGGGTTTGGCATGGGGTGGGCAGTCTATGCGAGAAGCGGGCGAGCGCGGGCCGGGCAGGCCCTCAAGACGGGCCCCGCGGTGGCCGATAAAGTGGCAGCTCAGGCCCTTTGGCCTGGGCACCACCATGACCCCCTGCGTCTTCCTGCTCAGCGAACATCCCGCCCCCGAAGGCTTGGCGGGCTGCCTGGCGGGCTGCTGGTCGCCCGCGGCACTGACCCATGCAGATGTCGAGCTGACCGGACTGCGGGCCCAGTGGGCGGCACACCGCGACCCGGCACGCCTGTGGCTGCTGGATGTTCCGGCTGAATCGCTGGGAGAGCAGCTGCAGTGGCTCATCGCCCAGGATCTGCGCGACACGCCGGTGCTGTGGTGGGCCAGGACCTCCCCCAGCGATGACGAGACCATCGGAGACCTCGAGAACCAGGCCTGGCAAGCCGGGGTGGACGATGTGCTCTGGGCCCATCAGCCCGACCGGCATGGCCGGCAACTGGAGCGCGCGCTGGCCCGGCACCAGGCACGGGGCGGCCTCGGTGCCGTGCTGCGTCATCGCCAGCAGGAACTCCATGCCCTGCGTGCCAGCCTGAACAACATCCCGGCGCCCATCTTCGTCAAGGACGCCGAGGGCGTGTACACCGAGTGCAACCAGGCCTTCCTGCAGTACCTCGGTCTGACCCGGCAGCAGGTGGTCGGACATTCGGTTTATGACATCGCACCGGCCGATCTGGCCAAGGTGTACGACGCGGCCGACCGGGCCCTGCTGGCCTCGGGAGGACGGCAGATCTACGAGTCCCAGGTCCGCTGGGCCGATGGCCATCTGCGCGACGTGCTGTTCCACAAGGCGGTCTTCCACGACGCCCAGGGCCGACCCACGGGGCAGGCAGGCGCCATGTTCGACATCACCGAGCGCCGCGCGCTGGAACGGCGGTTGCGCCAGCAGGCCGAGACCGACCCGCTGACCGGCCTGCTCAACCGCCGCAGCCTGGAAGCCCAGATGATCCCGCGCCTGCAGCGCGCGGCCGAACAGGACCAGGCCCTGGCCCTGCTGGTGTTCGACGTGGACCACTTCAAGGACATCAACGATGGCCATGGCCACAGCGCGGGCGACAGCGTGCTGCGCCTGATCGCCCAGGTGGTGGGGCAACACCTGCGCTCGGACGATCTGTTCGCCCGCCTGGGTGGCGACGAGTTCGTCGTCGTCCTGGCCGGCATCGAAGGCGTGCACAGCCTGGCCCAGCGTCTGCCCGCCCTGGTCGCGGCGCAGCGCATCGACCTGGACGACGGGCGCAGCCTGTCGGCCCGGATCAGCCTGGGGGCGGTGGTGCTGCCCGCCCGCGAGCACACGCTGGACAGCGCGATCCACACCGCCGACCTGGTGCTGTACGAGGCCAAGCGCCTGGGCCGCAACCGGGGCGTGGTGATGGACACCCGCCCGTCTTCGGAGGCCCCGGGCAGCGGGCCGGAACCCGGTCAGGGCCGCGGGGACGCGCTCAAGGCAGGGTCAGCGTGAACCAGGCCGACTGGGGCGCCAGCTTCACCACATCCACGTAGCGGGCCAGGGAAGCCTCGGTGCCGCTGTGCAGCTGGTGGCGCAAGCCCAGGAAGGCCACCAGGCCCAGCAGCGCGAAGACACTGCCCATGACCCACAAGGGCACCTCGGAACGCAGCTTGTGCTGGACCTGATCGGGCGGCGCCCAGTGAGGTGCAAAGGCGCTGCGCCGCCCCTGCAGGTGCAGGATCTCGTCGCCCACGCGCGCGGTCAGATAGCCGAGCTTCTCGGTGCCTTCCAGCGCGTACTTGCCCTGGAAGCCCAGCAACAGGCACATGTGGAAGACCTCCAGCGCCTGCAGGCGCACGGCGCCTTCGCGCCGCAGCTCCTCCAGCCGCTCGAAGAAGCGCTCCCCCGCCATGTGTTCGCCGAACAGCTCCAGCTGCAGAGGGTTGAGCATCCAGTCCTCGCGCACCGCACCACTGCTGGTCAGCAGGATCTCGTCGAGCAGACCGCAGAAGGCGAACTTGGCCTGGTAGACGTCGGCGGAATCCAGGCCCAGCCGCTTGGCGCCGCGGTCCACCTGCAGCAGCAGTTCCTTCACCCGCTCGCGGAAGGGCCCCGCCTGGGACGGCAACTGCCCGTTCTTGAGCAGGAAGACCATGTAGAAACCGGGATAGAACAGGTCCATCAGCGAACGGGGCTCGGAGGCCACCGCGGTGGGCACCGTGGCCGCACCCGAGCTGGCAGGCTGGGCAAAGAGAGAGGGGGCTGTGCTCATGGGAATCAGAGTGTTCGTGAGGTTCAGGCCTCGCCGTTCAGGGCGATGAGCTCCATCTGCAGATCGGGCAGATTGCTGGGGGCGTAGATGCACAGGCTGCGGGCCTGCAGCATGCGGTCATAGAGGGGCCCACGGGGCTCGAGCGCGAAGTAATAGGCCCCTGGACGCACCGGGATGGCCACTGGCACCTGCGGCAGATGGGTCAGTCGCACACCGGCGGTGGCGGTGAGCACCACTTTCTCGACATCGTCGGGGGCGCCCACCTTCAGGCGCTGCGGGATCACCTCCACCAGCTCCGACGGCGGCAGCCCGGCCTGCACGCCCAGGTACAGGCGCGTGCTGTCCCCGATCTTCTGGGAATCCAGCCGGCCTGCGAAGTAGGACGGACGCAGTTCGCTGAGCGCGATGGCGAAGTAGCGGGTGGAGATCACCGTCTCCAGCAGGTCGCGGATGATGCCGTCCAGCCGGGCGAAGGCCTGTGCAGGTGCGCTGTGGTCGTAGGCCGGCAGGTCCGTCAGACCATGGCTGCGCGAGAAGGTCATCAGCGCCCCGGCCAGATCCAGCAAGCGCTCGAACAGGCGTTCCGGGTGCAGGCCAGGATGGTGGAACAGGTGGGACAGCCCGGCATAGGCGCTGCTGCAGGTGTGCAGCAGCCAGAACGAGGCGATGTCGCCCGAGCGGAACTCGATCACATGCTTCGAGGGCTCGCGGTGAACACCGTAGAGCGCATCCACCTTGGCCTGCAGCATGTCCAGCGTGCGGCGCAGCAGCCCCATCAGCAGGGGCGATGCGCTGATCGACAGCACCGGCGGTGCGAAGGCCGGATCCAGCTCGAAGGAGCCGGTGCCGGTGCGGCGCACGCGCAGCAGCGGCAGCGAGGTGAGGTGGTCCCGGGCCTCGGTGTCGGCCACCAGGCGCAGGCGCCGGTGCAAGGTGGTGACCTCGGCCTCCACCGCGCCGGTGAACCAGTCGGTGGCGGGGTCGTGCCGCATGCGGTAGCGGGCCGCACTGGACCCCGCCTCCTCGCCATCGCAGCTGTTGCCGCCGGTGGCGCGCAGCGGCGGCAGGCTCAGGTGATAGGTGCACTCGGACTGGCCCGCCGGCCAACCCGACAGGGTCACCGGCGGCGGCAGTTCGTCGTCGCCCGGCGCGGTGCAGAAATCACCGTCGGGCAACAGTGCATGGATCTCCTGCAGCCGCAGCACGCCGTGCGCCAGCGCATCGGCGTCCACCTGGCAACGGCGAACGCCCCAGGCAAACGGGCTCAGGGCCTGGGCCGTCTCCGCCAGACGCCACTCATGGTAGGCATCCTGGCGCTGGAAATGCTGGGGGCGCAGGAACAGGCCTTCTCCCCAGAGCAACTTGGAAGCACGGATCACAACAACATCCCATCCACTACAAGAACCGGTCCCGGACAGCGGGCCGGCGTCAGGAACACTGCACCCCGGCCAGGCGGGTCAGTTCGGGGGCCACATCCAGGGCCTGGCCACTGGCCACGCTCAAGGCACAGGCGTGCACCCCCAGGGTCAGGCCGGTCTCGCTTGCCGCCCGGGCATCGAACACATGGCGCCAGCGACCCTGGGCGGGTGCACGGAACAAGGCCAGCACCCCGATGTAGCGGGTGCCCTCGGGCAGCGTCTCAGTCACCTCGTAACGCTGCCCGGGCGTCAGCACGACTTCGCGGGACCCCAGCAGCGCATCCGCCAACTCGGCGGGCAGATGATTTTTCTCCCCGTCGAAGGCCGTTGCGGGCGCACGTTCAAAGGCTTCCTTCTCCCGCAGCTCGTAAATCCTGGCCACCACGGGCAGAGATTGACCATTTGTATCTGAATTTAACAAATCGCCCGCATGCAGGCGAATCACGACTCGTAACGTTTTGGGTGGTTTCTGCAAAGACGGAAGATTGACTGCATCCGGGGTTTGTAACGAAACCCTCTGCAGACCGACCATTTGTAACGCCGAATCCAATACCCCCGGCTGGGATGCCCCGGACCCCGGCGTGCTGCAAGCGGCCAGCACGAGGGAAACAAGCCCGACGCCGAGGAGCCGGACCCCCTGTCGAGCCCACGCCGCCGTGCGCGCCGGATCGCCAGAAGAAACAAAGGCATTCCACGCCATGAGTAACACGCGCATCCTCAACATAGACGAGTTTCCATGGTTCAAAAATACCCCTGGCACGCGGCGCACCATGAACGAAGTCTAGCGCCATCCTCCCCATCTCCGGCAGCCCGCCGGATCCCCCAAAAGAAGGTTTGACCGAATTTTCAGACCCCCTATAGTCCGCCTGCCGAAACACCGGTCCCGACGCGGAAAACAAATGGTTTCGAATTTCATGGAGTTACAAATGAAGCCCGCGACGCGCAATTCTTCCCGGCATGCCTCACTGGTCCTCGGCGCAGCCGTCTGCGCCCTGTTCACTGCCTGCGCAACCCCCAACACGGCGCCCCCCGCCCCCGCACCAGTCGCCCCGACACTGGAGTCCTATCTCTCGCAGGCCACCCAGGCCCAGGCCGACGGTCAGCGTGAAAAGGCACGGGGCTTCTACCGCGATGCCGCCAAGGCCTACCCCACCGACAAGACGCCCTGGCTGAAGCTGGCCGAGGACTACTTCGCCGCCGGCGACTACGGCAACGCCGTGCTGGCCGGCCAGGAGGTGCTGGAGCGCGACCCGCAGGACACCACCGCCAACAGCCTGCTGGCGGTCAGCGGCCTGCGCATCACCGCCGGCTCCCTGAAAGCCCTGCGCAAGGATGCCGAGTACCCCGTGGGCTCGCGTGAGGAAGCTCTGGCCGTGACCCGCTCCCTGCGCGAGACGCTGGGGGAAACCGCCCTGCTGCCCATCGTGCCGCCGGGCAGCGAAGCCCCCAAACCCAAGGTGGTGCCCCGACGGCGGGCCGTGGCGGCACCGCAGGCCGCCCCCGCCGCCCAGGCAGCACCCCATCCGGCCCCGGCCGCCGCAGCGGGCGGCAACCCGCTCGACAAGCTCAAGTGAGCCGCACCACCCCAGACCAGCAAAGGAAAGCCCATGGCCAAGAAGGACAGTGTTCAGAAGCGGCTTGAGAAGGTCCGCCCCCCGCGGGTGCAGCTCAGCTATGACGTGCAGGTCGGTGACGCGATCGAACAGAAGGAACTGCCCTTCGTGGTCGGCGTGCTGGGGGAGTTCTCCGGCCAGCAGCCCGACCCGGACAAGCCGCTGCCCAAGCTGAAGGACCGCAAGTTCGTCAACGTCGACCTCGACAACTTCGACGACGTGATGGCGGGCATGGCGCCCAAGACCTCCTTCCGGGCGAAGAACAAGCTCAGCCCCGAAGGCGGCGAATTCGGCGTGAACCTGGAGTTCAAGTCCATGGAGGACTTCCGGCCCGAATCCGTCGTGCAGCAGGTCGAGCCCCTGCGGCGCCTGCTGGAAGCGCGCACCAAGCTGTCCGACCTGCGCAACAAGCTGGCCGGCAACGAAAAGCTCGACGACCTGCTGACCGAAGTGCTTTCCAGCACCGAGAAGCTGCAGCAGCTGGGCGCCGAAGCCACCCCGACCGACAAGGAGTGACCATGAGCGAAGCCCTCCTCAGCCCCGCCGCGGCCGGTGCGGCCGCCGCCGAAGCCAGCCCCCTGCTCGACCAGATCGTCGCCCAGAGCAAGGTGGCCCGCTCGGACGTCGAGCACGCCCGCGCCAAGGACATCATCTCGGAACTCGTGCGCGAAGTCATGGCCGGCACCGTCACGGTGTCGGACAACCTCAGCGTCACGCTGGATGCCCGCGTGGCCGAACTGGACGCCCTGATCTCCGCCCAGCTCAGCGAGATCATGCACCACCCGGCCTTCCAGAAGCTGGAGTCCACCTGGACCGGCCTGCACTACCTGTGCCGCCACACCTCCACCAGCGCCGGCATGAAGATCCAGGTCTTCAACGCCACCAAGAAGGAGCTGATCAAGGACTTCAAGACCGCGATCGACTTCGACCAGAGCGCGCTGTTCAAGAAGGTCTACGAGGAAGAGTTCGGCACCTTCGGCGGTGCGCCCTTCGGCACCCTGATCGGCGACTTCGAAATCTCGCGCCAGCCCGAGGACATGTACTTCATCGAACAGATGTCGCACGTGGCCGCCGCGGCCCACGCGCCCTTCATCTCGGCGGCCTCACCCGAGCTGTTCGGCCTGGAGACCTACACCGACCTGGGCAAGCCGCGCGATCTGGCCAAGGTCTTCGACACGGTGGACTACGCCAAGTGGCGTTCCTTCCGTGATTCCGAAGACTCGCGCTACGTGGGCCTGACCGTGCCGCGTTTCCTCGGCCGCCTGCCCTTCAACCCCAAGGACGGCACGGCCACCGAGGGCTTCAACTTCGTCGAGGACGTCGACGGCTCCGACCACGGCAAGTACCTGTGGGTCAACGCCGCCTACGCGATGGGCGCGCGCCTGACGGCGGCCTTCGAGAACTACGGCTGGTGCGCGGCCATCCGGGGCGTCGAAGGCGGTGGCCTGGTCGAGGACCTGCCCACCCACACCTTCAAGACCGACGAAGGCGAGATCGCGCTGAAGTGCCCCACCGAGATCGCCATCACCGATCGGCGTGAGAAGGAGCTCAGCGACCTGGGCTTCATCCCCCTGGTGCACTGCAAGAACACCGACTACGCGGCCTTCTTCGGCACCCAGTCGACCCAGCGCGCCAAGAAGTACGACAGCGATGCCGCCAATGCCAACGCGGTGCTCTCGGCCCAGCTGCAGTACATGTTCAGCGTCTGCCGCATCGCCCACTACCTCAAGGCCATGATGCGCGACAAGGTGGGCAGCTTCGCCTCGGCGGCCAACATCGAGGAGTTCCTCAGCCGTTGGATCCGGCAGTACGTGGTGGAGGACGACAACGCCACCCAGGAGACCAAGGCCACCTACCCGCTGCGCGAGGCCAGCATCCAGGTCTCCGAGGTGCCCGGCCGCCCCGGCACCTACCGCGCCGTGTCGTTCATCCGGCCGCATTTCCAGCTCGACGAGCTTTCCGTGTCCCTTCGCCTCGTCGCCGAGCTGCCGCAGTCCCAGAAGGGCTAAACACAACCGCTGTCATCACAAGGAGCGACAACAACCATGAAGGACATCTACGTCAAGTTCGAAGGCGCCAGCGAACTGGAAGGCGACAGTACCGACCAGAAGCACATGAAGGAAATCGAGGTCTCCTCGTTCCAGCATTACGTGCGCCAACCCAAGTCGTCCAGCGCCTCGTCCGCCGGCGGCCACACCGCCGAGCGCACCGAGCACGGCGAAATGGTCTTCACCAAGGACATCGACAAGGCGACGTCCAAGCTGAACCGTGCCTGCTCGGCCGGTACCGTGTACCCCAAGGTCACCATCACCTTCTACCGCGCCTACGGCGGCAAGAGCGCCACCTCGACCTCGCAGTCGCGCGTGGACTACTACAAGATCGTGCTGGAAGACGTGGTGGTCTCCTCCGTGCAGACCGTGATCTCGGAAGGCGAACTGCCGGCTGAGACCTTCGGCCTGAAGTACGGGAAGATCACCTGGGAATACAAGCAGCATCGCCCGGACGGCTCGACCACCTCCACCGGTGTGGCGGGCTGGGACCTGCGCAAGAACGTCGCGGTCTGATCCCCTGCGGCCACGGCCGGGAAGGCATCCGCACAACGGTTGCCCTCCCGGTGTGAACGGGCGGCCTCAGGGCCGCCCGTTTCACTCCCGCCTCGACGCCTCCGCTCTCCCCTGCCTGCCATGGACCTCTTCAGCCCCTCGCTGATGGACAAGCTGCTCGGTGCCGACCTGGACACGCCCACGCGCGCGCCGTCCCTCCGCCAGCCCATGCCCGAAGGCGAACCCACCCTGGCCACCAGCCCGCGCTGGACCGTGCAGCAGATCACCGACTCCGTGGCCCGCGACCTGGAAACCCTGCTCAACGCACGGCCGGGCATCGAGGCTGCCGCCATGCCGGAGCATCCCCTGGCCGCCCGCTCGCTGCTGACCTACGGGCTCACCGATCTGAGCGCGCTGAACGTCGCCAGCGACCGCGACCGCCTGCGCATCACCGAGGCCATCCGCCGCGCCCTGCAGGTGCATGAGCCCCGGCTGACGCAGGTGGAGGTGCAGGTGCGCCCCAGCGCCCAGGTGGGGGCTGGTCTGTGCTTTTCCATCCGCGCCCGGCTGCGCCTGGACCCGTGCACCGAGTCGGTGGCCTTCGACGCCATGCTGCAGCCCGGATCCAACCACTACGCCGTGAGCCGCCGCGACGCGCGGGCCCACTGAGCGCCCCCAAGCAACAGAGAGATCGCTCGTGCAGGATCTTCTGCCCCACTACGAACGGGAACTGGCCTTCCTGAGAACCCAGGCCGACGAGTTCGCCCAACGCTATCCGCGCATTGCCGGCCGCCTGTCGGTCAACGGTGAGGTGCTGCAGGATCCGCATGTGGAGCGGATGATCCAGTCCTTCGCCCTGCTGGGTGCGCGCATCCACAAGCGGCTGGACGACGACTTCCCGCTGTTCACCGAAGCCCTGCTGGGGGTGCTCTACCCCCATTACCTGCGGCCCTTCCCCGCCTGTTCGATCGCCTGCTTCGAGCTGGGCCCCACGGCCGCGCAGATGAGCCAGGGCCAGACCCTGCCGCGCGGCACCGCCCTGCACAGCCGGTCGTTGCGGGGCGTGACCTGCCGCTTCCAGACCACGGCGCCGGCCCAGGTGCTGCCGGTGCGCCTCAGCCAGGCCCGGCTGCAGACCACCGCCGCCGTGCCGGCCGGCACCGCCCTACCGCCCACCGCCACCGCCCTGCTGTCCCTGCAGTTCGATCTGCTCTCGCCGCAGGCCAGCTTCGCCAGCCTGGGCGTGAGCCAGCTGCGGCTGTACCTGGATGGCGACCCCTCGCTGGTCACCGGCCTGCGCGAAACGCTGTCCGACAAGGCCGCGGCCCTGCTCTACCAGACCCAGGCCCACGGCCCCTGGCGGTGGGAGCGCGAGGCTCGCCTGGCGCCCGTGGGCTTTGCCGAGGACGAGGCCCTGGTGGATTTCGACCAGCGCTCGCACCCCGCCTACCGCCTGCTCACCGAGTACTTTGCCTTCGCGGACAAGTTCAATTTCGTGGACCTGCCGCTGCCGGCCTCGGCCTGCGCGCAGGCCGGCCGCAGCCTGACGGTCCACATCGCCCTGGCCGGCCTGCGCCCCGACAGCCACGAGAACCGCCTGCTGGAGCTGGTGAGCGCGCGCAACCTGGTGCTGGGCTGCGCTCCGGTCATCAACCTGTTCGCCACCCGCGCCGACCCGATCCGCATCACCCACGACAAGACGCTGTATCCGGTGCTGCCGGATGGTCGCCGGGCCTTCGGCCACGAGGTCTACGCGATCGACCAGGTCTACCGCGTGCACCAGACGCCCGAAGGCGAGTCCATCCAGACCTTCAAACCCTTCTACTCGCTGCAACACGACGACCTGCTGCGCGAAGGCGAGGCGGCCGGACGCTACTGGTACAGCCAGCGCCAGCCGGTGTCGGCCGGTCAGAGCCCGGGCTACGAGACCGAGATCGGCCTGGTGGACCTGCAGTTCAACCCGGCCCTGCCCCAGACGGACACCCTGTCCATCGATGTGCGGGCCACCAACCGCGACCTGCCCCACCAGATGAGCATCGGGCAACCGGGCGGCGATCTGTTCGCCGAAGGGGGCGGCCCCTGGCGCGAGATCCGCCTGCTGCGCCGGCCCACGCTGACCCAGCGCTTCGAGGCCGACCATGGGGCGCTGTGGCGGCTGATCTCGCACCTGTCGCTCAACCACCTCACGCTCAGCGCCAGCGGCCTGGACGGACTGAAGGAGGTGCTGCGCCTCTATGACCTGCCGCGCAGCCCGCACAACGAGCGGCTCATCGACGGCCTGGTGGCGGTGGACTATCGCCTGGCCCAGGCCTGCCTGCCCGGCAAGCCCTTCGCCACCTTCGTGCGCGGCACCGAGGTGCGGCTGACCGTCAACGAGCAGGCCTTCGTCGGCGGGGGCCTGCACCTGTTCGCCCAGGTGCTGGACCGCTTCCTCGGCCTGTACGCCCATCTCAACACCTTCGTGCAGCTGAAGCTGGTGTCGCAGCGCAGCGGCGAGGTCCTGGTCAGCTGCCCACGCCGCAGCGGCGACCAGGCGCTGATCTGAGGCTGGCATGAAGCGCGAGGAACCCTCCACGCTCGACGTCCGCCCCACGCTGACCGGCCCGGCGCGGCTGGCCCCGCAGGCCCCGGTGCAGCGTCTGCTGCAGGACCCGTCGCCATTCGCCTTCCACCAGGCCGTGCGCCTGCTGCAACGCTGGCAGGCCCAGCCCGCAGCCCCAGGCGCCTCGCCCGCCCCCGAGCTGCGCTTTCGCAACTCGCTGTCCCTGGCCTTCCCGGCCAGCGAGATTGCCGCCCTGAAGACCGACGCGGCAGAAGGCGGGGCGCCGCGGCGCATCGAGATCACCCCGGCTTTCGTCGGCCTGCTGGGCGTCACCGGCACCCTGCCGCTGGCCTACACCGAACAGGTGCAGGCGCGCGAGACCCAGGCCCGTGACGGCGCCGCCCGTGCCTTCTTCGACATCTTCCAGCACCGCACCGTCTCGCTGTTGCACGCGGCCTGGCGCAAGCACCGCCTGCCGCTGGCCCACGAAGCCACCCCGGGCGATGCCTTCCGCCCCCTGCTGCTGGCCCTGGCTGGCCTGGGCCTGCCCGGCCTGTCCAACCGCCTGCAGCCTGGCCAGGGCGCGGTGGCCGACGATGCCCTGGCCCACTACGCCGGCGCCCTGCAGCAGCGCGTGGTCAGCGCACCGCAGCTGCAGCGCCTGCTGGCCGACTACTTTGGCGTGCCGGTGCAGCTGCAGTCTTTTGCCGGCCGCTGGTTTCCGGTGGAGGCTGCCAACCAGAGCCGGCTGGGCCTGGGTGCGGTCACGCTGGGGCAGGACGCCCTGGTGGGCGAGCGCCTGTGGCAGCGCGATCTGCGCGTGCGCCTGACCCTGGGACCCCTCAGCCGCGCCCAGCAGGCCCGCTTCCTGCCCGGCGGGCCAGGCGCGGTGGCCCTCCAGGAGCTGCTGACCCTGGCCACCGGCCTGTCGCTGGAATACGAAGTCCACCTGTGCCTGCGCGCCCGCGATGTGCAGCCCGCCCGCCTGGGCGGCGATGCCGACACCCCGGCCCAACTCGGCTGGAACACCTACCTGCTCTCCCAGCCCAGCCCCGTGGACCGCACCGAAGCGGCCTACGACATCCACGCGGCCTGAGCCCCGAACACGCCCACCGATTGCAGCCACCGTCACCATGACCAATCTGAAGACCCTGATCGCCAAGCTCGACCCCGTGTGCCGCCAGGCTGCCGAGCGGGCCGCCTCGATCACCCTGTCCCATGGCCACCATGAGGTGGACATCGAGCACCTGCTGCTGGCCTTGCTGGAGAACCCGCGCAGCGACCTGGTGGTGGCCTGCCGCCGCTGGGGCGTGGCCACCGAGGCCCTGCAGGCCGACCTGCAGCGCGAACTGGCCCGCCTGCGCAACGGCAACACCCGCACCCCGGTGTTCGGCACCCGCCTGCTGACCCTGTTGGAGCAGGCCTGGCTGATCGCCTCGCTGGACACGCTGGACCCGCGCATCCGCAGCGCTCACCTGCTGCTGGCCCTGCTGACCGAACCCACGCTGAGCCAGCTGGCCCAGCGCAGCAGCCCCTGCTTCGGCCAGATGAAGGCCGACGACCTCAAGCACCGGCTGGACGCGGTGAGCGCCGGTTCGGACGAGGCCCGCCCAAGCCCCGCGAGCACCGGCGCGACGGCCGGTGAAGTGGCCGAGACGCCCGCCAGCGCAGGCCCCAGCGCCACCCCGGCCCTGGACCAATTCACCACCAACCTGACCCAGCGCGCCCGCGACGGCAAGATCGACCCGGTGATCGGCCGTGACGCCGAGATCCGCCAGGCCATCGACATCCTGATGCGCCGGCGCCAGAACAACCCCATCCTGACCGGTGAGGCCGGCGTGGGCAAGACGGCCGTGGTGGAGGGCCTGGCCCTGCGCATCGCCGCGGGCGATGTGCCGCCGCCGCTGCAGGGCGTGGCCCTGCATGTGCTGGACCTGGGCCTGCTGCAGGCCGGCGCCAGCGTGAAGGGCGAGTTCGAGAACCGGCTGAAGAACGTGATCGACGAGGTCAAGAAGAGCCCGCACCCGATCATCCTGTTCATCGACGAAGCCCACACCATGATCGGCGCGGGCGGCCAGGCCGGGCAGAACGACGCGGCCAACCTGCTCAAGCCCGCCCTGGCGCGCGGCGAGCTGCGCACCGTGGCCGCGACCACCTGGAGCGAGTACAAGAAGTACTTCGAGAAGGACGCCGCCCTGGCCCGCCGCTTCCAGGTCATCAAGGTGGAAGAGCCCAGCGAGGAGCTGGCCGCCGCCATGCTGCGCGGCATGGCCCCGCTGATGGAAAAGCACTTCGGCGTGCGCATCCGCGACGAAGCCATCACCGAGGCCGTGCGCCTGTCGGCCCGCTACATCACCGGCCGCCAGCTGCCGGACAAGGCCATCAGCGTGCTGGACACCGCCTGCGCCAAGGTGGCCCTGGGCCAGGCCGCCACGCCCGCCGCGGTGGACGACCTGCGCAAACGGCTCGAACGGCTGGCCGCCGAGATCGCCGCACTGCAGCGCGAGGCCGCCAGCGGCAGCGACCATGCCGCCCGCCTGAGCGCCCTGCGCACCCAGCGCGACAATGGCCAGGCCCAACTGGACGCCCTGCTGCAGCGCCACGAGGCCGAGAAGGCCCTGGTGGGCGAGGTGCAGCAGCTGCGCCAGGACCTGGAGGCCGCCGCCGCCCGCGACCACACCGAGCAGGCCCCGCCCGCCACCCCGCTGCCCGACAAGCTGGCCGCCCTGGGCGCGCTGCAGGGCGAGGCCCCGCTGGTGCCGGTGGACGTGGACGGCAATGTGGTGGCCGCCATCGTCGCCGCCTGGACGGGCATCCCGCTGGGCAAGATGGTCAAGGACGACCTGAAGACCGTGCTGAACCTGCAGCCCCTGCTGGAGGCCCGCGTCATCGGCCAATCGCACGCGCTGGCGGCCATCGCCCAGCGGGTGCGCACCAGCCGCGCCAACCTGGAAGACCCGAACAAGCCCAAGGGCGTGTTCATGTTCGTCGGCCCCAGCGGCGTGGGCAAGACCGAAACCGCCCTGGCCCTGGCCGACCTGCTCTACGGTGGTGAGAAGAAGCTCATCACCATCAACATGAGCGAGTACCAGGAAGCCCATTCCGTCTCCGGCCTCAAGGGCTCGCCCCCGGGCTATGTGGGCTACGGCGAAGGCGGCGTGCTGACCGAGGCCGTGCGCCGCCAACCCTACAGCGTGGTGCTGCTCGATGAAGTGGAAAAGGCCCACCCGGACGTGCTGGAGATGTTCTTCCAGGTCTTCGACAAGGGCGTGATGGACGACGCCGAGGGCCGCGAGATCGACTTCCGCAACACGCTGATCATCCTGACCAGCAACATCGGCTCCTCGCAGATCATGCAGGCCTGCATGAACAAGCCGGCGGCCGAATACCCCGACCCGGAGGCCCTGGCCGAGGCCCTGCGGCCTGTGCTGTACAAGACCTTCAAGCCCGCCTTCCTGGGCCGCATGAAGGTCATCCCCTACTACGCCATCGGCGACGACGCGCTGGACCGCATCATCCGCCTCAAGCTCGACCGCATCGCCGCCCGCGTGGCCGCCCACCACCAGGCCGAGTTCGTCTACGACGACAAGCTGGTGGACGCCGTGCTGGCCCGCTGCACCGAGGTGGACACCGGCGCGCGCAATGTGGACCACATCCTCAACGGCACCCTGCTGCCCGAGATCGCCGGCCAGGTGCTGGCCCGCATGGCCGAGGGCGAGGCGGTGCATCGCATCAAGGTGAGCGCCGCCAAGAACGGCGACTTCAAATACACGGTGCAGTGAGGCCGCCCCATGCGAGACACCCCCCATGGATGCTGACACCCTGATCGACACCGCGCTGAGCACGGCCTGGACCTCTCTGCTGGGCGGGCTGACGCAGGACAGCCGGCTGCTGCGCCTGCACACGGTGCTGGGCACCGATGCCCTCTTCGCCGAGGACGTCCACGTCTGGGAAGGCATCGGCCCCCAGCAAGGCCCCAGCCTGTCGGACGACATCCCTGGCCTGGACCTGGGGCCCACCCGCGCCGGCCTGCGCCTGGTGGTGCATGCGCTGAGCACGGACGCCCACCTGGAACTCAAGCAGCTCATCGGCCAGCCCGCCCTGCTGGAACTGCTGTGCCAGGACAGCCGCAGCGAGCTGCGCCCCTGGCACGGCCATGTGGTGGCCGCGGCCCTGGTGGGCTCTGACGGCGGCCTGGCCCGCTACCGCCTGGTCATCGAGCCCTGGCTGGCCCTGCTGGACCGGCGCGTGGACAGCTACGTGTTCCAGGATATGACGGTGCCACAGATCATCGACGAGGTGCTGGGCGATTACGGCGATCAAACGCCGCTGGCCCCGGCCTGGCGCTGGGACCTGGCCGACAGCAGCGTCTACCCGCGGCGCAGCCTGTGCCTGCAGTACCAGGAGAGCGACCTGGACTTCGTGCTGCGCCTGATGCGCGAAGAAGGCCTGGTGGCTTGGTGGGAACACACGGGCGATGCCGACGGCACCACCCTGGGCAGCCACACCCTGGTGCTGGCCGACCACAACGCCGCCCTGGCCGCCAACCGGCAGTCCGTGGTGCGCTTCACCGCCAGCGACCACACGCTGGGCGAGGACAGCCTGACCCACTGGCGCGATCTGCAGCGCGTGAGCAGTGCCCGCGTGGCCCTGCAGAGCTGGGACCACCGCAGCCTGTCGTCCCGGCCGGTGCAGGCCGACACCAGCAGCAAAGGTGCAGGCGCCGCCCTGCCCGAGCTGGCCGTGGCCGATGTGCCCGGCGCCTATGCCTACGAGGACCTGGACCAGGGCCAGCGCCTGGCCCGCGTGCAGGCCGAGGCCCTGGGCGCCCTGCAGCAGCGCGCCCTGGCCCATGGCCCCTGGCGCCGTGCCGAAGCAGGCACCACTTTCACCCTGGTGGACCACCCGCTGCACGATGGCAGCGACGAGCCCCGCGACCGCTTCGCCATCCTGGCCTGCCAGCACCGCGCCCGCAACAACTTCTCGGCCGATGCCCGCGCCCGGCTGCGGGCCCTGGACCGGCAGCTGGCCTTGGAAGCGACCGCCGAGGCTGCCGAGCAGCACAGCACGCAGGACGACGCAGATCGCGAACGCCCGCTGCACGAAGCGGCGCTGCTGCTGCAGCCGGCCGCCGTGCCCGTGCGCATGGCCCAGGCCCCTGCGGGCGATGGCCCCGGGCGCTGGGGCACGCTGGGTGCCACAGCGCAGCGCACGGGCCCCTCGGTGGACCTCTTCGATCCCCGCTCGGCCCGCCACCTGGCCCAGCCCGATGCCCGCTTGGCCCCGCGCCCTACGGTGCACGGCAGCCAGACGGCACTGGTGGTGGGCAGTGATTTGGGCAACAACAGCCCCATCCACACCGACCGCGACGCCCGCATCAAGGTGCAGTTCCACTGGCAACGCGGCGGCAACGCCAGCCACCGGCTGATGCACCCCACGGGCGAGAATGCCCCGGCCAGCGACGCCAGCTTCACCTGGGTGCGCGTGGGCCAATCCATCGCGGGCGCCAACCACGGCGCGGTCTTCATCCCCCGGCTGGGCCAGGAGGTGGTGGTGGGCTTTGTCGGCGGCGACATCGACCGCCCAGTGGTCCACGCCGTGGCCTACAACGGCCAGGGCAGCGACGACGCCCAGGGCAACCAGCAGGGTGCCGGTGCCGCCGGGGCCGTGGGCGCGGCCCCGGCCTGGTTCCCGGGGCAGACCGATGCCGCTCCGCACCAGGGCCATCAGCACCCGGCCGTGCTGCTGGGCTACAAGAGCCAGGAGCTGGCTAGCTCCAGCAGCGGCCAGGGCGGCTTCGGTCAGCTGGTGTTCGACGACAGCCCCCAGGCCGCCCGCATCGAGCTGGGCAGCTCCACGCTGGTGAGCCAGTTGCAACTGGGGGCCCTGCTGCAACAGCAGGACAACCAGCGCCTGGCCCCGCGCGGCCATGGGCTGGACCTGCTCACCCAAGGCCATGGCGCCCTGCGCAGTGGCAGCGGCCTGCTGCTCACCGCCTTTGCGGAATCCCCCAGCACCGGCGCCGGCCAGCAGTTGCAAGCCCGCGATCCGCTGCAGGCCCTGCAGACCGCGCAGGACCTGGTGCACACCCTGGCCGAGACCGCCCAGGCCCACCAGGCTCAGTTGCCCGCCGAGCCCGCGGTTGCTGGCGCACAACCCGATGACCGCGCTCACCAACTGCCCAGCGAACAGGGCCTGGCGGCGCTGGCCGCCAGCCTGCAGGCCAGCGACAGCCGGCAAGGCGGTGACAGCACCGGCGACGAGAACACCATCGCCATCGACGGTGGCTGGGGCAGCGTCAACGCCTGGGACCGCCCGGACATCACCCTGACCGCCCCGGCTGGACTGGGCCTCTTCACCCCGGCCCAGACCATCCTCAGTACCCAAGCCAGCCTGACCCAGAGCGCCGGCCAGGACTGGCTGAGCCTGGCCCAGGGACACCATGCCAGCGTGGCCAAGGCCGGCGCCGTGCTGTTCACTTATGGCAAAGCCAGCAGCGCCAACAAACCCAACACCGAAACCGGCATCGCCATCCACGCCGCCACCGGCAGCCTGCAGGCCAGCGCCAACACCGCCACCACCGAACTCACCGCCAGTCAGACCATCGACGTGGCCAGCACCCAGGCCAACGTCCTGGTCGGCGCCCCCACCAGCGTGCTGCTGACCGCCGCTGGCGCGGCCATCGACATCCAGAGCGGCAGCATCACGCTCAAAGCGCCGGGCAGTGTGCAGTTCAAGGCTGCGAGCAAGGTGTGGACGGGGGGAGGCAGCCTCTCCGAATCGCTGCAGTTGCCCGAATTGCCGCGGCTGACGGGGCAATTCACCAAACAGTTTGCGCTGTATTCACTGGAGGGATTGGCTCTGCAGGGAGCGCTCATGGAGGTCTACCGTCGCGGCGAGCGCTCGTTGCTGTGGAAGGGGCAGGTGAGCAGCGAAGGGTTGGCCGAGTTGGATACCCATGAGGCTGCAGCCGACTATTTCGTGCTGGCCGGCTACGACGCATGGACCTCGGAGTTCGCCGATCTGGAACCCGAATCCCTCCAGGACGATGAGCCCGCATTCCCGCTGGGGGAGAGCGACGAAGAGGGGCGTGATGAAGAGAAACAGACGAGCAATGCACCATGAGCACTTCCACTGAATACACCGTCAAGGACGGGGACACGCTGTGGGGCATCAGCCGCCGATTCGACACCTCTGTGGACGCTCTTTCGCAGTTCAATGGCCTGACCGGGGCGGCCAAGCACGTCCTGCACATTGGTCAGAAGATTCGAATTCCCGACGCCGGCAGCCAAGCCGACAGCGAAATCACGCTGCGCATCCTGGATCTTGCCTTTCGCCCACTGTCCAAGCCCGCACTGAAGGTCGACTTCGACGGCACGAGCCACGAAATCACAGGTGACTCAGAGGGCACTGCGGGGCCTCTCCTGGTCCAGGACCATGCCAAAGGTCTTCAGGTCCATCTTCGGAATCCCGCGGGCCAATACGACCTGATTGCCAAGCACGATAGCCTGCCCTTGGGCAAGAAGCTTCTGACCCTGACGTCCCGCAAGATGCTGGTGCGCGGTCAATCGAAGTTTGACCAGGGCACCGGCACGCGGACGACGGCCGACCAGCAGCGCGACATTCAGCGCAGCCACCCCACGCCACATTTGCCTGCTCCGGCCCCTGTGCCTGTCCCTGCGCCAACGCCGGTTCCGGCTGCTGCCCCCTCCCCCGCCGCAAAGCCTTCGGCGACCGCATCGGCCCAAACAAAGCCTGCCGCGTCCACCGCGCCGGCCGCTCCCGCTTCGTCGCCAGTCGCACCTGCCCCCGTCAAGGCGCCTGCGACCCAGCCGGCCCCCCCCCCCCAGAAGCCTGCTCCCGTGGTCAAAGAAGCAAGGGTGGAAGGCGGCAAGCCGCAGCAGGCGATCGGCACCGTCTTCACAGAAGCCAATTTGCTGCTGACGCCCGCGAATGAGAAGTACAGGAAGCTCCTGATCGCCAGCGCAAAGCAGCATGGCCTCACCCCGCACGCCTTGGCCGCGCTGGTCAATGCAGAGGCCAGCAAGCTCGACAACGGCGAGTGGAATGCAAACGCCAAAGCGGGCAGTTCCAGCGCAGCCGGCCTCACCCAGTTCCTCAAGACCACCTGGCTGCAAGTGGCGACCGACAAGCGCTCGGCCGTCAACCAGATGCTCAAGAAGGCCCACGGCTTCGAGCAGGTCAACGGTCAATGGAGCGACAAGGACTACTCGATCTACGGAAAGACAGGCAAGACAAAGACCCCCATTGATTCGGCATCGGTGCTGAAGCTCCGATTCGAGCCCAGCTATTCCATCGATGCCGCAGCGGTCTATGGCTTGATCAACATGGATGCCTTGCGAAAGGCCGATCTGAACGTGGATGCCCTGGCCCCCGAAGACCTGGCCAAGCTGATGTACCTTGCCCACCACGAAGGAGCGGGAGGGGCAGCCGACGTCATCAAAGGGCAACTCACCGAAGATCGGGCCGCCGAACTGCTGCCTGTGCAGATTGGTGCCAGCAGCGCCAAGGAGCTTGCCAAGCGGTTTGGCGGCAAATATGTGCAGGCTTACCCCTACTGGCTTTACGGATACATCGACAGCAAGATCAACGTGACCAGCTACATGGTCAACCCAGGCTCGCTCAAGCCGAGATCCATGGCAGACATTGCATCGGTTCTCAAGGGCGCCAAACCGCCCAAGCCTGCGCCGAAGCCAGCCGCGGCCCCTGCAGCGAAGCCAGCCGCAAGCACTGCGGCAAAGCCGACGCCCAGCACCGCGGCCCCCCCCCCGTCGGCTACCCCAGGCTCTGGGAAGCTGGTCAATCCTCTCAAGACCTGCGTCATCCGGTCTGCCGGTCTCGCCTCGGCCAAGAGCGCCACTTTCGGCATGGTGCGCAATGGAGGCACCCGCGCCCATCAGGGCATCGATCTGCAGGCCGATGTGGGCACGCCGGTCTACGCAATCGCCGATGGGAAGGTCATCGCAATCTCAAAGGCTTTCAGCGCCACCACCAATTTCGGAGCCAGCGTGCTTCTGCAGGTCGATGTGAACGATCTCCCGCCAACACAGCGGCAGCACTACGCGGCCCTCTACCCGAAGAAGTCTCTCATCTACTTCTTCTATGCGCACCTGAGCGCTGTCGACATCACCTTGGGCCAGGACGGTACACGCGCCGTGGCGGCAGGCACCGCCCTGGGAAAGACTGGTGACAGCGGGAACGCCCATGGGATGAGCACGATCGCCAAGGGCGGTCACCTGCACTTTGAAGCTCGGTACCGCACCGAGAATATCGGCAAAGGCCTGGATGGACGGCTCGATCCTCTGCCGTTCATTGCCAGCTACACGATGCCTCAGTGAGCACTCCGTCAAACGTCATGATTCCCAAGACCATCTGGCAACCCGCTGCATTTGCCCTGATCTTCCTTGCCAGCGCCTGCACACCGAAGTCGGACGCTCCCTCCGCTGCGTCCGCGCCGGTTGCCGAGGCCCCCACCAGTGCCGCATCCACACCGGCGCCGGCGCCATCCGTTGCCCCGGCTTCAAGCTTGGCAAGCCGGTGCGGAGCCGCGCAGGAAGTCCTGGCTTCTTGCGCCTACGAAAACACCTGCAGTTCCGAGATGACCCTGTATCTGCCTGCCGCGGCACGAGACCGGCTGGTCACGCTGGAGAAGGCCGGTGGTTTCAGCCGCGAGGCGTTCGACCGCTACTGCGAGCAGGCATGTCGCCACAAGTCGCCCCAGGTCGACCCGGCGGCCTTTGCCAGTGAGGTCTGCCCAGGGTCTTCGGCCACACCGGGTAACAAGGAAGCCGGTGCCTCGGCACCCGCCTTGAGGTTCCAGGTGGGCAAGTTGATGCTGGACATGGCGCCCGTGGAACTCGCCAAGGTGAAGGACGCGCTGGGCGCGCCCTTGAAATCCGAGCCCTCCCCTTACCAATGCGACAGCGCCTATGAATCGGAGGGCACCCGTCTGCTCACCTTCCGCGGCGCCGTCTTCGAGTCCGATGGCAAGACGGCCGTGCTGCGGCAACTGCTGGCCAGCGGGTCTGCAGACGTGCAGTGGCAGGGGCTGCCCGGTGGCTGGGCCGACCTGACGCTGGAGAAGCTCCAGACGGTGAGTGGCGTTGGCAAGCTGCAGGTCGACGACCACACGCTGCGCTTGGCACCGGCCCCTGGCGCGTCCCTGGAGACGGGCTGGGACTTCCGCTTCCAGGACGGACACCTGAACTCCGTCACGCATTGGATCGGCTGCTGACCCCTCCTGCATGGGCCGGTTTGCGGGCATGAGCCCGGACTTAGCACTCCCCTGCCGAGAGTGCTAGTATTTGGGAACTTCCCTGGCTTCCCGGGGTCCGAATGACCATGAACATGACGAACACCACCACCAACGCTCTCGCTCTGCGCGACCCGTGGGCCCTGGTGCCGCCCATCGGGAATCTGGACGCCTACATCACGGCGGTCAACCAGATCCCCATGCTCACGGCCGAGGAGGAATCCCGCCTGGCCCGCGAACTGCAGCAGGATGGCGATGTCCAGGCCGCCGGCCGGCTGGTGCTGTCGCACCTGCGGTTGGTCGTGTCCGTCTCCCGCCAGTACCTGGGTTACGGCCTGCCGCAAGGCGACCTGATCCAGGAAGGCAATGTCGGCCTGATGAAGGCGGTCAAGCGCTTCGACCCGGACCAGGGCGTGCGCCTGGTGTCCTACGCCCTGCACTGGATCAAGGCCGAGATCCACGAGTACATCCTGAAGAACTGGCGCATGGTCAAGGTGGCCACCACCAAGGCCCAGCGCAAGCTTTTCTTCAACCTGCGCTCGATGAAGCAGGGCCTGAAGGACCATGCCGGTGACCATGAAACCTTCCGCAACACGCTGACGCCGGATGAGGTGGATGTGGTGGCGCGGGAGCTGAATGTCAAGCCGGAGGAAGTGGTCGAGATGGAAACCCGGCTGTCCGGCGGCGACGTGGCCCTGGAGCCGCAGACCGACGACGGCGAGGAGAGCTACGCCCCGATCGCCTACCTGGCCGATGACAGCCAGGAGCCGACCCGGGTGCTGGAAGGCCGCAGCCGCGATCTGATGAGCTCCCACGGCATCCAGCACGCGCTGGACAAGCTGGACGACCGCAGCCGCCGCATCGTCGAGGAGCGCTGGCTGAAGGTGAACGACGACGCCAGCGGCGGCATGACGCTGCACGAGCTGGCTGCCGAGTACGGCGTCAGCGCCGAGCGCATCCGCCAGATCGAGGTGGCGGCGCTCAAGAAGATGCGCAAGGCGCTGGAAACGGCCTGACCCCTGCGCGGCCTCGCCCCCCGGGCCTGGCCCTTGAAACACAACGGCTCCCCGCGGGGAGCCGTTTGCTTTCATGCGCAGGCGCTGCCGCTTCAGGCGGCGGCCTTCTCGGCCAGCAGGATCTTCAGGTCCGCGGTCAGGGCCTCGGGGCCGGCGCCATAACGGCTGAACACCCGCACCCGGCCCGCGCGGTCGAACAGGTAGGAGCCCGCGGTGTGGTCAATGGTGTAGCTCGACGCGGTCTTGCCCGGCACCTTGGCGTAGAAGATCTTGAATTCCTTGGCGGCGGCGGCGGTTTCCTCCGGCGTGCCATGCAGGGCCAGGAAGTCGCTGCCGCCGAAGCTGCCCATGTAGGCCTTCAGGATCTCGGGTGTGTCGCGCTCCGGGTCCACGGTGACGAAGATGCTCTGCACATCCTTGCCGGCCTCGCCCAGCTGCTGCTTGACGGCGGCCAGCTCGGCCAGGGTGGTGGGGCACACATCCGGGCACTGCACATAGCCGAAGAACACCACCACGACCTTGCCCTTGAAGTCGGCCAGGGTGCGCGGCTGGCCGTTCATGTCCGTCAGATGCAGCTCGCGGGCGTAGGTGGCGCCGGTGATGTCGATGCCCTTGAAGGGGGCATGGGCCGGCGCGTCACCGCTTTTGAAGACCTGTCCGTCACAGGCGGCCAGGGTGGTGAGGGAGAGAGAGGCCAGGAGCGCGTGACGGCGGGACAGGGTCATGGTCGGATCAGGATGGCCCCAGCCAGGGGCTGATGTAGTGGTCCAGCAGCAGCGCGGCGAATAGCAGCGACAGGTACAGGATCGAGAACCAGAAGGTGCGGCGGGCCAGCGCTTCGCTGTACTGCCGCCAGAGCCTGAAACCATACACCATGAAGCACAACCCCAGCGTGATCGCGCTCACGAGGTAGATCCAGCCGCTCATGCCGTAGATGAAGGGCATCAGCGTGCCCGCGAGCAGCACCACGGTGTAAAGGAAGATGTGCAGGCGGGTCAGCTCGGGCCCGTGGGTGACAGGCAGCATGGGCAGGCCGGCCCGCCGGTAGTCCTCCATCCGGTACAGGGCCAGGGACCAGAAGTGCGGCGGCGTCCAGAGGAAGATGATCAGACACAGCAGCCAGGCCTCGGGCCCCACGTCGCCCCGCACTGCGGCCCAACCCAGCACCGGCGGCATGGCCCCGGAGGCCCCGCCGATCACGATGTTCTGTGGCGTGCGCGGCTTGAGCCAGAGGGTGTAGACCACCGCATAGCCCACGAAGGTGGCCAGGGTCAGCACCAACGTCAAGGCATTGACCCACAGCAGCAGCACCGCGCTGCCCAGGGCACACAGGGCCAGCGAGAAGGCCAGCGTCTCCCGCGGCGACAGTTCGCCCCGCGCCGTGGGCCGCCAGGCGGTGCGCTGCATGCGCCGGTCCAGCTCGCGCTCCACCAGACAGTTGAAAGCCGCCGCCGCGCTGGCCACCCACCAGATGCCGGCCGTACCGGCCAGCAGCACCTGCCAGTCCGGCCAGCCGGGGCTGGCCAGCAGCATACCGATGACCGCGCAGAACACGATCAGCTGGACCACGCGCGGCTTGGTCAGGGCATGGAACTGACGCCACTTGTGGCGCCAGCGGACCAGCGCGGTGGGTGCGGAAAGGGCCTGGGTGTTCATGGCAGCACCACCTGTTGCGGCGCCCGCCAGGCCGGCCGCTCGGCCGCCTGCGGGACAGTGACGGAACGCGGCTCGCGGCGCGCCAGCAGGCCCACCAGCGTGGCCACCAGGGCAGCGGCCCCCACCGAATGGAGCAGCGCCCCGGCCAGCGGCCATTGCAGCACCACGTTGCCGATGCCGGTCAGGGCCTGCAGCACCAGCAGACCGCCCAGGGTGGCCGCGCAGCGGTGGTGGGCCGCCCCCCGGCGCCACAAAGCCACGGCCAGCGCCGTGATGGCCAAAGCCACCGCCGCAGCCATCAGCCGGTGGGCCCAGTGGATGGCCACCAGCGCCTCCCAGCCCAGATAGCCGCCGTGGTGGGCCCGGCCCAGCTCGCGCAGCAGCGTGAAGCCCTGGGCGAAGTCCGCCTGCGGCCACCACTGGCCATTGCAGGTGGGGAAGCCCTGGCAGGCCAGCACGGCGTAATTGCTGCTCACCCAGCCCCCCAGGGCCACCTGGACCAGCACCAGGGCCAGCACGCCGCCCACCGCGGTGCGCAGGCCGCGGCCCAGGGCCAAGGCCTGGTCCTGGTAGGCCCGGTGCTGGATCATCAGCAGGGCCAGCAGCAACTGCGCTCCGAGCAGGTGGGCGGTCACGATGGCCGGATAAAGCTTCCAGGTGACGGTGTAGCGGCCGAACAGGCCCTGCACGATGACCCAGCCCAGGGTGAGCAGCGGCCACAGCCAGCAGTGCGGCAGTTCGCGCCGCCAGCGCAGGCTGGCCACGGCCAGGGTCAGGATGAGGCCGCCCAGCACCATGGCCAGGTAGCGGTGGGTCATCTCCACCCAGGCCTTGGACCAGGTGACCGGGCCGCTGGGCAGGGCCTGCTGAGCGGCATGAATGGACTCACGCGCCGCCAGCGGGCTGGCCTCGCCGTAGCAGCCCGGCCAGTCGGGGCAGCCCAGGCCGGAATCGGTCAGGCGGGTGAAGGCGCCAAAGGCGATCAGGTCCACCGTCAGAAACAGGGCCAGCGTGGTGAGCGCGGCCAGACGCTGACGGCGGCTGGCCCCCCGCCAGCGCCAGGCCAGGCCCAGCAGGATCAGCAGCGTCACGCTGCCCGAGCCAGCCAGCAGGGCCAGGGCCGGGCTCCAGTCCACCGGCGTCGCGTTCATCATGGCCCCACCTCCCGCCCCGGACGGTCCCAGAAGGCCGAGGCCCTCAGGAGCCGCTCCAGGTCCTTGTGAAAGCGCTTGGGCTCCGGCTGGGGCGGGGTGCGCATCATCCACTCGCCCATCGGGTCCACCACGTACATGTGCTCGCTCAGCGCATGGCCGGGCGCGGGCTGCAGCCACTGCGCCAAGGCCTGGGGCGGCACGCGCAGCACCCAGGTGCCCGGGGTCAGCGCCTGCAGCACCTCGGGCCGCACGGGGGCGTCGTCGGTCACCAGCCACAGGTTGTCCACCCGGTCGCGTTCGCGGCCCAGCATCTCGCGCAATTGGCGCTGCTCGAACAGCATGCGCTCGCAGGCCACATCGCAGACGCCCCCTGCCACCACCGTCAGCAGCCACTGCCGCTTGAGCGAGGCCGCGCCCACGCTGCGCCCGTCCAGCGTCTGCAGCGGCAGATTGGCCGGCAGGCCACGCGAGGGCTGGATCAGCTCGGCGTAATTGCTGCGCCCCTGCGGCCGCAGCACGTAATAGGTGAAGTAGGACGCCACCACCGGCGCCGCACAGGCCAGCAGCACCAGCAGCAATGTGAAGCGCCCGCTCCAACGCGAGCGGACCCCCGGCACATTGCCGGGCAAGCCGTGCACGGTGAGCGTCAGCGGCTCAGGCGGTGTTCCGTGCGAGGCGCGGGCGAATGAGCTGGAACCAGACATACAACCCCACGGTGAGCGACGAGAAAAGAAACCACTGGACGGCGTACAGGTCATGCTTGCGCACATCCAGCGCGGGAAGCGGCCAGCGCCGCTGCAAGGTCTGTTCGGCGGCCGCGACGGCCCCCGCCCCCGCGGGAGAAGCCGCCAGCTGCTGCAGGGAATAGGGCAACAAGGCATGACCCCAGAGCGCGGTCAAGGCATCAGGGTTGGCGTTCTGGCGGATGGGCCCTGGCGCGTCGGCGCCCAGCGCCGTCAGGGACGACGGCCACGGTGCCACGCGGGCGGGCACCAGAGCCTCGCCTGCAGGCAGCGGCAGCGCGGGTAGCCGGTTGCGGTCCTGCATGTCACGCGGCACCCAGCCGCGCTGCACCAGCACCACATCCCCCCGGTCCAACTGAAGGGGCGAGAGCACGAAGAAGCCGGGCCGACCGTCCATCTGCCGGTTGTCCAGGAACACCGGCGCCACCGGCAACCAGTGCCCGCGCGCCGTGACACGCCGATACCACTGCCCCTGGGCGGCCAGTGCGGTCCGCGCCAGGGCCTGCCCATCCAGCGCTGGCGCCTGGGCCCGCTCGGTCATCTCCGCTTGCAAGGCCCGCTTCTCCTGGCCGCGGTGCATCTGCCACAGCCCCAGACGCGCGGTCAGTGCCGCCACGGCCACGGCCGCCAGCAACACCCCGGCACGCCGGGTGCGCGATTCGCTCCGGGCAAGCCCTCCTGCGCGGACGGCGGTCAAGGGAGAAGAATGCGGCTCATGAAGATCCTGATCACCGCCACCCTGCTGGCCATCCTGGCCAGTCTGGCCGCCGCCGGTCTGCTGATGCTGCGCCGCCGCCCCGAGGACGATGGTGGTCAACGTGGCAGGCAGATGGCCCGCGCCCTGGCCTGGCGCATCGGCCTGTCCATCGCGCTGTTCCTGGCGGTGCTGGGCGCCTGGGGCCTGGGCTGGATCCATCCGACCGGCTTGCCCATCACCCACTGACCCCACGGACGACCGCACTGCCCCCCCCGCGCCAGGCGCGGGCGAGAGCCCGTGCAAGCTGGGGGAGATGCGGTGCATGGCCGCCTCACATCCAGTAGACGACCAGGTACAGGCCCAGCCAGACCACGTCCACGAAGTGCCAGTACCAGGCCACGCCTTCGAAGCCGAAGTGGTGCTTGCTGCTGAAGTGGCCCTTCATCAGGCGCAGCGTGATCACCGTCAGCATCAGCGTGCCCAGCAGCACGTGGAAGCCGTGGAAACCGGTGAGCATGTAGAAGGTGGAGCCGTAGATGCCGGACGTGAGCTTCAGGTTGAGCTCATGGTAGGCATGCATGTATTCATAAGCCTGGAAGCCCAGGAAGGTCGCGCCCAGCGCCACGGTCAGCCACATCCAGCCGATGCAGCTGCCTCGCCGGTCGGCCAGCAGGGCGTGGTGGGCCAGCGTGATGGTCAGGCCGGAAGTCAGCAGCAGGGCCGTGTTGAGTGTCGGGATGGGCCAGGGGCCCATGGTCTCGAAAGGCGCCACGGTGCCAGCGGGCGAAGCGGTCACCCCGGGCATCTCGCTGGGCCACACCGCCTTGAAGTCCGGCCACAGCAACTGGTTGTCCAGGCTGCCCAGTGCCGGAATGACATGGGCCCGGGCCCAGAACAAGGCACCGAAGAAGGCGGCGAAGAACATCACCTCCGAGAAGATGAACCAGCTCATGCTCCAGCGGAAGGAGGCGTCGATGCGCTGCGAATACTGCCCGCCCTCGCTTTCCCGGATGGCATCGCCGAACCACTGGAACAGCACGCTGAACAGCACGAGGAAGCCGGCCAACACCGCGTAACGCCCCCAGCTGAGGTCGTTGATCCACTGGCTGGCACCGAAGGCGATGAGGAACAGCGCCAGCGCCCCCATCGCCGGGTGGCGTGAAGGCTGAGGCACAAAGTAGTACGGCGTGCCGTGGGAATCGTTCGCTGCGGACATCCTCGGTTCTCCTCGTTGCGATCGCGTCTACGTCTGTGTGAAGGCCTCAATGGGCCGCCCCGCTGTCCACCACCCAGTTCACCAGCAACAGCAGCAAGCCCACGAACAGGGCCGCTCCCACCAGGCCGGCCACGATGACGTGCTGGGGCTTGACCCGCCGAAGGTCCTGTTCCTGATCGGCCCGGCGACGCACGCCGAAGAAGGACCAGGCGACCAGACGAACGGTCTGCCAGAAGCTGCCATCGGCCGGGGGGCTCATGCACCGCCTCCCGGCGCGGGAGGCAACTTGCCCCCCACCTCGAAGAAGGTGTAGGACAGCGTGATCGTGGTGACGTCGCGGGGCAACTTCGGATCCACGTAGAACACCACCGGCCACCGGCGTGATTCACCGGCCTTGAGCGTGTACTCGTTGAAGCAGAAGCACTGCAGCTTCTCGAAGTAGTTGCCCGCCACGCTGGGCGCGTAGCTGGCGATGGCCTGGGCCGCCAGGGTGCGCGGCTGGGTGTTGGTGAAGTCGTACATCACCGTGGCCATCTGACCCGGGTGCAGTTGCAGGGAACGCACCTCGGGCTTGAAGGACCACAGGCCGCGGGCATTGGCGTCGAACTCCACGGTCACCATGCGGCTGGTGTCCACCTGGGTGTTGGCGGGTGCGGCCTCGGCCGCGCTGCCGCCACGCTCCGACAGGGACAGCACGTTGATGCCCAATGCCGTGCAGATGTGACGGTAGATGGGCACCAGGGCGTAGCCGAAGCCGAACATCAGCGCGGTGATGACCAGCAACTTGCCCACCATCACCAGTTGGTCCTGGCGGGCTCGGGCGGCGAGAGGCATGCCGTGCTCCTCCGGTGCTCAGGCGTGCAGCCAGACGATCTTGGCCACGAAGGCCAGACCGATGACCAGGGCCACGGTGGCCAGCGTCCAGGCCAGCCGCAGGTTGGCCCGACGTTGCGAAGGTGTCAGCGCGGCCATGCCCGGCTCCTCAGCCCACCACGCGGGTGGCGGTCTCGTCCAGCTTCGGCGGCGTCTCGAAGGTGTGGTGGGGAGCCGGCGACGGCACCTCCCACTCCAGGCCCTCGGCACCCTCCCAGGGCTTGGCGGGTGCCGGCTCGCCGCGCCCGCGCATCATCGGCAGCACGGTGGCCAGGAAGAAGTACACCTGCATGAAGCCAAAGCCGAAGGCGCCGATGGACGCGATCTCGTTGAAGTCGGCAAACTGCATCGGATAGTCCGCATAGCGGCGCGGCATGCCGGCCAGCCCCAGGAAGTGCATGGGGAAGAAGGTGATGTTGAAAAAGATCAGCGAGCCCCAGAAGTGGATGCGGCCGCGCGTCTCGGAATACATCACCCCGGTCCACTTGGGACCCCAGTAGTAGTAGCCGGCGAACATCGCGAACAGCGAGCCCGCCACCAGCACGTAATGGAAGTGGGCCACCACGTAATAGGTGTCCTGCAGTTGCAGGTCCACCGGCGCCATCGACAGGATCAGGCCGGTGAAGCCGCCCATCGAGAACACGAACAGGAAGCCGACCGCGAACAGCATCGGCGTCTCGAAGGTCATCGAACCGCGCCACATGGTGGCCACCCAGTTGAAGATCTTCACGCCCGTGGGCACGGCGATCAGCATCGTCGCGTACATGAAGAACAGCTGGCCCGTCACCGGCATGCCGGTGGTGTACATGTGGTGGGCCCAGACGATGAAGGACAGGATGGCGATGGAGCCGGTGGCGTACACCATCGAGGTGTAGCCGAAGAGCTTCTTGCGGGCGAAGGCCGGGATGATGGCGCTGATGATCCCGAAGGCCGGCAGGATCATGATGTAGACCTCGGGGTGACCGAAGAACCAGAAGATGTGTTGGTACATCACCGGGTCGCCGCCGCCTGCCGGGTTGAAGAAGCTGGTGCCGAAGTGGCGGTCGGTCAGTGTCATGGTGATGGCGCCCGCCAGCACCGGCATCACCGCGATCAGCAAGTAGGCGGTGATCAGCCAGGTCCAGGCGAACAGCGGCATCTTCATCAGCGTCATGCCGGGTGCGCGCATGTTGAGAACGGTGACGATGATGTTGATCGCACCCATGATGGAGCTGGCCCCCATGATGTGCATCGCGAAGATGCCGGCGTCCATGGCCGGTCCCATCTGCAGGGTCAGCGGGGCATAGAGTGTCCAACCCGCCGCCGGGGCGCCACCAGGCATGAAGAAGGAACTCACCAGCAGCAGGGCCGCGGGGATCAACAGCCAGAAGCTGAAGTTGTTCATCCGCGCGAAGGCCATGTCCGAGGCACCGATCTGCAGCGGAATCATCCAGTTCGCGAAGCCCACGAAGGCCGGCATGATGGCCCCGAACACCATGATCAGACCGTGCATGGTGGTGAACTGGTTGAACAGTTCGGGGTTGAAGAATTGCAGCCCCGGCTTGAACAGCTCGGCGCGGATGCACAGCGCCAGCACGCCCCCGATCATCAGCATGGTGAAGCTGAAGAGCAGGTACATCGTGCCGATGTCCTTGTGGTTGGTCGCATAGACCCAGCGGCGCCAGCCGGGGGTGGGCCCATGGGCGTGGTCATGGGCATCGTGGGCCGGGCGGCCGTGGGCATCAAGGACTGCGCTCATCGTGGCTCCTGGACAGGACGCTGGAATCGCAAGAGAAGTCGGAGACTCACTGCGCACGCGCAGTGGTCACCTCCGAGGGTTGGACGGTCTGGCCGGTCTGGTTGCCCCAGTTGTTCTTGGTGAAGGTCACCACGGCGGCGATCTCGGTGTCGGACAGCTGCTTCCACGAAGGCATGGCGTTGTTGTTCTGCCCGTGCAGCAGCACCTGGATCTGCACCAGGTGGTCGGCATCGAGCACCTTGGCCGAGCCATCGAGCGGCTTGACCGGCCCGCCCCCCTTGCCGTCCGGCCGGTGGCACACGGCGCAGTTGGCGGCATAGACCTGCTGGCCCCGCGCCATCAGGGCGTCATGGGTCCAGACCTTCTTGGGATCGTCGGCTGCGTCGGCCATGTGCTTCTTCTCGCCGGCCACCCACTGCGCGTAGTCATCGGCACTGAGCACACGCACGTGGATGGGCATGTAGGCGTGCTCCTTGCCGCACAGCTCGGCACACTGGCCGTAGAAATCGCCGGTGCGGTCGGCGCGGAACCAGGTGTCGCGCACGAAGCCCGGGATCGCGTCCTGCTTGACACCGAAGGCCGGGATCATCCAGGAGTGGATGACGTCGTTGGCGGTGGTGATGATGCGCACCTTCTGCCCCACGGGCACCACCATCGGGTGATCCACCTTGAGCAGATAGTCGTCACCGGAAGGCTTGCCCGCATCCGACATCTGGCGCTGCGCCGGGTCCAGCATGGACAGGAACTGGATGCCCTCGCCCGGGCCCTTCAGGTACTCGTAGCCCCACTTCCACTGGTAGCCGGTGACCTTGATGGTCAGGTCCGCATTGCTGGTGTCCTTCTGGGCCACCACCGTCTTGGTGGCGGCAAAGCCCATGCAGGCCACGATGATGAAGGGCACGATGGTCCAGGCGATCTCGACCCTGACGCTCTCGTGGAAGTTGGCCGGCTTGGCTCCCAGCGACTTGCGGTGCTTCAGGATGGAATAGAACATCACCCCGAAGACGCCGATGAAGATCAGCAGGCAAACCACCAGCAAGCCGTAATGCAGTGACTGCACATCGGCCGCGATCTGCGTGGCCGGCGGTGCCAGATCCATCTGGCGCACGGCCGGCCCGCCGGGCAAGCTCTGCACCGCCCCATCGGCGGCCCAGGCCATCCGGCCTCCCCACACTGACAAGAGAGCGACGCCCCCTGTCCATCCCGCGGTCTTGCCCAGCATGCTGCACATCCCCTTGGTGACGGCTGTCCCGTTGCGGTGCCGGCATGTCGCAATTGGCTTGCGAACGATCAAGCTCATCCGGCGAGCCCCAGCGTAGGACAGCCTGGCTCACCGAAGGGAGAGCGTTTCTACTCAAACGCGATGGCCGAGTGTGCTGCTAGGGATTGATCCAGATCGAAGCGGGCAGCTGCTTGACGCCATGGAAAACACCATGACGAATGGGTATCAAAGGAAACGGCTCAGGAAATGAGCCTCCCATAGGGATCAGGGGAAGTCCCTGAATGGCAGCACCGCCGGCGCTCAGCGCGGCGACTTCGGCTCTTTCAGCATCCGGCGCATGGTGCTCAGGTCCACCGCGGTTTCGGCCGCCACCGCGGGACCGCGTTCGGGCGCCTGGAAGGCATGGCCGTACACCAGCTCCAGCGTCAGACGGATGCGCCCCTGGGCATCGGCCCTCGACTGAAGGGCCTGCAGCAGCCGTGCACGCCACGCACGACCGCGCAGCACCGGCGAGCGCCCTGGCGCCGCGTTGCCCCCCCAGCCTCGCAACTCGGCCAGCAGCTGCTCCGCGCTGCCGTAGGTCAGGGTCAGCGTCTCCTGGTCCATCACCGGGTCGGCAAAGCCGGCCTGCACCAGCATGTCGCCCAGGTCGTGCATGTCGACGAAGGGCACATGCGGCTCCCCCCAGCCCTCGGCCGCATAGACGGCACGCAGTTCCGGCAGCGACCCCGGCCCCAGGGTGGAGAACATCACGAAGCCCTCCGCCCCCAGCGCCCGTCGCCAGGCGGCAAACAAGGCCGGCGGATCGTTTTCGAACTGCAGGGCCATGTTGGACCAGACCAGTCCCGCGCCTGCGGGCGCCACCGCCTCCGCGGCCACCGGCACCGCGGCACCGGTCCCCAACCAACGCTTCCACCACGGAGCCGGCGACACAGCCTCGCCCGCGGGCAGCACCTGTTGCAGCGTGGCCTGGGGATAGGCCGAGCGCAGCCCTTCGGCCGGCGGGCCGGCATCGAGCGACCAGTCCAGCACCTGGCGAGGCGTCAGCCTGATCAGTGACAGCCGTTCGGCCATGCGTCGGGCCACCTCCTGATGCAGCCAGGAGGGCGCGGGGGCCGAACGCAGGCGCCGCCGGATCCGGGCCAGGGCGACAGGGTCCAGGCGAACGGACGGTGCGGGAATGTCCGCGAGAGAGGGGATGGCAGAGGAGGACGCAGACTCGGGCGCGGACATGGCGGCCAGTATATTGAGCCGATGCCGGAAGCACCCCTGCCGCTCGCCAAGTCCGTGGCCCATGCGGGGTCGGGGTGGGCGCGACGCTGGCCCGCGCCCTGCGTGGTGTGCCATGGCTGGTGCACGGGTGGCCTGTGCAGCGCCTGTGTGGCGCGCTTCGCAGCACAGCAGCCCCGCTGTGCGCGCTGCGGCCTGCGTCTGGCCGAGGCGGGCAGCCCCTGCGGCGCCTGCAGTCTGCACAGCCCGCCCATGGTCCGCACCGTGGTGGCCCTGGACTACGCCTTTCCCTGGGACCGTCTGATCGCGCGCTTCAAGTTCGCCCAGGCGCCGGAGCTGGCCCGCGTCCTGGTGCAACCGCTGATCGACCATCTGGGCCCGCAGTTGGCCGCCGCGGACGAGCTGCGGCCCGACCTGGTGCTGCCGGTGCCCCTGTCCCCCCGGCGCCTGCGCGAGCGCGGCTACAACCAGGCCTGGGAACTGGCCCGGCGGCTGGCCCGGGAGCTGGACCTGCCCGCCCAGGCCGATGGGCTGCAACGCTGGCGGGAGACCCCGGCCCAGACCACGCTGGACGCAGCCGCCCGGCGCGCCAACCTGCGCGATGCCTTCATGGTGAACCCTCAGCTGGCCGGACGACTGGCCGGGCGCCATATTGCCCTGGTGGACGATGTGATGACCACCGGGGCCACGCTGGCCGCCGCGGCCGACCTGCTGCTGCGCAACGGTGCCCGCAAGGTCAGTGCCTGGGCCCTGGCCCGAACCCCCACGCCGTCCACCGGCAACCGTCCCTCCCCCTGAGCAGCACGGGGACAGCGGCGACAATGCAGCCATGTTCCGCATCGTGCTCGTCCACCCCGAGATCCCGCCCAACACCGGCAACGTGATCCGCCTGGCGGCCAACACCGGCTGCGCCCTGCACCTGATCGAGCCGCTGGGCTTCGACATGGAGGACCGGCTGCTGCGCCGTGCCGGGCTGGATTACCACGAGTACGCCCCGGTACAGCGGCATGCCTCCTGGGAGGCCTTCCTGGCCGCCGAGCAGCCCGACCCCGCGCGCTGCTTCGCCTTCACCACGCATGGCACCCGTCGCCCGCACGAGGTGCGCTGGCAGGCGGGCGACACCCTGGTTTTCGGCCAGGAGACGGCCGGGCTGCCGGTGGCCCTGCGGGAAAGCTTCGCCCCCGCGCAGCGGCTGCGGCTGCCGATGCGACCCGGTCAGCGCAGCCTGAACCTCAGCAATGCGGTGGCGGTGTCGGTGTTCGAGGCCTGGCGGCAGTGCGGCTTCGAGGGGGCCGCCTGAGCCCGAAGAACCCGAGGGCGGCGCTCAGAAGCCCTCGGCCTCCATGCGGGCGTCGCGGTGCATCAGCCGCTGCACGGCGTCCAGCGGGGTCAACCGCCCCTGCAGCACCTCGTTGACGGCCTCGGCCAGCGGCATCTCCACCCCCAGGGCGCGGGCACGGGCCACCACGGTGGCGGCGCTGTAGACCCCCTCGGCCACATGCCCCAGACGGGCCAGGGCCTGCTCCAGCGTCAGTCCCTCGGCCAGCGCCAGCCCCACCTGCCGGTTGCGCGAGAGGTCGCCGGTGGCGGTCAGCACCAGATCCCCCAGGCCGGTCAGCCCCATGAAGGTCTCGCCCTGCGCGCCCATGGCCACGCCCAGGCGGCTCATCTCGGCCAGGCCGCGGGTGATCAGGGCCGCGCGGGCGTTGAGGCCCAGGGCCATGCCGTCGGCAATGCCGGTGGCGATCGCCAGCACGTTCTTGACCGCGCCGCCCACCTCCACGCCCACCGGGTCGGTGGACATGTAGACGCGCAGCGAGCCGCCGTGGAAGGCCTGCACCGCCAGGCGGGTGAGACCCACATCCTGGCTGGCCGCGACCAGCGCGGTGGGCTGGCCGGCCGCCACTTCCTGGGCGAAGCTCGGGCCCGAGAGCACGCCGCACTGCGCCTTGGGCAGCAGTTCCTGGGCGATCTGGTGCCCCAACAGGCCGGTCCCGGCCTCGAAGCCCTTGCACAGCCACAGCACGCGGGCGTCGTGCGGCAGCCGGGCCAGCGTGCCGCGCAGCGCCGCCATCGGCGTGGCCACGACGAACAGGCCCTCCCCCTGCGCATGGTCGACCGCAGCCGACCAGTCGGCCGTGGGCCGCAGGGCATCGGGAAAGGGCCGGTCGGGCAGATAGCGGGTGTTGGCCCGCGCGTCCGACAGGGCCTGGGCCTGGGCCGGATCACGCGCCCAGAGCACCACCGCATGGCGGCGGGCCGCCGCGATGGCCAGCGCGGTGCCCCAGGCACCGGCACCCAAGAGGGAAATCTGCATCCTGGCCTCAGCCGGCATTCAGACTCAGTTGGGCGCGCCCTGGGCTTGCGCCTGCTGGGCCTCCAGCATGGCCTGGAAATTGACTTCCGGCAGCAGGATGGGCGGGAAGCCGGCGCGGATGCACACGTCGGAGACGATGGCGCGCAGGTAGGGGTGCAGGGTCTGCGGGCAGGCCACGCCCACCAGCAGCTGCAGCTGGTCTTGCGGCACGTTGCGGATCTCGAAGATGCCGGCCTGCTTGGCTTCGACCAGGAACAGCGTGCGGTCGCCCACGGTGGTGGTGACGGTGGCCGTCACGGTCACTTCGAAGACGCCTTCGGCGATCGGCTCGGCACCCATGTTCAGCTGGATGTCGACCTGGGGCTGCTGCTGCTCCAGCAGGATCTGCGGGGAGTTCGGCTGCTCCAGCGACAGGTCCTTCAGGTAGACGCGCTGCAGCTGGAACACGGGGTTCTGATCTTGGTCGGCCATGGGTCACTTTCAGAAAAACCGGGCCCGCCACCGGCATGGTGGGCGGGCCGTGAGGCCGCCGATTATGGCGCAGGGGCGTGGCGCCCCCGTGACCCGGCTCAGGCCCCTTGCAGCAGGGGCATCAGGCCGCCGCGCTGGTCCAGCGCCATCAGGTCGTCGCAACCGCCCACATGGGTGTCGCCGATGAAGATCTGCGGCACGGTGCGACGGCCGGTGCGTTCCATCATGGTGTCGCGCTGGGCCGGGTCCAGGTCCACCCGGATCTCCTCGATCGCCTCGACGCCGCGCTGCTTGAGCAGGGCCTTGGCGCGCAGGCAGTAGGGGCAGACCTGGGTGGTGTACATCAGCACCTTGTTCATGGCGGACTCGCAAAAATCATTCGATCAGGGCTGACATTGTGGGCAGCGGCCCAAAAAGCCTGCTGCCGCAAGGTCTTACCCCGGCCGGTACCTCGCACCCCGGCACACACCCCCGAAAGACCGATCAGGCCTTGCCCTTGGTGCCGGTCTCGACCGGCAGGCCCGCCTCGCGCCAGGCCTTCATGCCGCCGCGCAGCACCTGCGCCTGGGCATAGCCCTGCTTGCGCAGCTGGGCGGCGGCACGGGTGGCCCGAATGCCCGAGGCGCACACCACGATCACCGGCTGCTCCTTGTTGGCCGGCAGGTTCTGGGCGCTGCCCAGCGTCGCCAGGGGGATGCTGCGCGAGCCGATCACATGCCCCGCGGCGAACTCGGCCGGTTCGCAGACGTCGATCACCGCGGCCTTCTCGCGGTTCATCAGGCGCACGGCTTCGTCCGGGCTGATGCCCTGGCCCGCGCCCCCGGCCAGGGACTGGCGCAGCAGCAGGGCGCCGGAAACCACCGCGGCGGCCACCAGCACCCAGTTGTCGATCAGGAATTGGACGTTGCTGCTCATGGGACGGAATTCCAGGGGGAGTGAAAGGCCGCGAATTATAGAATCGAGGGCTTCGCGCCCTTCCCCCACCCTGGCTGCCGCGGGCAGCCGCAACCGATCTCGAAAGCCATGCACAAGCTTGTCCTGATCCGCCACGGCGAATCGACCTGGAACCTGGAAAACCGCTTCACCGGCTGGACCGATGTGGAGCTGACCCCCACCGGCATCTCCCAGGCCATGGCCGCGGGCAAGCTGCTCAAGGCCGAGGGCTACGACTTCGACATCGCCTACACCTCGGTGCTCAAGCGGGCGATCCACACCCTGAACTACTGCCTGGAGGAGATGGACCGCATCTGGCTGCCGGTGGTGAAGGATTGGCGCCTGAACGAACGCCACTACGGCGGTCTGCAGGGTCTGAACAAGGCCGACATGGCCAAGCAGTACGGCGATGAGCAGGTGCTGATCTGGCGCCGCAGCTACGACACCCCGCCGCCCGCCCTGGAGGCCGACGACCCGCGCGGCCAGCGCCAGGACCCGCGTTACGCCAAGCTCCAGCCGGAACAGGTGCCCCTGACCGAATGCCTGAAGGACACCGTGGCCCGCGTGCTGCCCTGCTGGAACGAGGTGCTGGCCCCGGCGATCCAGAGCGGCCAGCGCGTGATCATCTCGGCGCACGGCAACTCCATCCGCGCCCTGGTGAAGTACCTGGACGGCATCAGCGACCAGGACATCGTGGGCCTGAACATCCCCAACGGCGTGCCGCTGGTCTATGAGCTGGACGAGGCCCTGAAGCCGATCCGCCACTACTACCTGGGCGACGCCGAGGCGGTGGCCAAGGCCGCCGCGGCCGTGGCCAGCCAGGGCAAGGCCTGAGCGGCCGCTGAAGCCTGCGATCAGGCCGCAGCGGCCTGATCCAGCTCCGCCTGCAGCAGGGACTGCAGGAACTCTCCCAGCGCCCGCCGGTCGGCATGGGCGGTGGCCTGGGCGGGCAGGAAGTGCACATGCACCACCAGCCCGCGGGCGCTGATGATCTTCCAGATGCTGCCGATCAGCGTGGTGTCGCCGATGTACTGCGCCGCCGTGCCGAAGACCTGTCCCGGCTCGCTGTAGCGCAGCACGATGGGCTGCACCGGCGCCTCCACCGCGATGGCCGCCTGCAGCAGATTGGCATGGAAGGGCAGCACCCGCGGCCCGGGGCCGGTGGTGCCCTCCGGGAAGACCGCCACCGAATCACCCTGACGCAGGGCCTCGGCCATCTGGTGCACCACCCGCAGCGCGTCACGCTTGCGCTCGCGCTCGATGAACAGCGTGCCGACGTGGCGGATCAGCCAGCCCAGCAGCGGCCAGCGCAGCACATCGGCCTTGGAGACGAAGCGCGCCTGCGGGCAGCCCGCATGGATGCTGGCGATGTCCAGCCAGGACACATGGTTGGCGATGAACAGCGTGGCGCCCGGACGCGGCGTGCCCTGCAGGTCCAGCCGGGCGCCGATCAGGCGGATCAGCTTGCCGCTCCACCACTGCACATAGGGTTGGCGGCCCTTGGCGTCCAGATGGCGGAAGCGCAGGGCCACCATGGCCATGCCATGCAGCAAGTGCAGCGCCAGCCGCCCCAGGCGCCAGAGCGCCAGCGGCAGGCGCAACAACAACCCCGGCACGGACTCAGCGTGCCTGGTAGGCCACGGTGCCCGCCACCAGCGTGGCACGCACCTGGCCCGGCAGCGCCATGCCACTGTGACTGAAGTCGAAGGGCGTGGACTTGCCGCGGCTCTTGAGCACGGCCGGGCTCACCTGCCAGACGGCCGCCGGGTCGAAGACGCAGAGGTCGGCCACGCCGCCCTCGACGATCTGCCCGGCGCTGCCGGCCAGCGACCCCAGCGATTCGCCCAGCACCTGCACCGGCTTGCTGGTGATGCGCGCCAGCGTGTCGGCCAGCGAGAGGCCGCTGTCCTGCCCCCACTTGAGCGCCAGGCTCAGCAGCAGTTCCAGGCCGGTGCCACCGGGCTCGGCCTCGGCAAAGGGCACGGTCTTGGCGTCCGCGTCCACCGGGGTGTGGTCCGACACCAGCGCGTCGATCGTGCCGTCGGCCAGGCCGGCGCGCAGCGCCTCGCGGTCGGCCTGCTGGCGCAGCGGCGGGCTCAGGCGCATGGCCGAGTTGAAGTAGCCGATGTCCACGTCGGTCAGGTGCAGCGAATGGATGCTGACGTCGGCGGTGATGGGCAGGCCATCGGCCTTGGCCTGGCGCACCAGGGCCACACCGGCCGCGCTGGACAGACGGCACAGGTGCACCCGCGCACCGGTGGCGCGCACCAGCTCGAAGATGGTGTGCAGGGCGATGGTCTCGGCAGCCACCGGCACGCCAGAGAGGCCCAGCCGGGTGGCCACCGCGCCACTGGCGGCCACGCCCTTGCCCAGCGTGGCATCCTGCGGCCGCAGCCACACCGGGTAGCCGTGGGTCGAGGCGTACTGCAGCGCCCGCAGCAGCACCTGGGTGTCGCGGATCGGGGTCTCGGCCTGGGAAAAGCCCACGCAGCCGGACTCGGTCAGCTCGACCATCTCGGTCAGCGATTCACCGGCCAGGCCGCGCGTGAGCGCCCCCAGCGGGAAGAGCCGGCAGAGGCTGAGCTTGCGGGCGCGGAACTTCAGCATGTCCACCAGGCCGGGCTCGTCCAGCGCCGGGTCGGTGTCGGGCGGGCAGACCAGGCTGGTGACGCCGCCGGCGGCCGCGGCGTTGAGCTCGCTCTCCAGCATGCCCTCGTGCTCGTGGCCGGGCTCGCGCAGGCGGGCCGACAGGTCCACCAGGCCGGGCGAGACCACGCAACCCTCGGCCTCGATGATGCGCTCGGGCGTGAAGTCGGCGGCAATGTTGCCGATGCTGCGGATGCGGCCCGCGGCCACGGCGATGTCGGCGCGCTCGTCGCGGCCGGTGGCCGGGTTCACCACGCGGCCGTTGCGGATCAGGACTTTCATGCTTCGTTCCCCGCGATGATGGACATCACCGCCATGCGCACGGCGATGCCGAAGGTGACCTGGGGCAGGATCACGCTGTGGGTGCCATCGGCCACCGGCGAGTCGATCTCGACGCCGCGGTTGATCGGGCCCGGGTGCATCACGATGGCGTCGGGCTTGGCCAGGGCCAGCTTCTCGTCGGTCAGGCCGTAGGTCTTGAAATACTCGCCGGCGCTGGGCAGCATCGCGCCGCTCATGCGCTCGTTCTGCAGGCGCAGCATGATGATCACGTCGGCGCCGCGGATGCCCTCGGCCAGGTCGCGGCAGACCCGCACGCCCATGCCGGCCAGGTCGCCGGGCACCAGGGTCTTGGGGCCGACGGCGCGGATGTCCGGCACGCCCAGGGTGGTCAGGGCGTGGATGTCCGAGCGGGCCACGCGCGAGTGGACGATGTCGCCGACGATGGCCACGCTCAGCTGCGTGAAGTCCTTCTTGAAGTGGCGGATCGTGTACATGTCCAGCAGCCCCTGGGTGGGGTGGGCATGGCGGCCGTCACCGGCGTTGACCACGTGCACATGCGGCGCGCAGTGCTGGGCGATCAGGTAGGGTGCGCCCGATTCGCTGTGGCGCACCACGAACATGTCGGCGTGCATGGCCGAGAGGTTGGCCACCGTGTCCAGCAGGGTCTCGCCCTTGGCGGTGCTGGACTTGGCGATGTCCAGGTTGACCACGTCGGCCGACAGGCGCTTGGCCGCGATCTCGAAGGTGGTGCGGGTGCGGGTGCTGTTCTCGAAGAACAGATTGAACACGCTCTTGCCGCGCAGCAGCGGCACCTTCTTCACCTCCCGGTCATTGACCGACAGGAAGGTGCCCGCGGTGTCCAGGATGTGGTGGATGACGTCGCGGGGCAGGCCCTCGGTGGTCAGCAGGTGGATCAGCTCACCGTGCTGGTTGAGCTGCGGATTGCGCTTGGAGAGCATTCAGTGCTCCTCTTGGAGGGTGAAGGTGAAGGCGCTGCCGTCGGTGCGGGCCAGCGACAGGCGCTGGGCCGCCGGCAAGGTCACGCGGGCGGCGGCGAAAGCCGGCTGGATGGGCAGCTCGCGCCCGCCCCGGTCCACCAGCACCGCCAGCTGCACGCTGGCCGGCCGGCCGAAGTCGAACAGCTCGTTGATGACCGCGCGGATCGTGCGGCCGGTGTAGAGCACGTCGTCGATCAGCAGGATGTGGCGGCCATCGATGGCGAAGGGCAGATGGGTGGCGTCGGCGGTGCTGGCCAGACCGCGGGCGCCGAAGTCATCGCGGTGCAGGGTGCTGGAGATGACCCCATGCTCGCCGGGCAGGCCCAGGTCGGCCTGCAGGCGCTCGGCCAGCCAGGCCCCGCCCGACCAGATGCCCACCAGGGACAGCTCGGGCTTCAACAGGCTTTTGACGCCCTGACGCAATTCGACGTACAGGGCCTCGGCATCGAGGGACAGGCTGCTCATGGGCTGGGGTGCTCCCGGAAGAATTGATCGAGGATGAGGGCGGCGGACGCGGCGTCGGCGTCGGCGGCGCCCGCGGACAGGGCCTCGGTGGTGGTGTAGCGCTCGTCCACCTCGTGGACGGGCAGACGGAAACGCCCGTGCAGCTGGCGCGCGAACCTGCGTGCCCGACGGGTGTTCTCATGCTCGGCGCCATCGGGGTGGAACGGTACGCCCACCACCAGCGCGTCAGGTTGCCATTGCGCAATCAGCGCGGCGATGGCGGCAAACCGGGCGTCGCCCTGGGCGGTCACGGTGCGCAGGGGTTGCCCCTGGCGCATCAGGCCCGAACCGGTGGCCACGCCCACCCGCTTCTCGCCAAAATCGAACGCCAGGAACGACGAGGTGGACAGGCCACCAGCGCTCATGCGTGCCCCGCTTCCTGCGAGAGCATGCGCGGATCGACCCCCAGCAGGGCCAGCGCCTTCATGTAGCGCTCGTCCACCGGGGTGTCGAAGATGATGGCCGGATCGGCCGGGACGGTCAGCCAGCCGTTGCGGCCCAGCTCGTCCTCCAGCTGGCCCGCCCCCCAGCCGCTGTAGCCCAGGGTGACCAGCACGCGCCTGGGACCATCACCGCGGGCGATGGCCTCCAGCACGTCCTTGCTGGTGGTCATGGCCAGACCCTCGGGCACATTCAGGGTGGAACTGTAGGCCTCCCCCTCGTCGGCCGGGCCGGCGTCGTGCAGCACGAAACCGCGCTCGGTCTGCACCGGGCCGCCGAAATACACCGGCTGCTCGGCCAGGGTGGCGTCGCTCAGGGTCAGGTCGATCTTCTCGAACAGCTCGCCCAGGTTGATGTCCACCGGCTTGTTCACCACCAGGCCCAAGGCGCCCTGGTCGTTGTGTTCGCACAGATAGACCACGGAGCCGGCAAAGCGCTCATCCGCCATGCCCGGCATCGCGATCAGAAACTGATTGGTGAGGTTGATGCCGTCCGCCGCCATGGCGCACATTCTATTTCAGTGCTCCCCAGGGTCGGGCAAATGCCGCGACACTCACGCCATGACGACCCGATTCGACCGTGCCCTGGTCTGGTTCCGGCGCGATCTGCGCGCCGAGGACCACGCCGCCCTGTACGCGGCCTGCCGAGCCGCCCGCCAGGTGTTCTGCCTCTTCGTCTTCGACACCGACATCCTCACCCCCCTGCCCCGCCAGGACCGGCGGGTGGAGTTCATCCGTGACAGCCTGGTGGACCTGGACCACCAGCTGCAGGCCCTGGGCCTGTCCCATGGCGTCGACGGGGTGAGGCTGCTGGTGCGCCATGGCCGTGCCCGTCAGGTGGTGGCCGAGCTGGCCCGCACGCTGGGTGTGCAGGTCGTCTATGCCAATCACGACGACGAACCCGACGCCCTGGCCCGGGACGGCGCAGTGCGGGGGGAGCTGGCGAACGAGGATGTGTCCTTCTACACCGGCAAGGACCATGTGATCTTCGAGCGCGACGAGGTGATGACCGCCGGCGGCACGCCGTTCTCGGTCTTCACCCCCTACAAGAACGCCTGGCTGAAGAAGCTGACGCCCTTCTACCTGAAGGCCTATCCGGTGGCCCGCCATGCCGGCGCGCTGGCGCCCTGGCCCGAAGCGGCGCTGGGGCCGGCCACGGGGGTGCCGGAACTGCAGGACATCGACTTCCAGCGCACCGATCTGCACCGCCTGCGACTGCCCTCCGGCTCTGCGGGCGCCCAGGAACTGCTGGCCGATTTCCTGGAACGCATCGACGACTACGACCGCGCGCGGGACTTCCCGGCCGTCAAGGGCCCCAGCTACCTGAGCACCCACCTGCGCTTCGGCACGGTGTCCATCCGGCGTCTGGCCCGCGAGGCCTGGCAGCGCATGGAAGCCGGCTCGCGAGGTGCCGAGGTCTGGCTGTCCGAGCTGGTCTGGCGCGATTTCTACCATCAGATCCTGCACCACCACCCGCATGTGGTGGGCCATGCCTTCCGACCCGAGTACGAAGCCATCCACTGGGCCCATGGCAAGACGGCCGATGCGCATTTCGAGGCCTGGTGCCAGGGTCGCACCGGCTACCCGCTGGTGGACGCCGCGATGCGCCAGCTGGCGCAGACGGGCTACATGCACAACCGGCTGCGCATGGTGACCGCCAGCTTCCTCGTCAAGGACCTGGGCATCGACTGGCGGCGTGGCGAGGCCTGGTTCGCCCTGCACCTCAACGACTTCGACCTGGCCGCCAACAACGGCGGCTGGCAGTGGGCGGCCTCCACGGGCTGCGACGCCCAGCCCTGGTTCCGCATCTTCAACCCGGTGACCCAGAGCGAGAAGTTCGACCCCGAGGGCAAGTTCATCCGGCGCTATGTGCCCGAGCTGGCCAAGCTGCCAGCCAGCGCCATCCACGCCCCCTGGCAGGCCCGCCCGCTGGAGCTGGCCGAAGCCGGACTGCGGTTGGAAGCGGACTACCCGCTGCCGATCGTGGACCATGCCGTGGCCCGGCAACACACCCTGGCACGCTACGCCGTGGTGAAGGACCGCAGCAAGTCCGCCCCCTGAGGCAGAGGGGCGTCGGCGTGGCGCCTAGAAGAATTCGACGTCGCTGGCCTTATCGTCGTCCGCCAGTTGTCCCTGGCGGATCAGGGCCTCCAGGCAGCGCACCTGGTCGCGGCCATGGTTCTTGGCGAAGTAGACGGCCCGGTCCGCCCGCTCCACGGCCGCCACCGGGGTGTCGCCGGGGCGGACATCGGTGAAGCCGATGCTCAAGGTGAGCCGCTGGACCTGCGGAAAGCTGTGGGTGGCCACGCGGGAACGGAACCGGTCGAAGGCCAGGAAGGCGTCTTCCTCGGTGGCACAGCGCAAGAGCACCACGAACTCTTCGCCCCCGAAGCGGTAAAGCTGATCGTAGTAGCGGAAGGTGCTGCACATCAGCTGGGAGACGATCAGCAGCACCTCGTCGCCGATGACATGGCCGAAGTTGTCGTTGACCTGCTTGAAGTGGTCGATGTCCAGCACCGCCAGCCAGTACCGCGGCGGCGCGGTCTGGCGACGCTCGGCCTGCCCATCCGGCAGCAGGTCCTGCACGGGCTGGATGGCCGCCTTGTAGAACGAGTCGTCGAAACTCTTGCGGTTGAGCAGGCCGGTGAGGGTGTCCCGCTCGCTGTAGTCCAGCAAACCCAGCTGGTTGCGCACCACCGCCAGCACTGCGTTGATGCTGCGGACCTGGGCCGGCGTGGGCGCGCGCTCGGTCACCACCTCGACCACCCCGCCCTGCCCCACCTGGCCCGGCAGGGGAAAGAGGCTGAGGTTGTCGCTGGCCCGCCAGGTCCGGGGGCGCCCGGTGAGCAGGCAGTCCCGCCAGGCCGGCTGCTCGTCCAGGGCCGGCTGGTCGCCGCTGTCGGTCCACATGGACACCATGACCGGGGCGGAAGAGGCTTCGCCGCGCTGGGCCCGCGTGAGCCAGCGCTGGGCGCCTTCATCACCCACCACACGGTGCACCGCCACCCGGCGGGCCCGCGTCAGGTCGGCCACAGCGGCCACCAGACCGGCATCCAGCGCATCCCGGTCACGCAGCCCGGTGAGGGCTGCCAACTGCTCCAGCAACTGGGTCATGGTGACGAGGAAGGACCGAGCGACGACGCGACCGCTGCGCCCTGAGGCCCGGCCGCGTCAGCGCCCAAGTCAGGCCTCCACCCCGGCCTGGACGTAGCCCTGGACCAGCTTCAGCAGCAGGTCTTCGTCGTAGGGCTTGCCCAGGTAGTGGTTGACGCCCAGTTCGCGAGCGTGCTCCTGGTGCTTCTCGGCGATGCGGGAGGTGATCATGATCACCGGCAGCGAAGCCAGCCGGACATCCCCGCGGACGTTGCGCATCAGGTCGAAACCATCCATGCGCGGCATCTCGATGTCGCACAGCATGACCACCGGGGTTTCCTCGGCCAGCCGCTCCAGGGCTTCCAGGCCGTCCTTGGCGAGCGCCACGCGGTAGCCTTCGCGCTGCAGCAGGCGCTGGGTGACCCGGCGCACCGTGAGCGAATCGTCCACCACCAGCACCAGCGGGGCCTTCACCTCGGGCTCGACCGGCTGCACCACCGGCACCAGGGTTTCCGGCCCGGCGCCCGCCGCGGCGGCCTGCAGCTGGGCGCGCACTTCGGCACCATACACCGCCACCAGCGCGACCGGGTTGTAGATCAGCACCGTCTCGCCGCTGGCCCGCACCGACATGCCGGCCAGGCCCGGCAGGCGCGAGAGCTGCGGCCCCAGGTTCTTCACCACCACTTCCTGGTTGCCCAGGATCTGGCTGACGTGAATGGCCACGCGCTGGTCCGCGCTTCGCACCACCACCACCGGCAGGGTGCGACCGTCCGCCGCCCCCCGCAAGGCGTCCTGCAGCAGGGACCCCAGCCAGAAGAAGGGCAGGTCCTCCTCGCCATGGCGCAGGACGCCCTGGGCATAGGCCTGCTCGATCTCGGCCGCCGGCACGCGCCGCACGGTTTCCACCAGGGTGGACGGGACGGCCACGGTCTGGTTGCCCGCCTGCATCAGCACCACCTGCGTCACGGCGGTGGTCAGCGGCAGCAGCATGCGGAAGGCCGTGCCCTGCCCGGAGGTGCTGGCGGTCTCGATGCGACCGCCCATGGCGGTCACTTCCGTGCGCACCACGTCCATGCCCACGCCCCGGCCAGCCAGCTCGGTCACTTCCTCGGCCGTGGTGAAACCCGGCGCGAAGATCAGCGAGGCCAGCTCGGCTTCGGTCGGCCGGCTGTCCGCGTTCAGCAGGCCTGCGGCCGTCGCCCGTTCGGCGATGCGGGCCAGGTTCAGGCCCGCGCCGTCGTCGCGCACGTCCAGCTGCACTTCGTTGCCGCTCTGGCGCACCAGCACCTCGATGCCGCCGACGGCCGGCTTGCCCATGGCTTCGCGCAGGCCGGCCGGCTCGATGCCGTGCACCACGGCATTGCGCAGCAGATGCTCCAGCGGCGGTGCGATGCGGTCCAACACCGCACGGTCCATTTCGATGCCGCCACCGGACAGGTTCAGGCGCACCTGCTTGCCGGTCTCCTTGGCGGCCTGGCGGACCACACGGTAGAGGCGGTCCGACAGGGTGTCGAACTCCACCATCCGGGCACGCAGCAGATCGTCCTGCAGGTCGCGCGCCAGACGGGCCTGCATGGCCAGCTGGTCTTCCGCGTCCTGCAAGGTCTGCAGCAGGCTGCGCTGCACGGTGCCCACGTCGGACACCGACTCGGCCATCATCCGGGTCAGTTCCTGCACCCGGGTGAAGCGGTCCATCTCGAGCGGGTCGAAGGACTGCTGCGAGCTGCGCGCCGCCTCGATGCGGGTGGCCATCTGCGTCTCGGCCTGCAGTTCCAGGTCGCGCAGCTGCCGGCGCAGACGCTCCAGGTTGTCCGTCAGCTCGCGCAGGCTGCCCTGCATCTGGCCGACGTCGGCCTCCATGCGAGCGCGGGCGATGCCCACTTCACCGGCATGGCTCACCATGCGGTCCAGCAGGGGCGCACGCACGCGCACGCTGCCGGCCGCCAGATCGGCGGCGGTGCCGAGGTCGGACGGGGCATGGCCTGCGGCCGCGAAGCCCTTGGCCAGGCGCGACCAGTCCACCCGCACGTCGGGCATCGGGGAGGAAGCGCTCTCGGCGGGCACAGCCGCCGGCTGCGTGTCGGCAGGGGCCGGCTCGGAAACCAGGGCCTGCACCAGGCTCTCGGGCGCCACGGGCTCCAGCTCCGGCACGGATGCAGTGGCTGCGACCACCTCCGGCAGTGCCTCGAAGCCGCCGGCCTGCAAGCGGGCGAACTCCTCGGCCAGCTGGTCCACGCCTTGGTGGAGCGGGCTGATCGCACCGGCCTCCACCTGACCGCGTGCCATGTGGCGCTCGATCGCCGTCTCCAGCCGGTGGGCCATTTCGCCCAGGCGCATGGCGCCGGCCAGCCGGGCACCGCCCTTGAAGGTGTGCAGGGCCCGCATCGCCGCCACGCCGGCATTCATCTGATCGGGTTGGGCCTCCCACTGGCGCAGGTGCTCGGCCAGCTGGGGCAGCAGCTCGGCCCCCTCGTCCACGAAGATGTCGAAGAGCTCGGCGTCGATCGCGTCGGCCGCCTCGATCTGCTCGCCCAGCAGGGTGGCCGCGCCGACCGGTTCGGCGCGCAGCGGCGTGCCACCGGCGCCGGGCGAGGGCTCGGCATCCTCCAGCGCGGAGAACTTCACCTCCCCCAGGGGATTGAGCGAAGCAAAGGACGTCACCGGCCGATCCAGGTCGTCCTCGGAGACCTCCGGACCTTCGTCGCCCTCGCCGCCGGGCAAGGCGGCCTCGCTCAGGGCGGCCAGACGCTCGTTCAGTTGGACCTCGTCGTGCTCGTGCGCGCTCAGGCGCTCGAGGATGTCCGTCTGCACGGGCTTGAGGAAGCCGGCCGCGAACTGATGCAGCAGGCGGCGGATCTCTTCGGCCACACCGAGGTAGAGCTCGGCTTCGGCCGCCTCGCCGCGACCGCGGGCCTGGGAGCGCTCCAGCGCATGCTCCAGCCGGCGGGCCAGGTTGGAGAGATCCTGGAAGCCCACGGTGGCCGAATTGCCCGCCAGCGAGTGCGCCAGCGCCACGGCGGTTTCACCCACCGGACGGTCCAGCTCCAGCTGCCATTCGGACAGCTCGGTGCTCAAGCGGCGCGACTGCTCGTCGGCCTCGTTGAGGTAGATGTTGAACAGCGCGATCTGGATGCGCAGCGGACCCACCACCTTGTAGCGCTCGGCATCGTCCTCCGGGGACGGCGCCTCCACCGCAGGTTCGGGGGCAGACTCGGACGCTGCAGGGGCCTCGGAGCTCGGCTCCACAGAGACATCGGCCATCGACCCGGCGGCCGTCTCGGCCCAAGGTGCCTCGGGCGGCACGGCCTCCGGTGCAGGCGGCGCGTCCTGGTCCTCGACCGAACCGTCCACCCGCAGCTCCGAAGTCTCTTCGGCCGGGGGCGATGGCGGCGTGTCTGCCTCGGGAGCACTGGGTGCCTCCTGCAGCCCGTTGACACGCTCGTGCAGCTCTTCGGAGACCCACGCCTCCAGCAACACGGGCTCCTCGCGTGGGGAGGGAGCAGGCGCGGGAGCAGGCTCCGACGCTTCGTCCAACTGGGTATCCGACCACCCCGGCGGCAGCCCGCCGGCCAAGTCAGACGGCGGCTCGAGGGTGGTTTGCGGCTCGTCGTCGACCTCGCCGGTGGCCACCACGTCACGCAGGTCCGCCGGCAGTTCCAGCAGCGACAGGCGCTCCTCGGACGACTCACCGGTCGACAGCGCGGGGGCCGGGGCCTCGACGCTCAGGTCCAGATCCAGATCGGGCACGACCGCGTCTGCGGGGCCCGTACCGGCATCCAGGTCCAGGTCGAGGTCGATCAGATGCGGATCCACCTCCGGCGTCGGCTCCACTGCCTCGCCGAGGGTCTCGTCCAGCACCGGCAAGGGCATGGTGGCGGCCGCCCAGGCTGCCGACGCATCGGCTGGCTCAGAGACCTCGGGCATCTCGGTGAGCTCGGGCAGTTCCGGAGCCTCTGCCGAAGCCGGCTCCGCACGCAGCGTCAGGTCGGCAGGCAAGGCCGATCCACCCAGGCGGAGGGCCTGCGCCTCGGCCATCAGGGGCGCCCCCTGGGGCGCGTCGTCCTGGCCCTCGGCCACACGGCCGATCCAGTCTTCCAGCTGATCCAGGGCACGGCCGGTGAAATCGCACAGCGGCTCATCGGCACGCACCACCGCCTCGGCCAAGCGGGCGTTGTAGAGCTGCTCGCACGACCAGGCCGCCTCGCCGAAGGCGGTGAGGCCAACCATGCGGGAGCTGCCCTTGAGCGTGTGGAAGGCACGCCGCACCGTGGTCATGGCCTCGAGATCGGTGGCGTCCGCGCGCAGGCCCGCCAGACCCTCACGGGCCTGCTCGAGCACCTCGCGCGCTTCCTCCAGGAAAATCTCGCGCATGTCGTCATCGTCGTCGCCCGCAGGTGCGGGCGACGGCATCGCAGCCGGCGGCGCCGGAGGCGTGGCCAGCGATGCCAGGGCCTGCACCACATCGGCCCGCGCGGCCTCCTCGGCGTGCGCGTCCTGGGTTTGGGCCTGGGCCAGCGCCTCGCGGGCCTGGCTCACCACCTGAGCCACGTCGGGCTGGTCGGCCGCGACGGCCTGATCGGCCAGGCCCTCCAGGTGACGATGCAGATCCTCGGTGGAGACATTCTCCTGCTCGGCACTGCGGGCCAGGGTCTGCACCTGGTCCAGCAGGGCGGACTCGACCTCCACCGGCTTGGCCGCCGCCTTGGCGCGCCCCATCAGCGCTGCAAACCGGCCGGTCGCCGGGTCGAAGCGGAACAGGGCCTTGGCCAGCTGGGGTTGCACGCCCAGCATGTCGATCAGGAAGGACAGCGCCCCCAGGTTGTCGGCCAGCTGGTCGGTCGCGCGGGAGGCGTCGGCGTCCTGGGCCAGCACGGCAGCCACGTCGTCGCGCATGCGCTGCACGGCCTGCGCCGCCTGATCCAGCCCCAGCACCGAGAGCACGCCGCGCATGGCGTTGAACTGGTTGGGCACCGGCGTGAGCGCCTCGCGCTCGTCCGCATTGCGGTTGAAGCGGTCGAGCTGCTGCTCGATCTCGGCCAGGGTGGCGCGCAGTTCCTGCACCACGCTGCCCATGGACTGACGGTCGGAAACCTCACGGTACAGGGCCTCGACCCAGGGCTCCAGCGGCGGTGCTGAACCGCCTGCGGTGACCATCTCCAGGCGCTGCGCCACCTGCTGGATGCGATCCTGCAGGTCCGGGTGCTCGGGATCGGCCTCGTCCAGGGAGGCATCCAGGCACAGCAGCGTGGTGGCCACCTCCATCGCCAGCTCGGGCGAAGGACCGCGCCCCGCCTGCACGGCGCTCTCGGTGGCGGCCTGCAGGGCCTGGGCCAGCCGCTCGCCGTCCTGGTAGATCTGGCGGATCGACTCGCCCACTTGGGCGGTCTGCTCGTGCAGGCTGGCCAGGGAGGCCAGTTCACCGGCAGCCACCAGCGACCAGCTCTCCTTGAGCGCGGCCACGCGACGCCGGGCCTGCGGCACCAGGGCCGGGTCGTAGCGGCCCAGCGGGCTGTGTTCGTAATCGGCGCTGTCCAGCGCCGGCAGATCGCACTGGCGCGCCACCTGAGACAGGCGCGGCGCCTGGACATCGTCACGGCGGGCGCGGGCGCAGAAGAACAGCAGATCCTGCAGCAGGCGGTCCGGGCAATCCTGCACGCCGCGCTCCACCGCCCGCAGCTGGACCAGCAGGCGCGAGGCCAGTCGCTTGGCCAGCAGATCCGGCGGCAGCAGCCCCTGGGCCTGCGCCTCGAAGAAGGCCGAGGCAAGCCGCCAGGCCAGACCCAGCCGGCCCTCGGCGCGCTCGCCCAACTGGGCAAAGGCATCACTCATGCGACGGGCCGCCGCCACATCGCCGCGCAGGTACTTCAGCAGACGGGCCTCGACCGCCTGACGCACCCGCGGGTCCGGCGCCATGGCAGCGCCGGGGGCCGAGGCCGGCAACACCGGCAGGGATTCCCAGAGGTCCGAGGGATGGATGCGCTCCGCGCCGGCCAGGGTCATGACCTCACGGTATTGCGGGAACAGCCCCAGCTCCGACGGAGCCCGTCCGGCCAGTTGCCGCCCCAGGAAATCCAGCACCGCGAAAGAAGCCTTCTCGATCGCTTCGACCGGCGCGGCCTCGCAGACCAACTCGCCGCGGTCGAGGCGCTGCACGACCTGCTCGCTGGCACGCAGCACGCGGGCCGCGCTGACCTGACCGATCAGCTCCAGCGCTCCCACGCCCTGGTGGATCAGGTTGCGGGCCTGCTGCAAGGCCGGGTGGGAGGCTGGCGCGGGCACGTCGGCCGGCTGCTGCTCCTGGTTGCGCAGTTGGCGGCGCAGGGACTTGTGCGCGTTGTCGAGCGTCCTGCGCAGCTCATCCTGGACCCAGGCGAGTGCGCTCAGGTCTCCCGGCAGTTCTTGATCGTGAGTTGAATCCATGGTCGTGCCGGGTTCCTTCATCGTCCCTCAGGCTGCCGTGCTGCCTGCTGCAAGGTCAGGCAATCTTGAAACGGTCCACCGTTTGACGCAGTTCATCGGCAGATCGCGACAGGTCATGAACCATTTGCGCGGTCGAACGCGTGCCCTCACCGGTCTGTTCGGTCACCGCGAAGATGTGCTGGATGTTGGCCGCCACCACGTTGGCGGACTCGGCTTCGCTGCGGGCTTCGTTCGAGATGCCGTCGATCAGCTCGGACAGTTCGCGCGTCACGCGGTCGATCTCGACCAGGGCCGCACCGGCCGCGTCGGACAGCTGCGCGTTCTGCACCACACCCTGGGTCGACTGCTCCATGGCGGCCACGGCGTCCTGGGTGTCGGTCTGAATGGTCTTTACCAGGGCCGCGATCTGCCGCGTCGCATCGGCCGAGCGTTCGGCCAGCCGCTGCACTTCTTCGGCCACCACCGAGAAGCCCCGGCCCGCTTCGCCGGCGGACGCGGCCTGGATGGCGGCGTTCAGCGCCAGCACGTTGGTCTGTTCGGTAATGTCGGAAATCAGCTCGGTGATTTCGCCGATCTCCTGCGAGGATTCGCCCAGCCGCTTGATGCGCTTGGAGGTTTCCTGGATCTGCTCGCGCAGCGTGTTCATGCCGTCGATGGTGTCGGCCACCGCCTTGCGGCCGGAGTCCGCCGCCTCCAGGGACTGGCGGGCCACCGCGGCCGTCTGCTGCGCCTGTGCGGACACCTGGTTGATGCGCACGGCCATCTGCAGCACCGATTCGCCGGTTTCGCGGATCTCGCGCAGCTGTTCGGTGGACGCAGCCAGCAGTTCGGTGGAGGTCTGCTCCACCTGCTGAGTGGTTTCCGTCACCCGGGCCGCCGTGCCCTGCACCTGGGCCACCAGGGAGCGCAGCTCTTCCACCGTGTAGTTCACCGAGTCGGCGATGGCGCCGGTGATGTCCTCGGTCACCGTGGCCTGCTGGGTCAGGTCGCCCTCGGCCACCGTCTGCAGCTCGTTCATCAGCCGCAGAATGGCCGCCTGGTTGGCGTCGTTCACGCGCTTGGCTTCACGCTCCTGCTCCTCGGCCGCCACCCGCTGGGCTTCGGCCTGCTGGGCGCGCAGGGCCTGGTTGCGCACGTACAGACGCAGCAGACCGGCACCGCCGGCCAGGATGGCCGCCGCCGAGACCAGCAAGGCCACCAGATAGCCTGCACTCAGGCCGCCGCTGCTCTCGAGGCTGCGCTGCACCTGTTCCAAGCCCTTTCGCAGGGGCTCGGAATCCGCCACGATCGCGTTCTGGGCCTCACGCGCGGCCACCAGGCCTTGCAGGTTGCCCAGAATGGCGGTGGCCTGCGCCCGGGTCTCCTCGTATTGGGAGATCAGCTGCTCCAGGCGCTCGCGGGTGGCGGCGTCCTTGGTGCCGGGCAGGCGCAGCTCGGCATTGCCGCGCAGCAGGCCGTCGGCGATCTCGCGGAAGGAGTTCAGGTCCTTGCCCAGCAGGAACACGGCCTCGGGGCTCACGCCTTCCAGCGTCAGGAATTCGTTGGCGCTCTTGCCGATGCGCTGGGTCAGCATCACCAGCTCACCCACCGCGGAGATCTCCACCGGCGAGGCATTGCCCTGCAGCTTCAGCGAGGACACGGTCTCGGCGGTTTCCAACAGGTCGGAGGACTGGCGGTTGATCAGGCGCAGCGCCTGACCCACCTGCGTCAGCACGGTCTGCTGGGCCAGCACCACACCGGCGTTCTTCTCGGCGCGGTCCACCAGCGGCAGCAGCGGCGAGAGCACATCCTGTGTGCTGCCACCCACGGCCGAGAGATCCGCATTGCCCTTGGCCAGGCCACGCAGGTTGTGGGCCAGCACCTGGCCGCTTTCACGCACTTCCGGGAAGGCCGCCGGACTGCCCACCAGGGCCTGGGACACCGACTTGGCCAGTCGCTGCGACTGCATCAGGGCCTGGCCGGTGGCGGTCAGCTGACCGGCCTGCCGGTTGGCGGCGCCCAGCGAGAGCGCACCGGTGATCACGAACACGGCAGCCCCCGCACCGACCATGGTCAGCAGCAGCCGCTGCTGCTCGTACAGGGGGCGGCGCCCGATCAGGGGCAGGCCGGTGGATTCCTCGCCGAAGGTGGAGACATCCGGCGGCAGCTGGGACAGCGCGGGGTCGTCCCCGTCCGGCGGCAGGGCCGCGGCCGGCGGTGGGACATCGCCCGCACCCGCGGACTGCTCCAGCCGCTGATCGATCTGTTCGAGTAGGCGGTCGACTTCGTGGTCGGCATCGGTCGAGGCCGCCGCTGCTGCGGCAGGCGCCTGCGCGGCATCCGAGTCTTGAGAGGCCGAACGGGCGGCAAACTTGTTCTTCAACTGATCGAGCAGGCTCATCTCATCCTCTCAGGGAATGCCTCGAATCACGACAGGACAGCCACGTCAACCCGCAGCCACTTCAAGAAAGAGCGGATCCTGGACCAGGGCCGCCAGATCCAATTCATCCCAGACCCTGCCCTGGCCGTCGCGCCACTGGCGCACGGCAAAGGCCGGGCGGGGGCCCGGGTCATCGGTCACGCGTTGCAGCTGTTCGCTGTCACGCAGCCCCACCAGGCGGTCGATCAGCAGAGCCGAGTTGACCCGCAGACCCGGGTTGAACACGACCAACTGCCCGGTGCGCGTCCCGGCACCCCGTTCGCGCAGCCCCAGGAAGGCTGCGAGGTCCATCACCGCGTTGAGCTGACCGCGCACGTTCGCGACGCCGACCAGCCAGGGCGCCGCGTGGGGCACCGGCGTCACATCCCGCAGGGACTGGATTTCGCCGGCCTGCCCCAGCGGCAGCAGCAACCCTGCCCCGGCGCACTCCACGGCCAGCCAGCCGGCCTCGCGGGGCCGCTCCCGGGCCGCCTGCAGTCGGTTGGCCAGCCGGACCTGGAGTTCTCGCAGCGCTTCCTTGTTGGACATCGCCGCCTGCTCAGCCCAGGGCCTGGATCTTGGCCATCAGGTCATCGGCATCGACCGGCTTGACCACATAGTCGCGGGCGCCTTGACGCAGCCCCCACACCCGGTCGGTCTCCTGGTTCTTGCTGGTGCACATGATCACCGGCACATCGGCGTAACGGGGGTCGCGGGTGATGGTGCGGGTCAGCTGGAAGCCGTTGGTGCCCGGCATCACCACGTCCATCAGGATCAGGTCCGGTTTGGCCTCGGACAGGCGGCGCATGGCCTCCTCACCGCTTTCGGCCGTCCGCACGCTGAAACCACGCTTGGTCAGCATCTCGGACAGGTAATGCAACTCGGTCTTCGAGTCGTCGACGAGAAGAATGTTCTGGATGCTCATGAAGCTACCCTGCAAAACAGCACCGCCACGGCGCGGCACGCCTCAACGGTCGTGAGCGCCGCGGCCGGCATCACCGCTGCACGGCCAGCGCACGGAAGTGCGCCACCGCCTGCAGCAACTGGTCCTTGGTGAAAGGCTTGGTCAGGTAATCGTCGGAACCGACCATGCGGCCACGAGCCTTGTCGAACACGCCGTCCTTGGAAGACAGCATGATCACCGGCACCTGGGCAAACCGGGGATTGCGCTTGATGATGGCGCAGGTCTGGTAGCCATCGAGCCGCGGCATCAGGATGTCGCAGAAGATGAGGTCCGGTTCGAAATCATTGACCTTGGCCAAGGCGTCGAAACCATCTTCGGCCAGTATCACTTCGTAACCACCTTGGCGCAGAAAGATTTCTGCACTGCGCCGGATGGTGTTGCTGTCGTCAATCACCAGCACCCGGGTGGTTGGCGACGCAGTTTGCGTCAGACCCAAATCCGTCACCTCGCGCCCCCTCACGAATTACATCCCAACGGGTCTGACCGACTGCCGCTCGCGCATGGCGGAGCAGTTCAGATCTGAACCATCTCAAAATCTTCCTTGCGTGCGCCGCACTCGGGGCAGGTCCAGTTCATGGGCACGTCCTCCCATTTGGTCCCCGGGGCAATGCCATGCTCGGGATCACCGGCAGCCTCGTCGTAAATCCATCCGCAGATGAGGCACATCCAGGTTGTGTTTTCGCTCACGGTATCCAAGCCAGATCACTACAATCCGTACGAGTATAGCGATGGGATGCAAGGTTACGACAAGGTTTTGTCGACACTTGCGCAACATCATCCCGACACATCCTGCGATCCCGCGTCGGCCGGACTGCCCTCTGCCTATTTCATCGACCGGCCCCAGCCATGAACATTGAATCCCCCTCCGACGCCTCCACCCCCGACGGCACCGCCCAGGATGCGGGCGCATCGCCCGCCTGCGTGATGAGCTTCAACGCCGGCGACCCCAGCGGCGCTGGCGGTGTGGCGGGTGACATCGCCACCATCGCGGCCATGGGCGCGCACGCCCTGCCGGTGGTGACCACCCTGCTGATGCGCGACACCGCCGAGGTCTTCGACCAGCACCTGATCGAAGGCGATGCGGTGGTGGAACAGGCCCGCAGCATCCTGGAGGACGTCACCGCCAGCGCCTTCAAGGTCGGCTTCCTGGGTTCCGCCGAGAACGTCAGCGCGGTGGCCGAGATCCTCTCGGACTACGCGGAGCTTCCGCTGGTGTCCTACCTGCCCAACCTGTCCTGGCTGGAGGAAGACGAGCACCAGAGCTACCTGGACGCCTTCCGCGAGCTGATCCTGCCGGCCACCGAGGTGCTGGTGGGCAGCCACAAGACGCTGACCGACTTCCTGCTGCCCGAGTGGGAGTCCGAGCGCCCGGCCTCGCCGCGCGAGCTGGCCGTGGCCGCCGCCGAACACGGCGCCCGCTACCTGCTGGTGACCGGCGTGATGCTGCCAGCCAAGGCGGGCCAGTTCATTGACAACGTGCTGGCCTCGGCCCAGGGCGCCCTGACCGGCGAGAAGTTCGAGCTCTTCGACGTCAGCTTCGTCGGCGCGGGTGACACCCTGTCGGCCGCGCTGGCCGCCCTGCTGGCCGTGGGCGCCGAGATCCAGGCCGCCACCGGCGAGGCCCTGCAGTTCCTGGACCAGAGCCTGGACGCCGGCTTCCGCCCCGGCATGGGCCACGTCATTCCCGACCGCTTCTTCTGGGCCCTGCCCCCGGAGGATGAACAAGCCGCCGAGGGCGCGCCCGAGCCGAATCCGCCCGGCCCCACCCCCAGCTTTCCCGATGAACCCCCTGCCGCGCCCGGAGGCCGCCGCCGTGTCCACTAATGCCCAACTCTTCGAACGGGCCCAACAGTCCATCCCTGGCGGCGTGAACTCGCCGGTGCGCGCCTTCCGCGCCGTCGGCGGCACGCCCCGCTTCATCACCCGCGCCGAAGGCGCCTACATCTGGGACGCCGAGGGCCAGCGCTACATCGACTACATCGGCTCCTGGGGCCCGATGATCCTGGGCCATGGCCATCCGGCCGTGCTGGAAGCCGTGCTGGCCGCCGCCCGCGACGGCTTCAGCTTCGGCGCCCCGACCGAACGCGAGGTCGAGCTGGCCGAGGCCATCATCGGCCTGGTGCCCAGCATCGAACAGGTGCGTCTGGTGTCTTCCGGTACCGAGGCCGGCATGAGCGCCATCCGCCTGGCGCGCGGCGCCACCGGCCGCAGCAAGATCATCAAGTTCGAGGGCTGCTACCACGGCCATGCCGACGCCCTGCTGGTCAAGGCCGGCTCGGGCCTGGCCACCTTCGGCCACCCCACCAGCGCCGGCGTGCCAGCCGAGGTGGTGCAGCACACCCTGGTGCTCGAGTACAACAACGTCGAGCAGATCGAGGCCGCCTTCCAGGCCCATGGCAAGGACATCGCCTGCGTGATGATTGAGCCGATCGCCGGCAACATGAATTTCGTGCGTGCCAGCGTGCCCTTCGTCAAGCGCATCCGCGAGCTGTGCGACCAGCACGGCGCGCTGTTCATCTTCGACGAGGTGATGACCGGCTTCCGCGTGGCCCTGGGTTCGGCCCAGAGCCTGTATGCGAAGGCCATCCCCGGCTTCACGCCCGACATCTCGGTGTTCGGCAAGGTGATCGGCGGCGGCATGCCGCTGGCGGCCTTCGCCAGCAGCCGGCGCATCATGCAGAACCTGGCCCCGCTGGGCCCGGTCTACCAGGCCGGCACCCTGTCAGGCAACCCGGTGGCCACCGCCTGCGGTTTGGCCACCCTGAAGGAAATCTCCAAGCCCGGCTTCCACGAGGCCCTGGGCGCCAAGACCCGCCGCCTGATGACCGGTCTGAAGGCTGCGGCGGATGCCGCCGGCGTGCCCTTCAGTGTGGACAGCGAGGGCGGCATGTTCGGCTTCTTCTTCATGCCCGAGCTGCCGCAGAACTACCAGCAGGTCATGACCACCGACCAGGCCCGCTTCAACCGCTTCTTCCACGGCATGCTCGAGCGCGGCGTCTACCTGGCCCCGGCCCTGTACGAAGCCGGTTTCACCAGCGCCGCGCTGAGCGACGCCGACCTGGACGCCACCCTCGCCGCGGCCAAGGACGTCCTGGCCCAAGCATGAGTGACATCCGTCTGACCGAGTTTCGCGGCCAGCCCGCCGTCCGACTGCGCGCGCCCGATGGCGCGCAGGCCACCGTGCTGCTGCATGGCGGCCACCTGGTGTCCTGGATGCCGGCTGGCGGCGAGGAGCAGCTCTACCTGTCCCCCACCGCCCGCTACGGCGTGGGCGCCTCGGTGCGCGGTGGCGTGCCGGTGATCTTCCCGCAGTTCAACGAACGCGGCCCGCTGCCCCGCCACGGCCTGGTGCGCACCCGCAGCTGGACGCCGGTGCAATCGGTGGTGCGGGGCGAGCACGCGATTGCGACGCTGCGCTTCACCGACGACATGGCCACCCGCACCCACTGGCCCCACGGCTTCACCGCCGAGCTGACGGTGAGCGTGGCCGGACGCGACCTGGACATCGAGCTGTGCATCACCAACACCGGTGAAACCCCCTTCGACTTCCATGCCGCGCTGCACACCTACCTGCGCTGCCAGAACGTCGAGAAGGCCCAGCTCGAGGGCCTGCAGGGTTGCCATTACGAAGATGCGCTGCTGGGCGTCGAAGGCGACCAGTGGGGCGACGTCACCGCGGTCATCGGCGCCATCGACCGCGTCTACCACCAGGCCCCGCGCCAGCTGATCCTGCGCGAGCTGGGCCGCAAGCTGCTCATCAGCCTGAGCGACTTCGAGGACGTCGTGGTCTGGAACCCCGGACCCGAAGGCGCGTCCAAGCTGACGGACCTGCCCGCCGAGGACTGGCGGCACATGCTCTGCGTGGAAGCCGCCTGCGTGCGCGAACCCATCACCCTCGTCCCCGGGGACGAGTGGGCCGGCCGCCAGAGCTTCACCTGCTGAACCCGCGCGGGCGCGATCGCCGATCGCGTCTGCGCCACCCCTTTTTCGCCATGCACATTCACATCCTGGGCATCTGCGGCACCTTCATGGGCGGCCTGGCGGCCCTGGCGCGAGAAGCCGGCCACACCGTCACCGGCTGCGACGCCAACGTCTATCCGCCGATGAGCGACCAGCTCCGGGCCCTGGGCATCGAGCTGATCGAAGGCTTCGGCCCGGAACAGCTGTCGCTCCAACCCGACCTCTTCGTGGTGGGCAACGTCGTCACCCGGGGCAACCCGCTGATGGAGGCCATCCTCGACGCGGGCCTGCCCTACACCAGCGGCCCGCAGTGGCTGGCCGAGCATGTGCTTCAGGGCCGCCATGTGCTGGCCGTGGCCGGCACCCACGGCAAGACCACCACCACCTCGATGCTGGCCTGGGTGCTGGAGGACGCCGGCCTGCAGCCGGGCTTCCTGGTCGGTGGCGTGCCGCAGAACTTCGGTGTTTCCGCAAGGCTCGGAAACGGGGCTGCATTCGTCATCGAAGCCGATGAATACGACACGGCCTTCTTCGACAAGCGCAGCAAGTTCGTGCACTACCGGCCGCGCACGGCCATCCTGAACAACCTCGAGTACGACCACGCCGACATCTTCCCGGACCTGGCCGCCATCGAGACCCAGTTCCACCACCTGGTGCGCACCGTGCCGTCCACCGGCTGTCTGGTGGTGAATGCCCGCGAGGAGGCCCTGCAGCGGGTGCTGGCGCGCGGCTGCTGGAGCCAGGTCCAGCGCTTCGGCGCCCGCAAGGAGGAGCCAGGCACGTTGCGCGCGCGCGGCGAACCCCATGCCTTCGACGTGTTGCGTGGTGCCATGAAGATCGCGCGTGTCGAGTGGGGCCTGCTGGGCGAACACAACCAGCTCAACGCCCTGGCCACCATCGCCGCGGCCGAGCACCTGGGCGTGGCGCCCGAGGTCAGCGCGGCCGCGCTGGGCCGCTTCCAGAACGTGCGCCGACGCCTGGAGCTGCGCGGCGAGGCCGGTGGGGTGAAGGTCTACGACGACTTCGCCCACCACCCCACCGCCATCCGCACCACGCTGGACGGCCTGCGCCGCAAGGTGGGGCTGGACCAGCGCATCCTGGCCGCCTTCGAACCCCGCAGCAACACCATGAAGCTGGGCACCATGAAGGCCCAGCTGCCCTGGGCGCTGGAAGAGGCCGACCTGTCCTTCTGCCACAGCGGCGGCCTGGGCTGGGATGCCCGCGAGGCCCTCTCGCCCATGGGCGCCCAAGCCCAGGTCTGCGACAGCATCGACGCGATGGTGAGCGCCATCGTCAAGGCCGCCCGCCCGGGCGACCATGTGCTGTGCATGAGCAACGGCGGCTTCGGCGGCATCCACGAGAAGCTGCTGGCCGCCCTTGCAGAGAAGGGCGCGCCAGCCGCTGGCTGATCAGCTCAGGCTCATCGAGGCCTTCAGGGCTTCGGTGAGTCGACTCAGGCTCTCCGCCACGTGGGCCCTCGACTCGACCGACAGCGCACCGCGCGCCGAGGCGGCCTTGAGCTGGGCCTGCAGCCTGACCGCATGCCAGCGCACCAGGCTGACCGCATCGGCCGGCAGCTTGCCGCCGCCCTTGGTCAGGATGGCCACCACCCGTTGCAGATGCTCACGCTGCAGATTGCGCCGCATCGGGTCGATCTCGCGTCCGGTCTGCAACTCGCTCCAGACACTGGATTGCAGGGTGGCATAGACCTCGTCGAGCGACAGCGCGCCCTTGCGCTGGGCCGGGCTCAGGTAGTTCGGCAGGTCCAGCAGGCGCTGGGCGGTGCCGGCAGACATCAGCTTGTCCAGCGCCTGGGTCTGCAGCTGCAGCACCACCGCCGGGATGCTCACCGGCTTGGCACGCTCCCATTCAGTGTAGTCGGGTGACAGCGAGGCCAGGAACTCCGGCCGGAAGCTGAAACTGTCGACGCTGAAGATGTCCTTGGACAGCAGCTGCAGCGCCTGGCGCTGCAACGCCGGGGCCACCGGCTGGTAGGCCGGGCGGTCGGTGGTGCCCGGCAGGTCGCGCAGCGTCTGCATGCCGCCCACGTACTTGGCCACCATCTCGGGCATGTTGCGCAGCTGGCGGAAGCCGCTCAGCAGCACGCGGCGCGCGCGCAGCGGGTCATCCCCCGGCCGCGCGCCACGCGCCTGCACCCGGGTCCACAGCTCGCGCGAGAGCTCCATGCGCCGGCTGTACCAGGCCAGGGGGTCGTCGCCCAGGTCGAAACGGTTGGCCAGCGGGTCGATGCCCCCCACCGGGCCGCCCTCGGCGTCGGCATCGTCGGCATAGGCCAGAGCCGGCTCGGTGCTGCGGCTGGCGATGCGGCCCAGCTCCTGCGCCTCCTGCCCCGGCGCGATGGGCTTGTAGGCGTACTCGATGGCCCAGTAGTCGTAAGGGCCCAGCGTGGTGTTGGTGATCGACGAGGTCGGCTCGCCGCGCAGCGGCAGGTTGTAGGCGTTGTAGTCCATCACCGAGCCCGAGGTGCCGTGGGCAGCCGTCCAGGCCGGGTCCTTGAGCTGCGCGCGGGTCACGGTGGTGGAGGCCTTGAAGTTGTGCTTCAGCCCCAGGGTGTGGCCCACCTCGTGGGTGATCACGTCCTTGATGACGGCCTGCACGAAGGCCTCGGCCTCGGGACTGTCCGGTGCGATGTCACCACGGGCCTCCAGCAGATCCAGGGCAAAGCCCATCTGCTCGGCGGCCTCCTGCGCGTAGTTGCAGTGCTCCTCATCGCCGCGACCGCCGCCCAGCACCAGGGACTGGGCCGCCTGGGTGGCGCGCTGCAGCACCTGCGCGCGTGCGCTGCCGGTGTCCTCGACCAGCACGCGACGCGCCCCGCGGGCGAAGACGTCGCTCATCGCGATGTCCGCGTCCAGGATCTCGCCGGTGCGCGGGTCCGCCTTGCTCGGACCGCGGGCGAAGCCCACATCGGCGCCGACGAACCAGCGGATCGAGGCATGGTCGGCATCCAGGGTGTCGAAATCGGCGTCGTCAGGCTGCTGCCGCACCACGATGGCGTTCTTGAAACCGATCTTCTCGAAGGCTTTGTTCCACTCCAGGATGCCGGCGGTGATGGTGGCCCGGTAGCGCTCGGGGATGTTCTTGTCCAGCCAGTAGGTGATGGGCTTGACCGGCTCCGACAGCTCGGCCGAGGGGTCCTTCTTCTCCAGACGCCAACGGTCCACGTAGTGCACCCGCTGGTTGGGCTTGAGGTCGGTGCTGAAGTCGGTGAAATCCTCGGTGAAGAAGCCCAGGCGCGGGTCGGCCAGCCGCGGCGCCATCGGCTGCTCGGGCAGCTGGGCCAGGCTGTAGGTCACGCCGACGAAGAAGTTGCGCGGATCGGGCGTGGTTTCGGGCGGCGGCGGGGTGGGCACCGGCGGCGGGGTGAGCGGCGGCGCGGGCAGGCGCGGCGTGGCGAACAGCAGGCGCACGTTCAAGGTGGTCAGCCCCGCGTCGGCGCGGACCGATTCGAAGGAGGATTCACCCCGGGCCAGGCCGTAGGGCAGGCGGAAGGCTGCCTCCAGCTGGGTGGAGTAGCCGATGATGTCGGACAGCAGGAAGCTGGCATCGACCAGCACGCTCTTGCGCTGCGGGTGCGGCGCACTGGCCACCGGCGCCGCGCCCAGCAGGCTCTCGGCAAAGGCCTGGCGCACGGCGGCCTGGGAGGGTTTGTCCGCGCCGGGGCGGTAGGCCATGTTCAGCGCGATCAGCTGGATCTGCTTGCCAACTTGGCGGAACTCGGCCGTCCAGTCCGGGCCCATCTGGCTGGCATACAGGCCGCGCTCGCCCACCGATTGGTTGACGCCCGCGGTCAGCAGAAAGGGCTGACCCAGGCGCTCGGCCGGGATCTCCAGCCACACTTTGTCGTCCTTGCGCCAGACCGGGAAGAAGCCATCAACACGCTGGGCGTCCTTGATGACCTCGTCGAAAGGCTTGGGCGCGCTGGGGTCCGGCCGGGCCGCCACCTGGGGTGCGCTGGCCGCCGCGGCAGGCTCCGGCGCGCCGGGCTGGGCCTGGGCCATGGCCGCCAGCGCACCCAGCAGGGCGCTCACCAGCACGGTGCGGACAGGGCGGAACGCCGGAACCGGCGCAGCGAAAGCGGAAGAAGGCTGAGACATGGACATCAGGGGCAGAAGCCCGGGTCGGGCGGGAAGGCGGGCCACGGCGGCCAGGATCGGGCCGTGCGGCGGCAAGCGGCTCTTGTACCTCAAGATCGCCCCTACACTGATCCCATGCTTCCCTCGCATCTGCTGTATCTGCACGGCTTCCGCTCCTCCCCCCGGTCGGCCAAGGCCCGCGCAGTGGCGGCTTGGCGGGATGTCCACCGCCCGGATCTGCGCCTGTGCTGCCCCCAGCTGCCGCCCTCCCCCCGCGAGGCCATCGCGCTGGCCCTGGATCTGGTGCGCGACTGGCCGCTGGAGGGCACGGTGCTGGTGGGCAGTTCGCTGGGCGGCTTCTATGCCACGGTGCTGGCCGAACGCCTGGGCCGGCCGGCCGTGCTCTTCAACCCCGCGGTGAACCCGGCGCGGGACCTGGCCCGCCACATCGGCGAGCAGACCGCCTGGCACAACCCGCTGGACCGTTTCTACTTCCGCGAGGAGTTCATCGGCGAGCTGCAGGCCATGACCCCGGCGCAGCTCAGCCTGCCCGAGCGCTACTTCCCCGTCATCGCCACCGGCGACGAGGTGCTGGACTGGCGCGAGATGGCTGCGCGCTACGCGGGCGCGCCACGCCTGCTCATCGAGGGCAGCGACCACGCACTGAGCGATTTCGAGGCACCGCTCGCCTACATGGTCCGCTCGCTGCAACTGCTGGAGCCCGCCGGCTGACGGCCCGGCCCGCCCATCGGCGACAATCCGGCGGTGATGTACGCCCTGTTCGATGATGCCGGCAAATTTCTGGCCGGCCGTGTGATGTCCGAAGCCGACAGCTCGATGCAGATCGAGCTCGATTCGGGCAAGCGCGTCAAAGTGAAGAATGCCAACGTGCTGCTGCGCTTCGACAAGCCGCAGCCGGCAGACCTGATCGCGGCCGCGCAGGCCAAGGCCGGCGAGATCGATCTCGACCTGGCCTGGGAGTTCGCGCCCGAGGGCGAGTTCGGCTTTGCCGACCTGGCACGCGACTATTTCAGCGCCTCCGCCGGGCCGGAGCTGCAGGCCGCCGCCCTGTTCCGCCTGTTCGAGGCGCCCCACTACTTCCGCCGTGCCGGCAAGGGCCAGTTCAAGAAGGCCCCGGAGGAGACCATCAAGGCCGCCCTGCTGGCCATCGAGCGCAAGAAGCAGCTGGCCGCCCAGATCGAGGCCTGGGCCGCCGAGCTGGTGGCCGGCCAGTGTCCGGCCCCGGTGCGCGAGCAGCTCTACAAGATCCTGTTCAAGCCCGACAAGAACGCGCCCGAATACAAGGCCGTGGTCGATGCCGCCAAGCAGAGCCAGCGCGCCCCGCTGGACCTGCTCAAGGACGCCGGCGCCATCACCAGCCCCTACCAGTTCCACTGGCGGCGCTTCCTGTTCGAGCAGTTTCCCAAGGGCACGGGCTTTCCGCCGCTGGAGGCCCCGGCCATTGCCGACGAGCTGCCGCTGGCCCCGGTGCAGGCCTTCTCGATCGACGATTCGCAGACCACGGAGATCGACGACGCGCTGTCGGTCACCGGCCTGGGCTCGGGCGAGGTGGTGTTCGGCGTGCACATTGCCGCGCCGGGCCTGGCCGTGCTGCCCGATTCGCCGGTGGACAAGGTGGCCCGCGAGCGCCTGTCCACCGTCTACATGCCGGGCTGGAAGCTCACCATGCTGCCCGACGCGGTGGTGCAGGCCTACACACTGGACGAGGGCCGAGACTGCCCCGCCGTCAGCCTGTACGTGACGCTGGACGAGGCCACGCTGGCAATCAAGAAGAGCGAGACCCGGCTGGAGCGGGTGCCCATCGCGGCCAACCTGCGCCACGACCAGCTCGACGAGGTCATCACCGAGGCCACGCTGACCGGCGAGGCGGTGGCCGACTACCCCTTCGCGGCCGAACTGGCCTTCTGCTTCCGCCTGGCACGCCAGCTCAAGGCCGCGCGCGAGGTGGTGCGCGGAAAGCCCGAGAACTTCAACCGGCCGGACTACAACTTCCGGCTGGACGGAAACAGCGGCGAACCCGACGGCAGCGAGACGGTGCGCATCAGCGAGCGCAAACGTGGCGCACCGCTGGACCTGATCGTCTCGGAAGCGATGATCCTGGCCAACAGCACCTGGGGTGGCTGGCTGGCCGAACTGGGCGTGCCCGGCATCTACCGCAGTCAGGCCAGCCTGGCCCCGGGCGTGAAGGTGCGCATGGGCACCAAGGCCCTGCCGCACGCCGGCATGGGTGTGGCGCAGTACACCTGGGCCACCTCGCCGCTGCGCCGCTACGTGGACCTGGTCAACCAGTGGCAGATCATCGCCTGCGCCCGCCACGGCCGCACCGCCGCGCTGGCCGCCCACTTCAAGCCCAAGGACGCGACGCTGTTCTCGATCATCTCGGGCTTTGACGGCGCCTACTCGGCCTACAACGGCTTCCAGTCCGCCATCGAGCGCTTCTGGACGCTGCGCTGGATCGAGCAGCAGGGCGTCACCGAGCTGGACGCCGCCGTGCTCAAGGACGGCCTGGTGCGGGCCGACACCCTGCCGCTGGTCTTCCGCGCCCTGGGCACCGAGAGCTTCCCGCGCGGCACCCGCGTGCGGGTGCGCGTCACCGGCATGGACCTGCTGACGCTGGAGCTGCACGCCAGCCTGGCCGCCCGCCTGGATGACGAGGTCGCGCCGACCGAGGCCGAGGACAGCGAGGGCGAGGATGACACCCCGACCACCGGCCTGACCCTGGCCATCAACCTCGACGAGGCCGGCGAGGACGCGCCGCCCGCCGCCCCCGCCGCCTGAGTTCCACCGCCTGCTGCGCCGATGCGACTGCCCAAGCTGCCCTGGCCCCCGACCCTGCTGCAAAGCACGCTGCTGATCTCGGTCGCCCTGCACGCGGTGCTGCTGACCATCCGTTTCGTCGATCCGGAGCGCTTCAACCGGGTGTTCGAGGACACGCCGCTGGAGGTCATCCTCGTCAACGCCCGCTCCAACGAGAAGCCGGTCAAGGCCCAGGCCATCGCCCAGGCCGACCTGGCCGGCGGCGGCAACCAGGACCAGGGCCGGGCCACCTCGCCGCTGCCGGCCTCCGACCTGAACAGCCTGGGCATAGACACCGACGAGGCCGAGCAGCAGATCAACCAGATGCAGGCCCAGCAACAACAGTTGCTAGCCGACCTGCGACGCCAGATCGCGCTGTTGCCGGTGCCCGACCCGGCCCGACCCGTGCAGACCCCGGAGGAGGCCCAGCGCGAGGAGCGCCGCCGCCAGATGCTGCGCACGCTCGCCGAGATCGAGAAGCGCATCAACGAGGAGAACGCCCGCCCGCGCAAGCGCTACATCAGCCCCGCCACCCAGGGCCAGGTGTACGCGGTCTATTACGACAAGCTGCGCCGCAAGATCGAGGAACGTGGCACCCGCGACTTCCCCGAATACAAGGGCCAGAAGCTCTACGGCGAGCTGATCATGAACATCACCATCGACGCCCGGGGCCGCATCGTCGACGCCGAGATCGTGCAGGCTTCCAAGTCGGAGTTGCTGAACCGACGCGCTCTGGCCATCGCCCGCGCCGCCGCACCCTTCGGCGACTTCACCGAGGCCATGCGCAAGCAGGCCGACCAGATCGTGGTCACCTCGCGCTTCCGCTTCACCCGCAACGACGGCTTCGAGGCCACGGCCGAGACCTCCGCGCGCCCCTGAGCTCCCCCATGCCCGCCCCCACCGACCTGTACGCGGTGATCGGCCACCCCGTGGCCCACAGCCGCTCACCCGCCATCCATGCCGCCTTTGCCGCCGCCACGGGCCAGGCCCTGCGCTACGAGCGCCTGCTGGCCCCGCTGGACGGCTTTGCCCAGACCCTGGCCGACTTTGCGGCGCAGGGCGGGCGGGGCTGCAACATCACCGTGCCCTTCAAGTTCGAGGCCTTCGCGGCCGCAGCCGAGCGCAGCGAACGCGCCGAACTGGCGGGCGCGGTCAATACCCTCAAGCGCGATGGCGAGCGCTGGCTGGCCGACAACACCGATGGCGTGGGCCTGGTGCGCGACATCGTCGTCAATGCCGGCGTGCCATTGGCCGGCCGACGCGTGCTGCTGGTCGGCGCCGGCGGCGCCGGCGCCGGGGTGCTGGGCCCCCTGCTGGCCGAGGGACCGGCCCTGCTGGTGCTGGCCAACCGCAGCCCGGACAAGGCACAGGCCCTGGTGGCGCGGCACGCCGACCTGGCCCGCCGCCACGGCGTGGACCTGCAGGCCCGCGGCCTGGGCGCGCCCGGCATCGGCTTCGATGTGGTGCTCAACGCTTCGGCCAGCAGCCTGGGGGGAGGCGACATCCCGGTGCCGGCCGAGGTGCTGCGCCCCGGCACCCTGGCTCTGGACCTGATGTACGGCCCGGCCGCCCGCCCCTTCCTGGCCTGGGCCGCCCGCCACGGCGCCATCGGCCGCGATGGTCTGGGCATGCTGGTCGAGCAGGCGGCCGAGTCCTTCGCCTGGTGGCGGGGCGTGCGCCCCCCGACGGACGGGGTGCTGGCCACCCTGCGGGCCGAAGTCGACGCCGCACAGGGCCACTGAGATGAGCACGCTCAGCACCCGTCTGGGCCGCTTGCTCGGCCTGCTGGCCCTGTCGCTGCTGGCCCTGCAGCTCTATTTCCTGCTGCGCATCGCCTTGATGCTGGTGGTGGCCCCCGAATCCACCACCTTCCAGCGCAGTGAGGCCTGGCGCCTGCTCAGCGAGCAGCATCAGATCGACTGGGCCCAGGACTGGGTGGACGATGCGCGCATCTCGCCCGCGCTCAAGCGGGCGGTGATCGCCAGCGAGGACGCCGGCTTCACCGAGCACAGCGGCATCGAGTGGGATGCGATCGAGAGCGCCTGGCAGAAGAACCAGCGCGCCGAAGCCCGGGCGGAGCGCCAGAACGACCGCCTGGCCCAGCGCAAACCGGCCAAGGCCGGTGCCGCCGTGCCCGCGAAGCCGGTGGTGGCCAAGGTCGTGGGCGGCTCCACCATCAGCCAGCAACTGGCCAAGAACCTGTTCCTGTCGGGCGAGCGGCATGTGCTGCGCAAGGCGCAGGAGGCGGTGATCACCTACATGCTGGAATTCGTGCTCGGCAAGAAGCGCATCCTCGAGATCTACCTCAACAGCGTGGAATGGGGTGAAGGCGTGTTCGGCGCCCAGGCCGCGGCCCGCCACTATTTCCATGTGGACGCGGCACGCCTGTCGCCGGCCGCCGCCGCCCGGTTGGCCGTGATGCTGCCGGCGCCCAAGCGCTTCGAGAAGAACCCCGGCTCCGCCTACATCAGCGGCCGATCGGCCATCATCCTGGCGCGCATGGGCGCGGTGGACCTGCCCTAGGAGCACGCGGATGAGTTCGGACCTCAGCGAAGAAATCGCCGCGGCGGCGGCCCGGCTGGTGGTGGACGAGGGGCTGGAGTACCCCAGCGCCAAGCGCAAGGCTGCCCGCGACCTGGGTCGCCGTGGCGGCCGACAGGGCGAACTGCCCAGCAATGAGCAGGTGGAAGATGCGGTGCGGGAGTACATCGCCATCTTCTGCGCCGACACCCAGCCGGACGAACTGCGGGCCCTGCGCCAACTCGCCCTGCGCTGGATGGAACGCATGGCCCCCTTCCGACCGCACCTGGGTGGTGCGGTCTGGCGCGGCACCGCCACCCGGCTGTCCAACATCGTGATCGACCTCTACTGCGACGACCCCAAGAGTGCCGAGATCGCCTTCCTGAACGAGGGGCTGGATTTCGACAGCGGCAGCGACGACCCGGACACGGTGATCCTGAGCACGGTGGACCGCAGCCGGGACCTGTCCGAGCCTGTGACCTTGCATTTCGTGGTGCATGACCACGACGACCTGCGCGGCGCCCTGCGCCCGGACAGCCGCGGTCAGAGCTGGCGCGGGGATGCGCAGGCACTGCGACAACGCCTCCAGGAGGACCGCCCATGACACCCAACCGACGCAATTGGCTGACGGGTGCGGTGGTCGCCGGGGCCGCCGGTCTGGCCGGTGGCTGGTGGTGGCGCGGACGGACCACCGCGGGTAGCCCGCCGGACGAAGCGGCACTGCTGTCCCGGCTGCGCAGCCAGGCCTGGCCCGCGCCGCCCGGCCGGCCGGCCCTGGCTCCCGCCCAGTGGCAGGAACGCCCCTTGCTTGTGAATTTCTGGGCCACCTGGTGTCCTCCCTGCGTGCACGAGTTGCCGGCGCTGGACGCCGCCGCAGTCCGCTGGCCCCGGGTGCAGGTGCTGGGGCTGGCCCTGGACGGCGCCGAGGCGGTGGCCCGCTTCCTGGACAAGACCCCCGTGCACTACCCGGTCGGGGTGCTGGGGGTGGGCGGCCTGCCCATGCTTCAGCCCCTGGGCAATCCCAACGGGGGGCTGCCCTTCTCGCTGCTGCTGTCATCTCGGAACGAGGTTCTCTGGCGCAAACTGGGAGCCACGACCCCGGAAGAACTGGCCCAGTGGCTGCCTCGGGCCTGAACCGCCCGAGCGGACGCCGCGGTTCACCGGAATGCGCGATTGCGCCGCAATTTGAGGCATGACAGCCCGATCATCGGGAAATCTGCCTGCAAAGTGCGACAATACGCGCTTCGTTCGCCGACATCGCCGCCCGCACCACCCCAGTTCAAGATAGGGGGCGAAGCTGACAGATATCGGCCGTTTACCCATAATGCACGGACTTCGGGTCAGATGACCCACTGAAGATCCGCCCGCGCTTCAGGCCCGGGCGATCCCGTGTTGCCCCCTGCCCCATCCGGGCAGCCGGCATGTCCCACCGACAGGAGCACTGTTTTCCATGGACCTGCGCAAGCTCAAGACTCTGATCGACCTGGTCTCGGAGTCCAACATCGCTGAACTCGAGATCACCGAAAACGAAGGCAAGGTGCGCATCGTCAAGTCCGGTGGTGCGACTTTCGCCGCGCCGGTCATGACCATGCCGGTGGCCGCACCGGCCGCCGCACCGGCGGCTGCGCCCGCCGCCCTGCCGCCGGCCGAGGCCCCGGCCGCGCCGGCGGTGTCCGGCACCGTCGTGAAGTCGCCGATGGTCGGCACCTTCTACGCCTCGTCCACCCCGGGCGGCAAGCCTTTCGTCGAGGTGGGCAGCAGCATCAAGACCGGTGACGCCCTGTGCATCATCGAGGCGATGAAGATCATGAACGAGATCGAAGCCGAAGTAACCGGCACGGTCCGCCAAGTCCTGGTCGAGAACGGCCAGGCGGTCGAGTTCGGTCAGCCGCTGTTCGTGATCGAGTGATCGGAACACCATGTTCAAGAAGATCCTGATCGCGAACCGGGGCGAGATCGCCCTGCGCGTCCTGCGGGCCTGCCAGGAGATGGGCATCAAGTCGGTGGTGGTGTATTCCGAAGCCGACCGCGACGCCAAGTACGTGCGGCTGGCCGACGAGGCCGTCTGCATCGGACCGGCCCCCTCCGCGCAGAGCTACCTCAGCATGCCGGCCATCATCTCGACCGCCGAGGTGACCGACGCCGAGGCCATCCACCCCGGCTACGGCTTCCTGTCGGAGAACGCCGACTTCGCCGAACGGGTGGAGCAGAGCGGCTTCACCTTCATCGGCCCCACCCCCGAGTCCATCCGCATGATGGGTGACAAGGTGTCGGCCAAGCAGGCGATGATCAAGGCCGGTGTGCCCTGCGTGCCCGGTTCCGAAGGTGCCCTGCCGGAGGACCCGAAGGAGATCATCCGCATCGCCCGCTCCATCGGCTATCCGGTGATCATCAAGGCCGCCGGCGGCGGCGGTGGTCGTGGCATGCGCGTGGTGCACACCGAAGCGGCCCTGGTCAATGCGGTGCAGATGACCAAGACCGAGGCCGGTGCCGCCTTCGGCAACCCGGCCGTCTACATGGAGAAGTTCCTGGAGAATCCGCGCCACGTGGAGATCCAGGTGCTGGCCGACACCTTCCGCAACGCCGTCTGGCTGGGTGAACGCGACTGCTCCATGCAACGCCGCCACCAGAAGATCATCGAGGAAGCGCCGGCGCCGGGCATCCCTCGGCGCGTCATCGAGAAGGTGGGCGACCGCTGCGCCGCCGCGTGCAAGAAGATGGGCTACCGCGGTGCAGGCACCTTCGAGTTCCTGTACGAGAACGGCGAGTTCTACTTCATCGAGATGAACACCCGCGTGCAGGTGGAGCATCCGGTGACCGAGCTGGTGACGGGCATCGACATCGTCCAGCAGCAGATCCGCATCGCGGCCGGCGAGAAGCTGCCCTTCACCCAGCGCCAGATCCAGATGCACGGCCACGCCATCGAGTGCCGGATCAACGCCGAGAACCCCTACAACTTCCTGCCGTCGCCGGGCCGCATCACGATGTGGCATCCGCCGGGCGGCCCGGGGGTGCGGGTGGACTCCCACGCCTACACCAACTACTTCGTGCCGCCGAACTACGACTCGATGATCGGCAAGGTCATCGTGCACGGGGACACCCGCGAGCAGGCCCTGGCCCGCATGCGCATGGCCCTGAACGAGACGGTGGTCGAAGGCATCCAGACCAACATCCCGCTGCACCGCGAGCTGATGGTCGACGCCAAGTTCGTGCAAGGCGGCACCAGCATCCATTACCTGGAAGGCTGGCTGTCCAGCCACAACCGCTGATCGGAACCGCAGGTGGCGATGTTTGAGCTGGTGCTGAGCGCACCGGAGACGCTGGTGGAGCCGGTGTCCGAAGCCCTGATGAACGAGCTGGAGGCCCTCTCCGTCTCGGTCGAGGACGCGGACGCCGACACCGATGCGGAAAAGGCCCTGTTCGGGGAGCCGGGCATGCCCGCGGCCCGTCCGGGCTGGAACCGATCCACCCTCAAGGCCCTCTTCCAGACGGAAGAGGAAGCCTCCCAGGCCGCCACCCTGCTGCTGGCCCAGGAATGGGCCACCGAACTCCAGGTGCAAGCCCTGCAGCCGGTGGTCGAGCAGGACTGGGTGCGGCTGACGCAATCCCAGTTCTCGCCGGTGGAGATCACCGAACGCTTCTGGATCGTGCCCAGCTGGCATGAGCCGCCCGCCCAGGCCCGCGAGGTGATCCGCCTGGACCCGGGCCTGGCCTTCGGCACCGGCACCCACCCCACCACCCGCATGTGCCTGCGCTGGATCGCCCGGCAGGCCCCCGCACTGGCGGCCGGCTGGGACCGCGTTCTCGATTACGGCTGCGGCTCGGGCATCCTGGCCATCGGCGCGGCGCTGCACGGCGCCCGGGCGGTGGACGCGGTGGACATCGACCCCGCCGCGGTGGAATCCACCCTGGCCAATGCCCAGGCCAACGGCGTGACGGTGCAGGCCGGCCTGCCCGAGCTGGCCCAGGGAGAGTACCCGCTGGTGCTGGCCAACATCCTGGCCACGCCGCTCAAGCTGCTGGCACCGCTGTTGTGCGGCCATGTGCGTCCCGGCGGCCATCTGGTGCTGGCGGGCATCCTGGAGCGGCAGGCCGAGGAACTGCAGGCGGCCTACGCCCCCTGGCTGCCGCTGCAGGTGCTGGACAGCGAAGACGGCTGGATCCTGATGGGCGCGGCACGCGCCTGAGTCCCGGGCAGCAGCGCATGCCCATGGCATCATCCCGGCCATGAGTCTGGCTACGCGTTGTCCCGCCTGCGGCACGGTCTTCCGTGTCGTGCAGGACCAGCTCAAGGTGTCCCAGGGCTGGGTGCGCTGCGGCCAATGCCACGAGGTCTTCAACGCCTTGGAGAGCCTGTTCGATCTGGACACCAGTCCGACTCCGCCGACCCCCTCTCCCGCCTCTTCGGACCCACCGCCCGCTCCGCAAGCCCCGGCCTTCGCAGCCACCGAACCCAGCACACTGGACGAGCCCCCCGCCCCTGGGCCTCGGCCCGGGCCCGCGCGGGAAGTCCACGGTCCCGCACCGGCGGCCGCTCCCACGACGGCAGCGCCGCCCACACCGGAACCCACACCCGAGCCTTCCCCCGAGCCAGAGTCGCCCCCGCCGGACGAACCGACGCCAGCCCCCGAGCCCGTTGACACGCCCGTCGCGCCGCCCCTGCCGGCTGGCTATGAACTTCCCGGCGATGGCGGCCAGGACGGGCTGGACGCCCCCGACACCGACGCGCTGGCCGCCCCCTTCGGCGCCAGCCGCCTGCCCGAATCCTGGGAGCGCGAGGCCCTGAAGCCCGAGGAAGCCGACCGACCGCCGAGCGAGGAGGTGATGCCCCGCTTCCTGCAGCAGGCGGAACGGCAGGCGCAGCGCGCCCGTCGCCTCCGGCGCGCGCTGCTGGCGAGCCTGTGCGGCCTGCTGCTGGTGCTGCTGGTCGGGCAGCTGACCTTGCAGGGCCGGGACCTGCTGGCCGCACATTGGCCGGCCAGCCGCCCCTACCTGGCCAGCTTGTGCAGCGCCATGGGCTGCGAGGTCGGTGCACCGATGGCCCTCGACCAGATCGTGCTGGACAGCAGCCAGCTGCAGACCACCGACGTGCCCGGCGAACTGACGATCACCGCCGAACTGCGCAACCGCGCCAGCTGGCCGGTGCGGCGCCCCTCGGTCGAGCTGACCCTGACCTCCGACGACGGGCTCACCCTCGCCCGGCGCGTGCTGAGCCCCGCCGATCTGGGCGCCACCGACACCACCCTGCCCGGTGAAGGCAATTGGCACGCCCAGGTGCGGCTGGACGTGGCCCCGCTGAAGGTCACCGGCTACGCCCTGGAAGTCTTCTATCCCTGAGCCCTGCGCTCACCCACCAAGGAATCCCCATGGCCTGTCTCGTCTGCGGCTCGCTGGCTTTCGACACCATCACCGACTTCCCCGGCCGCTTTGCCGACCAGATCCTGCCCGACCAGGTGCACATCCTGAACGTGTCCTTCCTGGTGCCCACGCTGCGCCGAGAATGGGGCGGCTGCGCCGGCAACATCGCCTACACCCTGCGTCAGCTGGGGGGCGAGCCGGTGGTGCTGGCCGCCCTGGGCAATGACGGCCAGGCCTACCTGAACCGCTTCGACGAGCTGGGCATCGACACCGCCAGCGTGCTGCGCGTGGCCGACGACTACACGGCCCAGGCCATCATCATCACCGACCGGGACAACAACCAGATCACCGCCTTCCACCCGGGCGCGATGCAAAGAGCCCACGAGATCGGTCTGCCCGCGCGACAGGACATGCGCCTGGCCATCATCGGGCCGGACGGCCGCGAAGCCATGCTGCGGCGCGCCCGCGACCTGCACGCCGCCGGCATCCCCTTCGTGTTTGATCCCGGCCAGGGTCTGCCCATGTTCAACGGCGAGGAGCTCAAGGCCTTCATCGCCCAGGCCACCTGGGTGGCGGTGAACGACTACGAAGCCCGCATGCTGTGCGACCGCGTCGGGCAGGAACTGGCCGACATCTCGCGCTCCCATCTGGCGGGTCTGGTGGTCACGTTGGGCGACCAGGGCGCGGACGTGTGGGTGCAGGGCGAACGCCAGCGCGTGCCGGGCGTGACCGCCTCGGCCCTGGTGGACCCCACCGGCTGTGGCGATGCCTTCCGGGGTGGGCTGCTGTTCGGCCTGGAGCAGGGCTGGCCGCTGGCCCGCTGCGTGGAACTGGGCAACCGCCTGGGTGCCCTGAAGATCGCCCACCGCGGCGGTCAGAACCACCCGATCGAACGCGCGGCACTGAGCCTGGGCTGAGTCCCGCGCGGAGACAAAAAAAAGCCCGGCCAGGCCGGGCTTTCCGAGTCACGCAGGCGGCATGCGCCGCCTGACAGGACGCTCAGGGCTTGTTGCCCGTCGGGAAGGGCCAGGCAGCCGTCGGGCTCAGGGCCGTCTTGGCCGCGCTCGCCGCAGGCGCAGGGGCCGCAGGGGCAGGTTTGGCGGGGGCCTTCTTGGCCGCCGCCTTCTTGGCCGGAGCGGCCTTCTTCGCCGGCGCCGCCGCCTTCTTCGCAGCAGCCTTCTTCGCCGGAGCTGCCGCCTTCTTGGCCGGAGCGGCTGCCTTCTTCGCCGGAGCCGCCGCCTTCTTGGCCGGAGCGGCTGCCTTCTTGGCCGGTGCCGCCGCCTTCTTTGCGGGCGCAGCAGCCTTCTTCGCCGGAGCCGCCGCCTTCTTCGCGGGCGCAGCAGCCTTCTTCGCCGGAGCGGCGGCCTTCTTGGCCGGTGCAGCCTTCTTCGCCGGAGCCGCCGCCTTCTTGGCCGGTGCCGCCTTCTTCGCCGGAGCGGCGGCCTTCTTGGCCGGTGCCGCCTTCTTCGCCGGAGCGGCGGCCTTCTTCGGCTCAGCCTTCTTCGCAGCAGCCTTCACCACCGGCTTGACCGGCGTGGCCTTCTTGGCCGGTGCCTTCTTGGCCGGAGCCGCCTTCTTCGCAGTTGCCATTTCAAACTCCTTGATCAAGTTGCAGAAACACCGTGCCGCTCGAGACAGCCCGGCAATCCATCGCCCGCGGTGTTATCCCGGCATGCCGGGGCTCCCCCGGTGCGATGAATGGGGAGACAGCACGTCGCTCGACTTCTGCGGCCGAGCGGACGGGCTGAGGATCTTGATCTCTCGCTGTCTGGAACCGACAACCGCCAGAAGCAGGTGGCCTCGCCGAAGGGCTCAACGCCTGAGCCTCTCCGCCCACCCGGCCCCCTGACCGGTCAGTCCCAGCTCAGTGCGCCACCGGATTGGTACTCGATGACGCGGGTCTCGAAAAAGTTGCGCTCCTTCTTCAGATCGATCATCTCGCTCATCCAGGGGAACGGGTTTTCCTCGTTCGGGAAGAGCGCATCCAGACCGATCTGGGTGGCACGGCGGTTGGCGATGTAGCGCAGGTAGCCCTTGAACATCGAGGCGTTCAGGCCCAGCACGCCACGCGGCATGGTGTCTTCGGCGTAGCGGTATTCCAGGTCCACGGCCTTCTCGAAAAGCGCCCGGATCTCGGCCTTGAACTCGGCCGTCCACAGGTGCGGGTTCTCGAGCTTGATCTGGTTGATCAGGTCGATGCCGAAGTTGCAGTGCATGGACTCGTCGCGCAGGATGTACTGGTACTGCTCGGCGGCACCGGTCATCTTGTTCTGGCGGCCCAGCGCCAGGATCTGCGTGAAACCCACGTAGAAGAACAGACCTTCCATCAGGCAGGCGAAGACGATCAGCGAACGCAGCAGCGTCTGGTCGGCTTCGGGCGTCCCGGTCTTGAAGGTCGGGTCCATGATCGCGTCGATGAACGGGATCAGGAACTCGTCCTTGTCACGGATCGACGAGACCTCGTGGTAGGCGTTGAAGATCTCGCTCTCGTCCAGGCCCAGAGACTCCACGATGTACTGGTAGGCGTGGGTATGGATGGCCTCTTCGAAGGCCTGGCGCAGCAGGAACTGGCGGCACTCGGGCGCCGTGATGTGGCGGTAGGTGCCCAGCGTGATGTTGTTGGCGGCCAGCGAGTCGGCGGTCACGAAGAAGCCGAGGTTGCGCTTGATGATGCGGCGCTCGTCTTCGCTCAGGCCGTTGGGATCCTTCCAGGTCGCGATGTCGCGCGACATGTTGATCTCCTGCGGCATCCAGTGGTTGGCACAGGTGGCGAGGTATTTTTCCCAGGCCCACTTGTACTTGAACGGCACCAGCTGATTCACATCGGTCTGGCCGTTGATGATGCGCTTGTCGGCCACGTTCACACGACGCGTGCTCTTGGCCACCACGGAACTGGCGGCGGTGGCCGCCGAGGCAGCGGACGCATCCGGAGAGGAAGGGGTGGAGGCCACAGCAACCGTTGCCGTTTGAAGAGGCGACGGGGTCACAGTCCGCAGGCCGAGTTCGGCTTCAGGCGCGGGACGTTGAGCAGGATTCGGCGGGGTACGAACGTCGTCTTCCCAGACCAGCATGGCGTGTTTCCTATGGGGCGAATTATCGGAGTGTTGTGTTGGAACACCAAGCACTTCTTGACAGATGAACGACAGCGATGTTGCAGCACTGCATCGCAATGCAGCAGTGTTCACGCCCTCGCGCACCACGAACCGACTTCAAGCGCGTGCCTGCAGACCATGTGCGGCACGCGCTTGTCATCGCGGCTTACTGGCAGGCCTCGCAGCCCGGATCATCGATCGCGCAGAACTTGATGTCGGTGGCCGGTGCAGCCTCGGCCATCGCAGCCTGGGCCTGCGAGGCCGCAGCCTCCATCGCGGACAGACCGCCCGCACCACCGGCCATCGGCACCGCGTTGAGCGAACCGGCCGAGATGGTCGACTTCTCGGCATGGGTGGCGCCCATGGTGCGCAGGTAGTAGGTGGTCTTCAGGCCACGCACCCAGGCCAGCTTGTAGGTCTCGTCGAGCTTCTTGCCCGAGGCGCCGGCCATGTAGATGTTGAGCGACTGGGCCTGGTCGATCCACTTCTGGCGACGCGCCGCCGCTTCCACCAGCCACTGGGTCTCGACCTCGAAGGCCGTGGCGTAGAGCTGCTTGAGCTCATCGGGCACGCGGTCGATGCGGCGCAGCGAACCGTCGTAGTGCTTGAGGTCCATGACCATCACGCTGTCCCACAGGCCGAGCTTCTTGAGGTCGCGCACCAGGTACTCGTTGACCACGGTGAACTCGCCGGACAGATTGGACTTGACCGACAGGTTGCCGAAGCAGGGCTCGATCGAGGCGTCCACGCCGATGATGTTGGAGATGGTCGCGGTCGGGGCGATGGCCACGCAGTTGCTGTTGCGCATGCCGTCGCGGGCGATCTTGGCGCGCAGCGCATCCCAGTCCAGGGTCATGCTGCGGTCCACGTCCACATAGCCGCCGCGCTGCTGGGCCAGCAGATCGATCGAGTCGATCGGCAGGATGCCACGGTCCCACAGCGAGCCGCGGTAGGTCGAATAGCGGCCCCGCTCGGCGGCCAACTCGGACGATGCCCAGTAGGCGTGGTAGCAGACGGCTTCCATCGAGCGGTCGGCGAACTCCACCGCGGCCTGGCTGGCGTAGGGCGTGCGCAGCTGATACAGCGCATCCTGGAAGCCCATGATGCCCAGGCCCACCGGACGGTGACGCAGGTTGGAGTCGCGCGCCTTCTTGACCGCGTAGTAGTTGATGTCGATGACGTTGTCCAGCATGCGCATGGCGGTGGACACGGTCTTCTTCAGCTTGTCGAGATCCAGCTCCTTGCCGTTGACGCCGTCCTTCAGGTGCTGGGCCAGGTTGACCGAGCCCAGGTTGCAGACGGCGATCTCGTCATCGCTGGTGTTGAGCGTGATCTCGGTGCACAGGTTGGACGAGTGCACCACGCCCACATGCTGCTGCGGCGAGCGCACATTGCAGGCATCCTTGAAGGTGATCCAGGGATGACCGGTCTCGAACAGCATGGTCAGCATCTTGCGCCACAGGTCCTTGGCGGGCATGCGCTTGAAGAGCTTGATCTCGCCGCGGTCGGCCTTGGCCTCGTAGGCGGTGTAGGCAGCCTCGAAGTCGGCACCGATCTTGTCGTGCAGGTCCGGGCAGGTGGAGGGGCTGAACAGGGTCCAGTCACCGCCCTCGATCACCCGCTTCATGAACAGATCCGGAATCCAGTTCGCGGTGTTCATGTCGTGGGTGCGGCGGCGGTCGTCGCCAGTGTTCTTGCGCAGCTCCAGGAACTCTTCGATGTCCAGGTGCCAGCTTTCCAGGTAGGCGCAGACGGCGCCCTTGCGCTTGCCGCCCTGGTTCACCGCCACGGCCGTGTCGTTAACCACCTTCAGGAAGGGGACCACGCCCTGGCTCTTGCCGTTGGTGCCCTTGATGTAGGAGCCCAGCGCGCGCACATTGGTCCAGTCATTGCCCAGGCCGCCGGCGAACTTCGACAGCAGCGCGTTCTCCTTCAGGGCCTCGTAGATGCCGTCCAGGTCGTCGGCCACCGTGGTCAGGTAGCAGCTCGACAGCTGCGAGCGGCGGGTGCCCGCGTTGAACAGCGTGGGCGTGGACGACATGAAGTCGAAGGTCGACAGCACGTTGTAGAACTCGATGGCCCGCGCCTCGCGGTCGATCTCGTTCAGGGCCAGACCCATGGCCACCCGCATGAAGAAGGCCTGCGGCATCTCGATGCGCTGCTCGTCCACATGCAGGAAGTAGCGGTCGAACAGGGTCTGCAGGCCCAGGTAATCGAACTGCAGGTCACGGTCGGCCTGCAGCGCCGCACCCAGCTTGGCCAGGTCGAACTGCATCAGCTTCTCGTCCAGCAGTTCGGCCTGCACACCCTTCTTGATGAACTTGGGGAAGTACTCGGCGTAGCGCTGGGCCATCTCGGCCTGGGTCGCTTCCTCGCCCAGGATCTCCTTGCGGATGGTGTGCAGCAGCAGGCGCGCGGTGGCACGGGTGTAGGCCGGCTCCTTCTCGATCAGGGTGCGGGCGGCCAGGATGGCGGCCTTGTAGACCTCGTCGATGGGCACACCGTCGTACAGATTGCGACGGGTCTCGGCCAGGATGGGCTCGGGGCGCACATCCGCGCCCAGGTCGGCACAGGCCGATTCAATCAGGGCCTGCAGCTTGCCTTCGTCCAGCGGCACGCGCTGGCCGCGGTCGGTCACCGTCAGGGTGTGCACCAGTGCGGCTTCGGCAGCCTGACCGGCCTTGGCGCGCTCCTGCGCGCGGCGTTCGCGGTACAGCACATAGGCACGCGCCACTTCATGGTGGCCTCCACGCATCAGGCCCAGTTCGACCTGGTCCTGCACGTCTTCAATATGGAAGGTGCCACCGCCCGGACGCGAGCGCATCAGCGCGCGCACCACGGCATCGGTCAGCGCCTCCACCATCTCGCGCACGCTGGCCGACGCGGCACCCTGGGTGCCGTGCACCGCCAGGAAGGCCTTCATCAGGGCCACGGCGATCTTGTTGGGCTCGAAGGACACCACGGCGCCATTGCGGCGGATGATCTGGTAACCCTGGAAGGCACCGGCATCGCGCTGCTCGGGCGCCGCTGCGGGACGGACGCCCATCGTGGATTCGGAGGTGCTGGTGGCAACAGCTTGCATGAGTTCCCCTCGGTGAAGTTCTTGGTGCGCGACCCTCTGGGCATCAACAGGGAAAAGAGATCCCCTGCGGCGCCGCAGCGTCGCTGAAAAACAAAGATTGAAAAAAGAAAGGTCGCCGCGGGAGGTTCAACCCGTGGCGACGGCTCGACTTCGTCGGATCCCGGTGGTCATGCCGCGCTCGGTGGAGGGGTGTCCCTGGCCGCTCACCCCAGGAAGGGTGTTCGCGCGGAGCAGGTCACAGCCGAGTCGGTGTTGCATGTCAGGATGTCCAAGCCGAAAGCTTATCACGCTGGACACTATATCTGGGGTCGCCACCCCATTCAAGCACTACCGATAGCGTAGAACCCTGATGCCGCTTTGCAACGCTCCGGGCTCAGCCGGCCGCGGTGCCCTGCGGCCAGGCCCAGCCCAGGGCCGCCAGGCGCGAGGCGACGAGGCCCCAGTCGAAACCCTCGCCAGGGTCACGCTTGCGCCCCGGGGCCACATGCTCATGCCCCACGGCGGCGCGCACCGGATAGGCCCGCGCCACGGCTTGCAGAAGACGTGCCAGGGTCTCGTACTGTGATGCCTCGAAGGGATCGCCCTCCAGGCCCTCGAGCTCGATGCCGATGGCGTAGTCGTTGCAGCTCTCGCGCCCCTGCCAGCACGACCGGCCGGCGTGCCAGGCGCGGTCGTCACAGGAGACGAACTGCAGCAGCTGCCCATCGCGCCGGATCACGAAGTGGGCCGAGACCTCCAGGCCGCGGATGCCCTCGTAGTACGGGTGGGCCGACCAGTCCAGCGTGTTGGTGAACAGGCGGACGATGCCGTCACCACCGTATTCACCGGGCGGCAGGCTGATGGAATGCAGCACGACCAGATCGATGGGCACGCCGGCGGGCCGGGGGCCGAAGTTCGGCGAGGGCACGGCCTGTGCGCCAGACCACCACCCCGCCTGCCAGTCCGCCTTCCAGTTCGGCCCGGGAGGCGGCGTCGCCGCGGCGTTCATGGGGCCTCCGCCGTCGGCCCGTCGTCGCCTTCGGTGATGGCCAGGCGGGCCATGCGGTAGCGCATCTGCCGCAGCGACAGCCCCAGGCTGGCGCCGGCGGCCGTGCGGTTGAAGCCATGCTGACGCAGGGCCCGCACCAGAATGGCCCGCTCCACCTCGTCGAGGTAGGCCGCCAGATCCGTGGGCAGGGGCCCGGCCTCGCTGTCGTCCGACGGCGCGTCGGTCGGCACGGACGGGCGCGCCGGCAGGGACAGGGCCTCACCGTCCACGTGCGGCTCCCCCAGCAGGGTCTCGGGCAAGCCCAGGTCACCGGCCTCGATGACTTCGTGGGTGCTCAGCGCCACGGCCCGGTGCAGCAGGTTCTCCAGTTCGCGCACATTGCCCGGGAAGTGGTAGCGCGACAGACGGGCACGGGCCTCGGCCGACAGCTGGGGCGAAGGCCAGACCCCCGCATCGCGCGCGATGCGCTCGAGCAGGGCCTGGCAGATGTCGTCCAGATCCTGCAGGCGCTCGCGCAGGGGCGGCACCGCGATGCGGATGACGTTGAGGCGGTAGAAGAGATCCTGCCGGAAGCGGCCGGCCGCCACCTCGGCTGCCAGGTCCTTGTGGGTGGCGCTGACGATGCGGACGTTCAGCGGCGTTTCGCTCACCGCGCCCACCGGCCGCACCGCGCGCTCCTGGATCACCCGCAGCAGCTTGGACTGCATGGCCAGAGGCAGGTCGCCGATCTCGTCGAGGAACAGGGTGCCACCATGCGCGGCCTGGAAGAAGCCGGCCCGGTCTTCCTGCGCCCCGGTGAAGGCGCCCTTGCGGTAGCCGAAGAACTCGGCCTCCAGCAGATGCTCCGGAATGGCGCCGCAGTTGACCGCCACGAAGGCCTGGCCCGAGCGGGGGCTGACCTCGTGGATGGCGCGGGCCACCAGTTCCTTGCCGGTGCCGGACTCGCCCTGCACCAGCACCGGCGCCATGCTGCGCGCCACCTTCTCGACCAGCACCCGCACTTCGCCCATGGCCGCCGAGCGGCCCACCAGTCGGGCCAGCGCCGACTGCGACAGCGGCCCGGCCGGCTGGGCCGGCGGCACGGGCGTGGCCACCCGGCCCAGGGCCGCGGCCACCACGGAGCGGAACTGCCGCAGGTCCACCGGCTTGGTGAGGTAGTCGAAGGCGCCCGCCTTGAGGGCCTCCACCGCGTTCTCGGCCGAGCCGTAGGCGGTGATGACGATGACCTTCTCCGGCCGGCGCGCCTCTTCCAATTTGTGCATCAGCGTCATGCCGCTGCCATCGGGCAGGCGCATGTCGGTGATGACCAGGCTGAAGCGGCGCTGCGCCAGCAGGGCCCAGGCCTCGCCGACGCTGGCCGCGGTCTCGACCTCGTGGCCCTCGCGCAGCAGGCTGAGCTCGTACAGGGTCAGCAGGTCGGGCTCGTCATCGACCACGAGCACGCGGCCGGTCGAATGGGATTCGTTCATAGATGGAGTCGGGCCTCGTCGGGAACCACGTCGCGCCGCATCACCACCATGAACTGGTTGCAGCGGCGCTCGCCGGGCAGGCGCACATAGTCGATCAGGGCCCCGTGACGCTCGCACAGTTCACGGCAGATGTACAGGCCCAGGCCCGTGCCGCGGCTGCGCGTGCTGTGGAAGGGCTCGAAGAGATGGGGCTCCACCTCCACTGGGATGGGCTGGCCGTCGTTGGCCACGGTCAGGCGCACGAAGTCGCCCTCCAGCGCCTCCAGCCGCAGCAGCACCGAGCCGGGCTGTTCGCTGGCATGGCGCAGCGCGTTGTCCAGCAGGTTCACCAGCACGCGGCGCAGGTGGTCGGGATCGAAGGACACGCCCAGGGCCTGGGCCGGCAGCTCCACCTTGAGCCGGCTGGCGCCCCCCAGGCTCAGGCCCACCGTGTGGGCCCACTCGCTGACGATGGTGCCGGTCTCGGCCACCGCATCCAGGCTGCGCGAGGGCGTGCTGCCGCCGGGGGCCGCCTCCAGCACGTCGTCCACGATGCGGCGCAGGCGCTCCACGTTGTCGGCGATGATGCGCACCAGGCGCTGCTGGTCGGCCCGCAGGGCGTCCTCCTGCAGCAGGGCGTTGGCCTGGGCCACCGCCGCCAGCGGGTTGCGGATCTCGTGCGCCACCCCGGCGGAAATGCGCCCCATGGCCACCAGGCGGTCCTGCCGCTGGCGTGCCAGCACCTGCCGCAACTCTTCCACGAACAGCACGGCCAGCACCTCCTGCTGGCTGCCCGGGCGGCCGGGCGAGGGCTCGACCGTCAAGCGCACGCCGCGGGTGAACCGCGCCCGCACCCGGATGGAACGCGGCACCTCGCCGGCGGCGGCCACCGACAGGTCCACCCCCTCGAGCGGCCAATGGCCGGCCGCGTAGGCCCGCTGCACCGCCTCCTTCAAGGGGCGCCACCCCGGCTCCTGGCCCAGCGGAAACGGCGGGGCGGGACAGTGCCCCTGGTCGGACAGCAGGGCCCGCGCCGCCGGATTGGCCGCGCGCACGGTGCCGACCCGGTCCACCACCAGCACGCCATCGGACATCTCGTCGATCACCAGGCGGTTGAGCTCGGCCTGCTGGAAGGCCAGTTCCAGGCTGTCGCGGGCCGCCTGCTCCTCGCGCGCCAGGCGCTGGGTCATCTGGCCCGAGACCAGGGAGATCATGAACAGGCCCGCACCGGCCAGACCGGCCTGGGACAGCAGCCCCGGCAGGTCGCCCCCCTGCAGGCCCTTGTGGAAGGCCGTGACCAGCAGCAGCAGCGTGACGGCCGACGCCGTGGCCAGGGCCGGCAGCCGGCTGCTGAGCACCCCGGCCATCAGCACCGGCAGCACCAGCAGCGCGCCGTAGTTCAGGGCCGAGCTGGTGTCCAGCCAGTGCATGGCGCCGAACAGCAGCACGTCCACGCCGATGGTGCTCCACCAGTGCATGGCGCTCAGGCGCTGGGCCTGTGCGGCCCGGCGCTTCCACCACCACCAGCGCAGGCTGGCCTGGCCGGCATAGATCCCGGCCAGCCAGAACACCTCGCCCAGGCTGCGCCCGCCCAGCCAGCTCAGCAGGCTCTGGGCCCCCACCAGCCCCAGGCCCAGGGCCGCGCGGGCGAACAGATACGTGGTGTAGATGCGGCGCTGGGTGGCGCGGCCGCCGTGCAGCAACCGGCGCACCCGGGCCGCCCAGAAAGGCCCGTCGTCCTGCTCGTCGAGTTCCTCGGTGAAGGCCACCGTGCTTCCGAACCAGGCGCTGTCGCGATCGGCCTCTTCCTCGGCACGGGAACGGGATCGACTCACTCGGCGGCCCCCTGGGCGCGGTGGGCTTCGCTGCAGAACCAGTGCCCTGTGGAATCCTGCACGGCCTCGGTCTGCGGCAGGTGCAGGCCGCAACGGGCGCAGCGCACCATGGTGCGCGGTTCAGACGCGCGCCCGGTCGGCGCCTGTGGCGATCGACCCGAGCCGGTCGGGCCCCGCCGGCGGCCGAGGGCCCAGAACAGGGCCAGCACCACCAGCCCCAGTAGCAGCACGATCCTCGCCATGGTCGGTCTCAGCCGGTGGCGCGCTGCAGCACCACCTCCAGCACAAAGCGGGACCCCACATAGGCCAGCAGCAGCAGCAGGGCTCCGGCATACAGCCAACGGGTGGCCAGGTGACCCCGCCAACCCCGCACCCGGCGGCCGATCAGCAGGGCCGCCAGCGTGGCCCAGCCCAGCAGCGACAGCACGGTCTTGTGGTCCCATCGCCAATAGGCCGAGCTCAGGCCCAGCACCAGGGCCAGCGTCAGCACGATGAAGCCGGCCTGGACGAAGCGGAAGGTCAGCCGCTCCAGGCGCATCAGCGGCACACCGAAGGTGCCGCTGCCGGTGCCGATGCCGCTGCGCAGGCGACGCTCGGCGTTGTCCAGCAGCAGCGCGTGCAGCACCGCGGCACCGAACAGGCCGTAGGACAGCAGGCCCAGCAGCCAGTGCAGCGGCGCCCAGTGCGAATGGGCCACCACATGGAGTTCGCCCGGAAAGACCCAGGCCAAAGCCGCGGCCACCGCGCCCGCCGCGGCCAGGGTGCGCCGCAACCGCGGCACCGGCAGCATGCGGCTTTCCAGCCCGTGGATGGCGATCACCAGCCAGACCGTGAGCGAGAGCACCGGCGCGAAGCCGATGCGCAGCCCGGGCAGGCCATCGGCCCCGGGCCAGGCGTCGGACACCAGCACCAGGGCCTGCAGCCCCCAGGCGGCCACCAGGGCCTGCAGGGGCCAGCGGCGCTCCGGCCCGGCCGGCAGGGTGGCCAGCAGATAAGCGGCCACCGTGAAAACCGTGGCCAGCGTCGTCGAAGCGGCAGGGGGGTCGGCGGCTAAAATCATCGCCACAGTTTACCGGCGCCCCCATCCGCCTTCCGTGCCGGAACGCAAAGGAGCGCACATCCCATGGCCACCACCCTCACCGATCGTCTGTCACGCCTGGTCAAGACCATGCGCGGCCAGGCCCGCATCACCGAATCGAACGTCCAGGACATGCTGCGCGAGGTGCGCATGGCCCTGCTGGAAGCCGACGTGGCCCTGCCCGTCGTGAAGGACTTCATCGCCCGGGTCAAGGACAAGGCCCTGGGCCAGGAGGTGGTGGGCTCGCTCAACCCCGGCCAGGTCCTGGTTTCGGTTGTCCACAAGGAACTCGCCGCCACCATGGGCGAGGGCGTGGCCGACATCAACCTCAATACCCAGCCGCCCGCCATCATCCTGATGGCCGGCCTGCAGGGCGCGGGCAAGACGACCACCACCGCCAAGCTCGCCAAGCTGCTGATCGAGAAGCGCAAGAAGAAGGTGCTGACCGTCTCGGCCGACGTCTACCGCCCGGCCGCCATCGAGCAGTTGAAGACCGTCACTGGTCAGGCCGGGGCCGAGTGGTTCCCCTCCGCGCCCGACCAGAAGCCGCGCGACATCGCCCTGGCCGCCCTGGATTACGCCAAGAAGCACTACTTCGACGTGCTGCTGGTGGACACGGCCGGCCGGCTGGCGATCGACGAGGCCCTGATGGCCGAGATCCGCGAGCTGCACGCCGCGCTGAACCCGGTCGAAACCCTGTTCGTGGTGGATGCCATGCAGGGCCAGGATGCGATCAACACCGCCAAGGCCTTCAAGGAGGCCCTGCCCCTGACCGGCGTGGTGCTGACCAAGCTGGACGGCGACTCGCGCGGCGGTGCCGCGCTGTCGGTGCGGCAGATCACCGGCGCGCCGATCAAGTTCGCCGGCGTCTCCGAGAAGATCGACGGCCTGGAGGTCTTCGACGCCGAGCGCCATGCCGGCCGCGTGCTGGGCATGGGCGACATCGTGGCCCTGGTCGAAGAGGTCCAGAAGGGCGTGGACCTGGAGGCCGCCCAGAAGCTGGCCGAGAAGGTCAAGTCGGGCGAAGGCTTCGACTTCAACGACTTCCTGTCGCAGATCAGCCAGATGAAGAAGATGGGCGGCCTGTCCAGCCTGATGGACAAGCTGCCCGCGCAGATGGCCGCCAAGGCCGGTCAGGCGGACATGGACCGGGCCGAGAAGGACATGCGCCGCATGGAGGGCATCATCAGCGCGATGACGGCCAAGGAACGCGCCAAGCCTTCGCTGCTGCTGGACCACAAGAGCAAGGCCAGCCGCAAGCGCCGCATCGCCCAGGGCGCGGGCGTGCAGGTTCAGGATGTGAACCGGGTGATCAACCAGTTCGACCAGATGCAGGGCATGATGAAGAAGATGAAGGGCGGCGGCCTCATGAAGATGATGAAGCGCCTGGGCGGCATGAAGGGCATGATGCCCCCGGGCATGCCGGGCGGCCGCTGAGCCAGCCGCGTCTCCCCATGGAAAAAGGCCCCGCGTGGGGCCTTTTGCATGGCTGGGTCGCGGTGCGGTCTCAGTCCAGCAGGGCCTGCGCAAACTCGCGGGCGCTGAAGGTCTGCAGGTCTTCGAGCTTCTCCCCCACACCGATGAAATAGACCGGCACCGGGCCGGCCGCGCGCTCGCGCGCCCACAGCGCGATGGCCGCCAGCACGCCGCCTTTGGCGGTGCCGTCCAGCTTGGTCACCACCAGGCCGGTCAGGCCCAGGGCGTCGTCAAAAGCCTTGACCTGCGCCAGCGCGTTCTGGCCGGTGTTGCCGTCCACCACCAACAGCACCTCGTGCGGGGCGCCGGCATCGGCCTTGGTGATCACGCGCTTGATCTTCTTGAGCTCCTCCATCAGGTGGAGCTGCGTGGGCAGGCGGCCGGCGGTGTCGGCGATCACCACGTCGCAGCCGCGGGCGCGGCCGGCGTTGACCGCATCGAAGCTCACCGCGGCCGGGTCTCCGCCCTCCTGCGAGACGATCTCGACCTGGTTGCGGCCGGCCCAGACCGACAGCTGCTCGCGCGCCGCAGCGCGGAAGGTGTCGGCGGCGGCCAGCAGCACCTTGGCGTCGTGCTCGGCCAGGTAGCGGGTGAGCTTGCCGATGCTGGTGGTCTTGCCCGCGCCGTTGACGCCCACCACCATCATCACCGTGGTCGGGTGGCGACCGATGGTCAGCGCCGCCTCCAGCGGCGCCAGCAGATCGGCCACGGCGTCCACCAGCAGGCCCTTGACCTGGGCGGGATCGGTGGCCTTGGCCTCCTTGACCCGGCGCTTGAGGTCGGCCAGCAGATGCTCGGTGGCCTTCACGCCGGCATCGGCCATCAGCAGAGCCGACTCCAGCTCCTCGTAGAGCGTGTCGTCGATCTGCGTGCCGGTGAAGACCTGGGCGATGCTGGAGCCGGTGCGGGCCAGTCCGGCCTTCAGGCGGGACAGCCAGCCCTGACGGGTGGCAGGCGCCGGGGCCGGGGCGGCCACGGCCACGACCGGCTCACCGGGTGCCTGCGGCACGGCCGGCGCGACCTCGGCGACTGGCTCGGATGGCGGCGGCAGCGGCACGGCCGATGGCGGCGCCTCGGCAACGGGCGGAGGCGGCGCGGCCTTCTTGCGGAAGAAACTGAACATGCCCGTATTGTCACTGAGGGTCATGCCCTCGCAGCGAAAGACCTCCACGACCCCAAAACGTGAACAACTTGGGGATGCCGGGTCGTGGGTTTCCCCTGGAAAGGCGCATATGCCCAAGTAAAACGCTACACAATGCGGCGACCGACCCCAGAAGAACAAGGGAGCACCATGTCCAAACCACTGCTGCTGCTGGTGGACGACGACTCGGAGACAGTGCAGGTTCTGGGCCGCATGCTGGCTGACGAAGGGCGTGTGCGCTTTGCGCTCAATGGCACAGACGCCTTGCGCCTGGCCCGTGAACACCCCCCCGACCTGATCCTGCTCGATGCCGAGATGCCGGGGCTCGATGGATTCGCCGTCTGCAAGGGCCTCAAGGGGGACCCGACCCTCTCCCCCATCCCGGTCATCTTCCTGACCAGCCACCACGACGCCCGCATCGAGGCGGCCGCCCTGGACCTGGGCGCGGCCGACTTCGTCAACAAGCCCCCGGTGGCCTCCCAGGTCATCGCCCGCATCCGGGCACAGCTGCGGGCCCGGCGCCTGGCCATGTCACTGCCGCGCCAGGACAGTCCGCCCTCCCCCGCCACACTGCCACACCGCGCCCCCACCATCCTGATCGTCGATGACGATGCGATCTCGCAGGAGGTGATGCGCCGCGCTCTGGACGGCATGGGCGCCCGCATCCTGCTGGCCGGCGATGGCGAACAGGCCCTGCAGCTGGCGCGGGCCGATCCTCCCGACCTGATCCTGCTGGACATCCTGATGCCCGACCAGGACGGCCTGCAGCTCTGCGAACGTCTGCAGGCCCTGCCCCGCCTGCGCTCGGTGCCGGTGGTGTTCGTCACCCGGCAAGCCGACCCGGAGACCGAGGCGCGAGCCTTGGAGGCCGGTGGCACGGACTTCGTGACCAAGCCCTTCATCCCGGCGGTGCTGCAGGCCCGGCTGCGCAGCCTCCTGCGCAGCCGCCGCCAGGCCGACGCCGCCCTGCAGGCCGAGCGGGAGCATTGGCGCCGCCTGGGCGACGATCGCATGGCCGACATCCTGGCCGTGGCACCGGAAGCCTTGCTGACCGCCGACGCGCAGGGCCGTGTGGTGCTGGTCAACCAGGCCGCCTGCCGTCTGCTGCAGGTTGACGAAGAGGATGTGCTGGGCCACCCCTTGCCGCGGTGGGTGCCGGCTGAAGCCTTGGACGGGGCGGCCCAGTCCCGCCGCGCCCTTCTGCCCGTCAAGCGGGGAGACGCCATTCCCGTTGAGGTGGTGCGGGTGCAGCTGGGACAGGACGGCGAGCGGCTGACCACCGTCTGGCTGCGGGATCTGCGTGGTCAGGAACTCGCCGAGAAGGCCCGCCGCGACCAGCTGCGCGCGGAAACCGCCAGCCGCACCAAGACGCTGATGCTGTCCTACTTCGCCCACGAGATCGGCAATCCGCTCAACGGCATCCTCGGCTTCGCGCAGCTGATGACGCTCGATAGCCAGCATCCGCTGCCGCCTGCCCAGGCCGAGCGGCTCCAGCAGATCACCACCGCCGGCAAGATGCTGCAAGCCCTGATGCGGGATGTGCTGGACGTCAACCGCTTCGAGACCGGACAGTTCCAGATCCAGTCCGAACCCGTCGAGCTGAGCAGCCTGGTGCACGACACGCTGCCCGCGCTCGGCACCCAGGCCGCCGGGCAACAGGTCCAGATCGATCTGCAGGTCGAGGATCAACCCCTGTGGATCACCGGCGACGCCGACCGCGTCAAGCAATGCGTGCTCAACCTCGGCAGCAACGGCATCAAGTACAACCGCAGCGGCGGGCGGCTGACGGTGCGGCTGGCGCGACACGGGGACTCGGCCGCCCTGTCCTTCCAGGACGAGGGGGCCGGCATGAGCCCCGAGCAGCAGGCCCATCTGTTCGAGCCCTTCAACCGGCTGGGGCGCTCCGGTCAGGGCCATGGCATCGGCTTGGCGCTGACCCGGCAGCTCGTGCTGGCCATGGGGGGGCGACTGACCGTGCGCTCGGCCCCGGAAGCAGGCACGACCGTGACCCTGGCGCTGCCGCTGACCCGCCCCGGCGGCGGGCAAGGAACCCCTGCGTGACGGAGGCGGAGATCCTGATCGTCGACGACGATCCGGCCTCCATCACGGCGTTGAAGACCGCCCTGGCAGGGCAGGGCCGTCTGCGATTCGCCACCCACGGCTCCGAAGCCCTGCGCATGGTCCAGCGCCACGTCCCCGATCTGGTGCTGCTGGACATCGGCATGCCCGGACTGTCGGGCTACGAGGTCTGCCGGGCCCTGCAGGGCGACCCGCTGACGGCCGATGTGCCGGTGATCTTCCTCACCTCGCACGACGACGCCGAGGAAGAGCTGACCGGCCTGTCGCTGGGGGCGGTGGACTTCATCGCCAAGCAGGCGCGGCCACCGCTGATCTGCGCGCGGGTGCGCACCCACCTGCGCCTCAAGCGCATGAACGACGACCTGCGCCGCGCCGCTTCCGAGGACGCGCTCACCGGCCTGGCCAACCGGCGTCGCTTCGACGAGACCCTGGTCACCGAGTGGCTGCGCCACCTGCGCAGCCAGCGGCCGCTGTCCCTGCTGATGATCGACATCGATCATTTCAAGGCCTACAACGACCTTCACGGTCATCCGGCAGGCGACCAATGCCTGCGCCTGACCGCCCGGGCCCTGCACAATGTGACCCTGCGACCGGCCGACCTGCTGGCCCGGCTGGGCGGCGAGGAGTTCGGCCTGCTGCTGCCGGACACCGACGTGGCCGGCGCCCAAGAGGTGGCGCGTCGCCTGCTGCTGGCCGCCGACACCTTGGCGCTACCCCATGGCGCCTGTCCCGATCGCGCCTGCGTGAGCTGGTCCATCGGCCTGGCCTGCAGCACCCAGCTGCGGCAGGATCTGCAGGCCAACCCCCAGGGCTCGCATGCCCTGATGGAAGCCGCGGACCGGGCGCTTTACGACGCCAAGCGCAGCGGTCGCGCCTGCTTCGCGGTAGCCCCGTCATGATCGCCCGGCAGCGCCCGATCTGGCTCTGGCCCGCCGCCATCCTGTTGCTGGGGACACTGCTGTCCCTGCTGACGGCCTGGCAATGGGAAGCCCGCAACCGGGCCTATGCGCAAAACGAGTTCGTCGACCGATCGGCGCGGCTGACCGCCCTTCTCACAGAGCGCATCCGCAGCTACGAATACGGCCTGCGGGGCATGCGGGGCGCCGTGCTCACCGCGGGAGAGTGGCAACTGGATCTCGACCGCGTGCGGGTCTATGCCGCCTCGCGGGACATCCGGCAGGAATTCCCCGGTGCCCGAGGCTACGGTTTCATCCGGCGCATCGAGCCCGCCGAACTGCCGCGCCTGCAGGCCCGCATGCTGCGCGAGCGCGGGCCCGGCACCACGATCCACCAGCTGGCGCCCCATGAAGGCCCGCTGGCGGTGATCGAGTACATCGAACCCGAGGCCAGCAACCGCGCCGCCATCGGCCTGGACATCGCCTCGGAGACCCACCGATGGGCCGCGGCGCTGGATGCATCGCGCAGTGGCCAGGCCCGCTTGACCGCCCCGATCACCCTGGTTCAGGCCAGCGGCCAGGTCCAGCAGAGCTTTCTCTTCCTGCTGCCCATCTACCGCCCGGACGCGCCCCAGGACAGCCCGCAGGCGCGCGAGGCCACCACCATCGGCTGGGCCTATGCACCGCTGTCGCTGGGGGAGATCCTGCAGAGCATGCACTGGGCCCAGGAGGGCTTTGCCCTGCGCCTGCGCGACCTGGGCTCCGCCGAGCCCGCCCCCTTCTTTCAGAGCGGCCCGGCGGTCGGCCCGCAGGATCCGCACCAGAGCTTCGTCCGGCCGGTGTACGGCCGACAGTGGGAAATCACGCTGGCCGCCCCGCCGGCCTTCACGAAGAGCCTGCACCTGACCTCCGCCTGGCTGGTGCTGGTGAGCGGGCTGGTCGTGTCCCTGGCGCTGAGCGCCGCCGCCCTGATCGCCGTGGTGAGCCGGCGCCGCAAGATCATGACCCAGGCCCTGCAGGCGCGCCTGGTCACCCTGATCGAGCACTCCAGCGACGCCATCATCGGCGAGACGGTGGAAGGCAACATCGTCAGCTGGAACCGGGCCGCCGAGATGATCTTCGGCTACCGGGAGAGCGAGGTGCTGGGCCGACAGGCCGCGCGCCTGCTCGACCCCATCGATGGCCTGGAGGAGCAGAACCGACGGCGCGAGCGCGTGGTGACCGGCGAGCGCCTGCCGGCGTTCGACACCCAATGCCGCCGGCGCGACGGCCAGTGGGTGGATGTGTCCATCACCCTGTCCGCCATCACCGACGCACACGGCGAGATCGTCGGCCTGGCCAAGACCATCCGCGACATCCGCGACCGCAAGCAGATCGAACGCAATCTGCGCGATTTCAACGCCCGCCTGGAAGACGAGGTGCGGGAGCGCACCACCGAACTGGAGGCAGCGCGGCGCGACCTGCAGACCATCCTCGACGCGGTGCCCTCGATGATCGGCTACTGGGACCACCAGCTGATCAACCGCTTTGCCAACCACGCCTACCAGCGCTGGTTCGGCGTGGACCCCGGCCACCTGCCCGGCCAGCGCCTGATGGACCTGCTCGGGCCGACGCTCTACGAACAGAACCGGCCCATGGTCGAGGCGGCGCTGCGGGGCGAGGCCCAGACCTTCGAGCGCAGCATTCCCCGCCCCGATGGCCAGGGCGTGGCCCACGCGTTGGCGCACTATCTGCCGGACATCCAGGACGGCGAGGTCCGGGGCTTCTACGTGCTGGTGCATGACGTCACCGAACTGACCGAGAGCCGCCTGCGCCTGAGCCAGGCCCTGCGCGAGAACGAGGCCCTGCTGTCCACCATCAAGTCCCAGGCGCTGTACTCGGTCACCGACCGGGCCGGACGCATCATCGACGTCAACGACGGCTTCTGCCAGATCAGCGGCTACACCCGGGAGGAGCTGATCGGGCAGACCCACCGAATCGTCAACTCCGGCCACCACCCCGCGGCTTTCTGGCAGGCCATGTGGCGCACGGTGAGCAGCGGCCAGCCCTGGCATGGCGAAGTCTGCAACCTCACCAAGCAGGGGCAGCCCTACTGGGTGGACAGCATCATCGCGCCCTTCGTCGGCGCAAACGGCCGCATCGAACGCTTCATCTCCATCCGCACCGACATCACCGAGCGGAAGCTCGCCGAGCGGCGGCTGGCGGAAAGCCAGGCCCTGCTGGAGCGCACCGGGCGGCTGGCCGGGGTGGGCGGCTGGCAGCTGGACCTGGTCACGGGGCAACTCGACTGGACCGTGCAGGTGCGGCTGCTGCACGGCGTGGCCGAAGACCACCAGCCCGATCTGGAGGAGGCCCTGGCCTTCTACCCGGGCGAGGCGGGCAGCGCGATGCGGCAGGCCATCCGCGAGGCCACGGAGCAAGGCCGCAGCTGGGACCTCGAACTGCCCCTGATCCGCCAGGACGGCCAGGCACGCTGGATCCGCAGCGTGGGCGAGCCCGAGTTCGCGCCCGAGCGCCCCTTCGGCCCGCCCGTGCGCCTGCTGGGCGCCATCCAGGACGTCACGGCCCGCCGCGCGGCCGACCAGGCCCTGCTGCGACTGGAGGCCGCCGAGGCCGCCAGCGCCGCCAAGACGGCCTTCCTGGCCAACATGAGCCACGAGATCCGCACCCCCATGAATGCGGTGATCGGCCTGTCCTACCTGCTCGATCAGACCGAGCTCGATGGCGAGCAGCGCGCCTGCCTGTCCAAGATCCAGATGGCCAGCCGCTCCCTGCTGGGTGTGATCAACGACGTGCTCGACGTGTCCAAGATCGAAGCCGGCGAGATGACCCTGGACGAGTCGCCCTTCCTGCTGGACGAGTTGCTGCACGAACTGCGTGAATGGATGGCGCCCCAGGCCGAGGCCAAGGGCCTGGTGATGGCCCTGGAGGCCGACCCGGAGGTGCCCCGCGAACTGCTGGGCGATGTGCAGCGCATCCGCCAGGTCTTCACCAACCTGCTGAGCAATGCCCTCAAGTTCACGGCCCAGGGCCGCATCGACCTGCACATCCACGCCGAGGAGAGAGGCCCCGAACGGGTCGTGCTGCGCTGCGAGGTGAGCGACACCGGCATCGGGATCCCCGAAGAGGTGCAGGCCCGTCTGTTCACCCCCTTCACCCAGGCCGACGCCTCCACCACCCGCCGCTACGGCGGCACGGGTCTGGGCCTGTCCATCGTGCGCCACCTGACCGAGCTGATGGGCGGCGAGGTGGGGGTTCACAGTCGCCCCGGGGCCGGCGCCACCTTCTGGCTGACGCTGCCCCTGCGCCTGGGCCGCGGCCAGGAGGCCGCCCCCCCCGCGGAGCGCCCGATGAACCAGGCCCTGGAGGTGCTGATTGCCGACGATCTGGGCACCGACCGCAACATCCTGGCCGCCATGGCCCGGGCCCTGGGCTGGCGTGCCGAGACCGTGGACTCGGCACGCCAGCTGCGCGAGCGCCTGAGGGACCGGCTGCGGCGCCAGCAGCCCCCGGATGCGCTGGTGGCCGACCTGCACCTGGCCGACGCCTCGGCGCTGGAGGTGCTGGAGGAGCTGGGCGAGGAGTTCGGTCGCCAGCAGTTGCCCCCTTCGGTGATCCTCAGTGCCCAGAGCCCGCTGCCCTCCAGCGAACTGGTGGACGGCACCGTGGGCAAGCCCGTGTCGCATTCGGAGCTCTTCAACGCGGTCAACGCGGCCGTGGCCCGCCGCAGCGACCGCCTCGACAAGGTCACCCAGTCCACCCGCCTGGACGCGGCCGGGGCCTGCTGGCTGCCCGGCATGCATGTCATGCTGGTGGACGACAGCGACATCAACCTGGAGGTGGCCCGCCGCATCCTGGAGCGCGAGGGGGCGACGGTCACCGCCTGCAGCCATGGCCAGGAGGCCCTGGACCGGCTCGCGGCCGCCCCCGGCAGCTTCCATGCGGTGTTGATGGACGTCCAGATGCCCGTCATGGACGGGCACGAGGCCACGCGACGCCTGCGCCAGGATCTGGGTCTGCGGAATCTGCCCGTCATCGCCCTGACCGCCGGCGCCCTGGTGGCGGAGCGTCAGCGCGCGCTGGAGAGCGGCATGAACGACTTCATCAGCAAGCCGCTGGACCCCCACGCCCTGATCCGGCTGCTGCGACGCCACGTGGAGAACCGGCAAGGCAGCCCCTGGCCGGTGGGGCGGCGCCAGACCGCCACGGCGGCCGCGCCGTCGCACTGGCCGCGCCTGCCGGAGGTCGACACCCGCGAGGCGGCCGAACGCATCGGGACCGACCCCGCGGTCTTCCTGCGCATGCTGGACCGCCTGCTGATGGACTATCAGGACCTGCGCGAGGCCCCCGCCCGTTCGGGGCTGGACCGCCCCGCCCTGGCCGCCCGTCTGCACAAGCTGCGAGGCAGCGCCGGCATGCTGGGCGCCAAGGTGGTTCAGCAACTGGCCGGCGAGGCGGAAGCGCTGGCCCGCACGGACGCCGGAGACGCGCCGCTGCGGACCGCCCTGGACGCCCTGGCGCAAGGCCTGACCCGCCTGCACCGGCAGTCCGAGCACTTCCTGGCCGAGCTCCGCCGGGAAGACGAGCGCGCCGCCCGGGCGCCGGCCCCGCCCCTTGCCCTGACCCGCGCCACCCTGCGGGCCTGGGCCGAGCTGCTGGAGGCACAGGACCTGGCGGCGCTGGACCGCTTTGCCGAGCTCACCCCGGCCCTGCGCCAGCACATGGCCCCCGAAGACCTGGCCACCCTGAAGGAGGCCACCGAGCGGCTGTCATTCGCCCAGGCGGCCGTCCTGGTGAACCGGCTGGCCGACAGTCTGGGAGACTGACAACAAAGCTGTTGACACTCGAAAAAAGCTGGTGCTATAGTAGAGGGCTCTTGGCGCTTTAGCTCAGTCGGTTAGAGCGACGGAATCATAATCCGCAGGTCCGGGGTTCGAATCCCTGAAGCGCCACCAGAACACACTGGCCCGAGTCATTGCAAAATGCTCGGGCCTTTTCATTGGCCCCGGCCTTTGCGGCCAGGGTCTCGCTTCACAGCCTCTGGATCCACACCATGCCCCGCTGTGTTCCCAGCCTGCCCCGCCGTCGCCTGCTGGCGGCGCCTGCCGCCCTGCTGCTGGCCCCTCTGGCCGCCCAGGCCTGGATGGCCCGCACCTTCCCCGCCAACGCCCTGCGTGGCGTGATCAACTTCAGCGCGCCGCCGCAGATCCTGCTCAACGGCGAATCGGCCCAGCTGGCCCCGGGCGCACGCATCCGCGGCACCGACAACATGATGAAGCTGCCCGGCACGCTGACCGGCCAGCGCTTCGTCGTGAACTACACGCTGGAAATGAATTCCGGCGCAGTGCTGGATGTCTGGCTGCTGCGCGACGACGAAGCCGACAAGCGCCCCTGGCCGATGACGCTGGAACAGGCCCGCAGCTGGACATTCGACGCCGCGGCCCAGACCTGGACCCGGCCCTGAAGCCGGCCCCGGCCGGCCCGGCGGCCTCCTGAGCCGCTGCCTCGCCCCTTTTCGACCGTGGTCTGACGCCACTCATCCGCGCAGACCTTCGCCCCGGCGCCCGCCGGAGGAGACCCCGCCATGACGACCAAGAAAGTGTTCATCCGCACCTTCGGCTGCCAGATGAACGAGTACGACTCCGACAAGATGAGCGACGTGCTGCGCGCCGCCGAAGGCTACGAGCCCACCGACGACGTGGAGCAGGCCGACCTGGTGCTGTTCAACACCTGCTCCATCCGCGAGAAGGCCGCCGAGAAGGTCTTCTCCGACCTGGGCCGGGTCAAGCACCTGAAGGAAAAAGGCGTGCTGATCGGCGTGGGCGGCTGCGTGGCCAGCCAGGAAGGCGCGGCCATCATCGAGCGCGCACCCTATGTGGACCTGGTCTTCGGCCCGCAGACCCTGCACCGGCTGCCGCAGATGATCGCCCAGCGCCAGGCCCAGCGCCGCCCGCAGGTCGACATCAGCTTCCCCGAGATCGAGAAGTTCGATCACCTGCCGCCGGCCCGGGTCGAGGGCGCCACCGCCTTCGTCTCCATCATGGAAGGCTGCTCCAAGTACTGCACCTACTGCGTGGTGCCCTACACCCGCGGTGAAGAGGTGTCGCGCCCCTTCGAGGACGTGCTGACCGAGATCGCCGGCCTGGCCGACCAGGGCGTCAAGGAAGTGACGCTGCTGGGCCAGAACGTCAACGCCTACCGCGGCGCCATGGGCGACAGCGGCGAGATTGCCGACTTCGCGCTGCTGATCGAGTACGTGGCCGAGATCCCCGGCATCGAGCGCATCCGCTACACCACCAGCCACCCCAACGAGTTCAGCCAGCGCCTGATCGACGTCTATGCCCGCGTGCCGCAGTTGGTCAACCACCTGCACCTGCCGGTGCAGCACGGCGCGGACCGCATTCTCTCGGCCATGAAGCGCGGCTACACCGCCCTCGAGTACAAGAGCATCATCCGCAAGCTGCGCGCTGTGCGGCCCGACATCAGCCTGTCGACCGACTTCATCGTCGGCTTCCCGGGTGAGACGGACGAGGACTTCGAGAAGTCCATGAAGCTGATCGACGACGTCGGCTTCGACGCCTCCTTCAGCTTCATCTTCAGCGCCCGCCCCGGCACCCCGGCCGCCGCCCTGCCCGACGAGACGCCGCAGGAAGTGAAGCTGGCCCGGCTGCAGCGCCTGCAGGCCCGGCTGGAAGAAAACGTGCGCGCCATCAGCGCGGCGCGCGTGGGCACGGTGCAGCGCATCCTGGTGGAAGGGCCCTCGCGCCGCAACGCCGAAGAACTGATGGGCCGCACCGAGTGCAACCGCATCGTCAACTTCGCCGGCCCGGCCCGCCTGATCGGCCAGATGGTGGACGTGACGATCACCGAGGCTTTCCCGCATTCCCTGCGGGCCGAGGTGCTGGTGCGCGACAGCGTGACGGCCTGAACATCACCCGAGTGGCCGGCGCCAGCCAGGGCGCTCAGCGGCGCAGCAAGCCGCCGCGCCAACCCAGCGTCAGCGCCACGGCCAGCACCAGGGCCCCATAGGTGACCATGCGGCCGTCCCGGCCAAAGACCACCAGTCCTGCCACCAGCACCATCGCGCCGGCGGCCACACACCACAGCGCCAGGGTCTGGAAAGGCACCGACTTGAGCTCACGCCGCCAGATCAGCTTGGCCAACAGCGTCACCACCAACCCCACGCCCAGGGCCGGACCGAAGAAGTTCAACAGGTGCCACAAGGCATCCAAGGGACCCATGCCGACCAGCCTCTCGCTTGATGGTTGTCAAATCCGCCGCATTTGCTCCGGACGGAGCCGGTGCGGGAATGGAAGTGGAATTTTATAATTGGCAGCATGAGTGTCATCGCGCTCGGTCTGAACCATCACACCGCCCCGCTGGATCTGCGCGGGCGGTTCGCGTTCGCGCCTGAGCAGCTGTCACCCTCCTTGCAGGCCCTGCGCGACGCGCTGCGCCGCGCCACGCCGGAAACGGCCATCCTGTCCACCTGCAACCGCACCGAGCTCTACGTGGCCTCCGCCACCCCCGAGCAAGGGCGCGAGCTGGTGCGCCCGGCCCTGGCCTGGCTGGCCGAGCGGGGCGGCGTCTCCGAGATGCACCTGCAGGACCACACCTACGTGCTGGAGAACCGCGAAGCGGCCCGGCACGCCTTCCGCGTGGCCTCCGGGCTGGATTCCATGGTGCTGGGCGAGCCACAGATCCTGGGCCAGATGAAGCAGGCCGTGCGCGGCGCCGACGAGGCCGGCACCCTGGGCACCACGCTGCACCAGCTGTTCCAGCGTTCCTTCTCGGTGGCCAAAGAGGTTCGCACCTCCACCGAAATCGGCAGCCACTCCATCAGCATGGCCGCCGCCACGGTGCGCCTGGCGGCCCAGCTGTTCGAGGACCTCAGCCAGATCAAGGTGCTGTTCGTCGGTGCCGGCGAGATGATCGAGCTGGTCGCCACCCATTTCGCGGCCCGCGAACCCCGGCTGATGGCCGTGGCCAACCGCACGCTGGAGCGTGGCGAGAAGCTCGCCACGCGCTTCGGTGCCCAGGCCCTGCGCCTGGCCGAGTTGCCCAGCCGCCTGCACGAATTCGACGCGGTCATCTCCTGCACCGCGAGCAGCCTGCCCATCATCGGACTGGGCGCGGTGGAGTCGGCCCTGAAGGCCCAACGCCGCCGCCCGATGTTCATGGTGGACCTGGCCGTGCCGCGCGACATCGAACCCGAGGTCGCCCAGCTCTCGGACGTCTACCTCTACACCGTGGACGACCTGACCCAGGCGGTGCAGACGGCCACCGAAAAGCGCCAGGCCGCTGTGGCCCAGGCCGAGGCCATCATCGATGCCGGCGTGCAGAGCTTCAGCCACTGGCTGGACCAGCGCGCCAGCGTGCCGCTGATCCAGGCCCTGAACCAGCAGGCCGACCACTGGCGTGCGGCCGAGATCGCCCGCGCCCGCAAGCTGCTGGCCCGCGGCGGCGATGTGGACGAGGTGCTGGACGCGCTCAGCCGCGGCCTGACCCAGAAGATCCTGCACGGCGCCCTGGCCGAGCTGCACGCCTCCGAAGGCGAGCAGCGCCAGCACACGGCCGAGGTGGTGTCGCGCCTGTTCCTGCGCAACAGCCCGCGCGACCCGGCCGGCAACGGGCATTAGCGGCCGTCCTGCTGCCTGGCACGCCCGCCGTGCCGCACGCCGCCGTCCGCCCTCGTCTCCCCAGGCTCCGCCCCGGAGCCCCCGCCCATGAACGAATCCCTGCGCCAGCAGCTCCAGCGTCTGGCCCTGCGCCTGTCCGAACTCGACAGCCTGCTGGCCGACCCGCAGGTCACGGCCGACATGGCCCGCTACCGCCAGCTCGCCCGTGAACAGGCCGAAGCGGCCGAGGTGGTGGGGCTGTACCGGCGCTTCGCCCAGCGTGAATCCGACCTGGCCACGGCGCGCGAGATGCTGGACGACCCGGAGATGGCCGAGATGGCCCGCGACGAGGTGGCCACCGCCCAGGCCGAGCTGGCAACGCTGGACACCCAGCTGCAGACCGCCCTGCTGCCGCGCGACCCCGACGACGCCCGCAACGCCTTCCTGGAGATCCGCGCCGGCACCGGCGGCGAGGAGTCTGCCCTGTTCGCGGCCGACCTGGCCCGCATGTACCTGCGCTTTGCCGAACGCCAGGGCTGGCGTTGCGAGGTGATGAGCGAGAGCGCCTCCGACCTGGGCGGCTACAAGGAAATCGTCGTCCGCGTGGAGGGCACGCGGGTCTACGAACGGATGAAGTTCGAATCCGGCGGCCACCGGGTCCAGCGCGTGCCGGCCACCGAGGCCCAGGGGCGCATCCACACCAGCGCCTGCACGGTGGCCGTCATGCCCGAGCCCGACGAGGCCGCCGAGGTCACGCTGAACCCCGCCGAGCTGCGCATCGACACCTTCCGCGCCAGCGGTGCCGGCGGCCAGCACATCAACAAGACCGACAGCGCGATCCGCGTCACCCACCTGCCCACCGGCCTGGTGGCCGAATGCCAGGACGACCGCAGCCAGCACCGCAACAAGGCCAAGGCCCTGGCCGTGCTGCAGGCCCGGCTGCAGGACAAGGAACGCAGCGAACGCCAGGCCAAGGAGGCCGCCACCCGCAAGGCCCTGGTGGGCTCGGGCGACCGCAGCGACCGCATCCGCACTTACAACTTCCCCCAGGGCCGGGTGACCGACCACCGCATCAACCTGACGCTCTACAAGCTCGGCGCGGTGATGGACGGCGACCTGGGCGAGCTGATCCAGGCCCTGCAGGCCGCCCGCGCCCAGCAGCAGCTGGCCGCGCTGGAGACCGGCGCATGAGCGCCGACCTGACCATCGCCCAGGCCCTGCGCCAGGCCCAGCAGGCCGGGCTGGACCGGGTGGATGCCCACCTGCTGCTGGGCCACCTGCTGCAGCGCGAGCGCAGCTGGCTGATCGCCCACGACGATGCGCCGCTGCCCGCGCGCGAGCAACAGCGTTTCGATGCCCTGGTGCGCCGCCGGCTGGACGGCGAACCCGTGGCCTATCTGTTGGGCGAGCGGGAATTCCATGGCCTCACGCTGCAGGTCAGCCCGGCGGTGCTGGTGCCCCGGCCGGACACCGAGGTGCTGGTCGAGTGGGCCCTGGAATGCCTGCAGCAGATGAACGCAGGCAGACCGCGGGTGATCGACCTGGGCACCGGCAGCGGGGCCATCGCACTGGCCTTGCGCCACCGCTGGCCCTCGGCGGACGTCACGGCGCTGGATGCCAGCGCCGAGGCCCTGGCGGTGGCCAGCGCGAATGCCCAGCGCCTGGCACTGCCGGTGCGCTTTCTGCACAGCGACTGGTGGCAGGCGGTGGCAGGCGAAACCTTCGATCTGGCGGTGAGCAACCCCCCTTACATCGCCGGTGACGACCCCCACCTGCCGGCGTTGCGCCATGAGCCGCGGCGGGCGTTGACCCCGGAAGGCGACGGGCTGGCAGCCCTGCGCACCCTGGTGCGCGATGCCGCCCCCCACCTGCGCCCGGGTGCCTGGCTGCTGTTCGAGCATGGCTGGGACCAGGCCCCGGCCGTGCGCACGCTGCTGACCGCGGCCGGCTTCGAGGACGTGCAGACCCGGCAGGATCTGGCCGGCCTGGACCGCTGCACCGGCGGACGCTGGCCCGGCCCACCCCGGGAACGCCAGGCCTGAAACAAGGCGTTTTCCCGCCCGCAATTCCCTGCGCAGGACGATGCAGCTGGCGTAGCATCGATGTCACCGGATGCAAATGCCTTCGCCGGAACGAGGGCAGCCGGTCAGCTGTGATGGAGCACTGGATCATGCGCAAAGTCCTGGGTTTCATGGTGGGAGGCCTGTGGGCCGCGGCCTGCGGTGCCGCGACGGTGGGTGAGGGCTTGCAGCCCGAAGACCATTGGCCCCAATGGCAGTTGCGCATCAGCACCGTCACCCAGCCGATCGGCTGGTCCGCTTCCCTGGAGGGGGCACGCCTGGGCCTGGGCGCCGCCAGCGTGTCGGGTGACCGCTACTTCGACCTGGGTCGGGTGGGCGATGGCGGCGGCCTGCGCGCCACCGGCGCCCTGCTGTTCGGAACGCCCTCGCAAGCCCTGAGTGCCCCGGCCCCCAGCGGCGAGGCCCCCGTGCTGGCCCGCCCGTCCCTGCTGGCCACCCCCGGCACCAGCGTCATGGATCACGCCCCCACGCCCTATCTGGGCATGGGTTACACCGCTTGGTGGGCCCGCAGTGGCCTGAGCCTGAGTGCTGATCTGGGCCTGCTGGCCCAGGGCCTGCGCCCCGCCACCGGCCTGCAAGGCAGCGATCTGCTCGATCGCATGCAGCTGACGCCGGTGATGCAGGTGCAGCTGTCCTACCGCTTCTGAGCCCGGAGCGGGACTTTTCCAGGGCGCGCTCCGGGGCCTTGGCGCTCCCGCAGCGCCGGAGCCCTCGGCTTGGCGTATAAATCCGGCATTCGACACCGCGCCCCTTCGGTTGCGGTGACCCGTGTCCGGACAGCAGAAACAGAGACAGCCATGAGCGACGTTCAGCAGCGCATCGACCAAATCGTCAAGGGCCACAAGGTGGTCCTGTTCATGAAGGGCACCGCCCAGTTCCCGATGTGCGGCTTCTCGGGCCGCGCCATCCAGATCCTGAAGGCCTGTGGCGCGACCGATATCACCACGGTGAACGTGCTGGAAGACAAGGAGATCCGCCAGGGCATCAAGGAATACGCCAACTGGCCCACCATCCCCCAGCTGTACGTGAACGGCGAATTCGTCGGCGGCTCGGACATCATGATGGAGATGTACCAGGCCGGCGAACTGCAACCCATGCTGGCGGCCTGAGGGCCTGCGACCTTGACCCCTGCAGCATCGGCCCCTCCGCGGGTCGTGGTGGGCATCACCGGTGCATCAGGTGCCGTCTATGGTGTGCGCCTGCTCGAGCGCCTGCGCGAGTTGCGGGTGCACACCCATCTGGTCGTCACCTCGGCCGGGGTGCTGAACGTGCACCACGAGCTGGGCCTGGACCGCGGCGCGCTGGAGCAGCTGGCCGACGAGGTCCACGCCCTGGCTGACGTGGGGGCCTGCATCGCCAGTGGCAGCCATCCCACCGCGGCGATGGTGGTGGCGCCCTGCTCGATGAAGACGCTGGCGTCCATCGCCCACGGCTTCGGCGACAACCTGCTGACCCGGGCGGCCGACGTGACGCTCAAGGAGCGACGGCGTCTGGTGCTGATGGTGCGCGAGACACCGTTCAACCTGGCCCACTTGCGCAACATGACCGCGGTGACGGAGATGGGGGCCATCGTCTTCCCGCCGCTGCCGGCCTTCTACCACCGGCCGCAGAGCATCTCCGAGCTGGTGGACGACACTGTGGAGCGGGTGATCGAGCTGACCGGCGTGGGCCTGGGCCAGCCGCGGCGCTGGACGGGGCTCTGAGCCCGGAGACTCAGGCCGTCGGCGGCAGCCAGCGCTTGCGCGCGCCCAGCACCATGTTGGGGTATTCGGCCCGCCCGCGGCTGCCGTTGTAGCGCCCCAGCGCCATGAAGAGGTTGCCCTGTTCCACGTCCAGATAGTGGCGCAGGATCACGCAGCCGAAGCGCAGATTGGTCTGCATGTGGAAGAGGCGGGAGACGTCGCCATTGCCGATCTGGCGCATCCAGAAGGGCATGACCTGCATGTAGCCCCGGGCACCGGCCACGCTGATGGCGTACTTGCGGAAATTGCTCTCGACCTGCACCAGGCCCAGCACCAGCGCCGGCTCCAGCCCGGCACGCTTGCTCTCGTACCAGAGCGTCTCGAGAAACTCGACCCGCGTTTGCAACTCGGATTTCTGGCGCTTGAGCCGCTCGCTCATGGCGCCCAACCAGCGCAGATAGGCCAGGCGATCCTCGATGTGGTCGAAGCGGGGCTTGGGCGGTGCATCGTCGGCCACGGCGGCCGACAGCGCAGTGCGAACCGCGTCAGCCAGCTGCTCCTCGACCTGGGCACCCGCCCAGGCCGGGGTCCAGGCGGGCAGCAGCAGCCCCGCCCCCAGACCGATCAGACAGGCTCGCCGGCCCGCGACGGGGCCGGCGCGGTGGCAGGTCATGCCGACAGGCGCGCCTTCACGAACGCGCCCACTTCGGCCGGCGCCACCTTGCTGGCTTCGGCCTCGCGGCGGCCTTGCACTTCCAGGGCCCCTTCCTTCAGGCCGCGGTCGGAGATGACCACGCGCTGCGGCACGCCGATCAGTTCCCAGTCGGCAAACATGGCGCCGGGGCGCTCGCCCCGGTCGTCGAGAATGACGTCCACCCCTGCATCCAGCAGTTCCTGGTGCAGGGCGTCGGCGGCGGCCTTCACCTCGGCCGAGCGGTCATAGCCGATGGGGCAGATCGCCACCTGGAACGGCGCGATGCTGGCCGGCCAGATGATGCCGCGCTCGTCGTGGTTCTGCTCGATGGCCGCGCCCAGGATACGGGTGACGCCGATGCCGTAGCAGCCCATCTGCATCAGGGCCGGCTTGCCGGTCTCGTCCAGGAAGGTCGCGTTCATCGCCTTGGAGTACTTGGTCCCCAGGAAGAACACGTGGCCCACCTCGATGCCCCGCTGGATGGCCAGCACGCCTTGGCCATCGGGCGAGGGATCGCCCTCGACCACGTTGCGGATATCGGCCACCACGTCGGGCTCGGGCAGATCGCGGCCCCAGTTCACGCCGGTGAGGTGGGCATCCACCTCGTTGGCACCGCAGACCCAGTCGGCCATGCGGGCGACGGTGCGGTCGGCGACGATCTTGACCGGCTTCTTCAGGCCGATGGGGCCCAGGTAGCCCGGCTTGCAGCCAAAGTGCTCCTCGATCTCGGCGATGGTGGCGAAGCGGAAGCCGTTCTTCAGGCCCTCGACCTTGCCGGCCTTGACCTCGTTGAGCTCGTGGTCACCGCGAACCAGCAGCAGCCAGACAGTGGTGGCGACGATGTCACCAGCCTCGTTCAGTTCGTCGGTGGCCAGCACCAGCGACTTGACGGTCTGGGCCAATGGCAGGCCCAGCAGCGCAGCCACATCCGCGCAGGTGCTCTTGCCCGGCGTGGGCGCCTTGGCCAGGGTCTGTCCCGGCGCGGCGCGTTCGGCCAGCAGCGGCAGGGCCTCGGCCAGCTCGATGTTGGCGGCGTAATCGCTGGTCGGGCAGTAGACGATCGCGTCCTCGCCAGTCTCGGCGATCACCTGGAACTCGTGCGACAGGTCACCGCCGATGGCGCCGGTGTCCGCCGCCACCGCACGGTATTCCAGACCGAAGCGGTCGAAGATGCGCTTGTAGGCCGCGAACATGGCCTGGTAGCTCTTGGTGGCGCCGGCCTCGTCGCGATCGAAGGAGTAGGCGTCCTTCATCGTGAACTCGCGCCCGCGCATCACGCCGAAGCGGGGCCGGCGCTCGTCCCGGAACTTGGTCTGGATGTGATAGAAATTCTTGGGCAGCTGCTTGTAGCTGCGCAGTTCCTGCCGGGCGATGTCGGTCACCACCTCTTCCGAGGTCGGCTGGATCACGAAGTCACGGTCGTGCCGGTCCTTCACACGCATCAACTCCGGGCCCATCTTGTCGAAGCGGCCCGTTTCCTGCCACAGCTCGGCCGGCTGCACCACCGGCATCAGCAGTTCCACCGCACCGGCGCGGTTCATCTCATCACGGATGATGGCCTCGACCTTGCGGATCACCCGCAGGCCCATGGGCATGTAGTTGTAGATGCCGGCGCCCAGGCGCTTGATCATGCCGGCACGCATCATCAGCTTGTGGCTGACCACTTCCGCATCGGCGGGCGCTTCCTTGAGGGTGGAGATGAAAAACTGGGAGGCTTTCATGGAGGGCTCTGCAGCCTGACCGCGGCCTGCGGGTTAGCGAGAAGCTCCGCAGCGGGCACGGCCGGTGCTATATTGATTTCAGTTCAAAATCAGGGGTTTGATTATGCTCGACCGGGAAGGCTATCGGCCCAACGTCGGCATCATCCTGCTCAACTCCCGCAATCAGGTGTTCTGGGGCAAGCGCTTGCGCACCCACTCCTGGCAGTTCCCGCAAGGGGGCATCAAGTACGGCGAGTCGCCCGAGCAGGCGATGTTCCGTGAATTGCACGAGGAAGTCGGGCTGCGGCCCGAGCATGTCGAGATCGTCGCGCGCACCCGCGATTGGCTGCGCTACGACGTTCCCGAGAACTTCATCCGCAAGGACGCGCGCGGTCATTACAAGGGCCAGAAGCAGATCTGGTTCCTGCTGCGCCTGTGCGGACGCGACAGCGACATGAACCTGCGGGCCACCAACCACCCCGAGTTCGACGCCTGGCGGTGGAACGAGTATTGGGTGCCGCTGGACGTGGTGATCGAGTTCAAGCGGGATGTCTACCAGCTGGCCCTGACTGAGCTGGCGCGCTTCCTGCCCAAGGTGTCCCACCATCCGAACCGTTTCCTGCGTGGCAACGTCCGCCCACATGGCCGGGATGGCCGGGATGGCCGGGATGGACGTGACGTTCGGCGGGATGCGGCACCGCTGGAGGGTGACTTCTGCGGCCAGGCCGCCCAGCCGGTGTCAGCGCAGGACGAGGTTGTCCCGGTGGACCAGTTCGGTGCCGTGGGTGTAACCCAGCAGACCCGCAATCTGTGACGAGGGCTTGCGTGCGATGAGGCGCGCCTCGGCACTGGAGTAGCTGGCCAGGCCGCGGGCCACTTCCCGGCCTTCAGCGTCGCAGATGGCGATCACGTCGCCGCGCTGGAAGTCCCCGTCCACCGTGGTGACGCCGATGGGCAGCAGGCTGGCGCCCTCCTGCGTCAGCTTGGCCACTGCCCCGGCATCGATGCGCACCGCGCCGTGGATCTGCAGATGATCCAGGATCCACTGCTTGCGGGCCGCCATCTTGGCCGTGCCGGCCACCAGTGCCGTGCCGATGGCCTCTCCGGCCACCAGGCGCAGCAGCACATCCGGCTCCCGGCCCCAGGCAATCACCGTGCTGGCGCCGCTGCCCGCAGCACGCTTGGCGGCCAGCACCTTGGTGATCATGCCGCCAGTCCCCACACGGGACCCCGCACCGCCGGCCATCTCCTCCAGCGCCGGGTCACCGGCCTGGGCCACGTCGATGAAGCGGGCGTCGGGGTTCTTGCGCGGATCGGCCGAGTACAGGCCCTTCTGGTCGGTCAGGATGATCAGCGCATCGGCCTCGATCAGGTTGGCCACCAGGGCGCCCAGGGTGTCGTTGTCGCCGAACTTGATCTCGTCGTTGACGACGGTGTCGTTCTCGTTGATGACCGGGATGACCTTCAGGCCCAGCAGGGTCAGCAGGGTCGAGCGAGCGTTGAGGTAACGCTCGCGATCGGCCAGGTCGGCGTGGGTGAGCAGCACCTGCGCGCTGCCCATGCCATGCCGCGACAACTGGCTCTCGTACATCTGGGCCAGGCCCATCTGCCCCACCGCCGCGGCGGCCTGCAACTCGGACAGCTCGGTCGGGCGGCTGGTCCAGCCCAGGCGTTTCATGCCCTCGGCGATCGCGCCGCTGGAGACCATGACCACCTCCAGCCCCTGGTGGGCCAGCGTCGCCATCTGACGGCACCAGTTGCCGATGGCCTCGGCATCCACACCCCGCCCCTCGTTGGTCACCAGGCTGGAGCCGACCTTGACGACGATGCGCCGGGCCTGGCGCAGGGCCTCACTCATGGCCGGCCTCGCCGGGCGCCTCGTCAAAGCGCGGATCGCGTTCCGGCGGAGGGAGTTCCTGCTGGGCCGCCACATGGTCCCAGATGGCGTGCAGCAGCGGCTGCAGACCTTCGCGGGCCAGGGCCGAGATCTCGAAGACCGGCCCCTTCCACTTGTAGCGCTTGACAAAATCCTTGACCCGGGCGGCGCGCTCGCCCTCGGGCACCATGTCCAGCTTGTTCAGCACCAGCCAGCGCGGCTTGGCATGCAGGCCTTCGTCGTACTTGCGCAGTTCCTCGACGATGGCCTTGGCCTGCTGCACCGGATCGACACCCTCGTCGAAGGGCGCCAGGTCCACCACATGCAGCAGCAGCCGGGTGCGCTGCAGATGGCGCAGGAACAGGTGCCCCAGGCCGGCACCTTCGGAAGCCCCCTCGATCAGACCCGGGATGTCGGCCACGACAAAGCTCTTCTCCGGCCCGACACGCACCACACCCAGGTTGGGATGCAGGGTGGTGAAGGGATAGTCGGCGATCTTGGGCCGCGCGTTGGAGATGGCGGCGATCAGCGTGGACTTGCCCGCATTGGGCATGCCCAGCAGGCCCACATCGGCCAGCACGCGCAGTTCCAGCTTGACCTTGAAGCGCTCGCCGGGCCAACCCGGCGTGTGCTGGCGCGGTGCACGGTTGGTCGCGCTCTTGTAGTGCAGATTGCCGAAACCACCGTCCCCCCCCTTGGCCAGCAGCACCGGCTCATCGGGCTCGATCAGCTCGGCCAACACCCGGCCGGTTTCGATGTCGGTGATGATGGTGCCCACCGGCATGCGCAGGGTGATGTCATCCGCCGCGGCACCGAAGCAGTCCGCCCCCCGGCCACCCTCGCCGTTGCGCGCCTCGTAACGCCGCTGGTAGCGGTAGTCGATCAGGGTGTTGAGATTGCGGTCGGCCACGGCATACACACTGCCGCCGCGGCCCCCATCCCCGCCATCGGGGCCACCAAAGGGGATGAACTTCTCGCGGCGGAAGCTCACGCAGCCTGCGCCCCCGTTCCCGGCGGCGATGTCGATGGTGGCTTCGTCAACGAATTTCATGGTGCCTCGATGGTATCGGAGAGGATGCACCGCTCCCGCGATGCCGGGCGGCCACCGCCAGGGCGGCGACGGCCAGAAGACAAAAAGCCCCGGCGTGCCGGGGCTTTGACGGTCTGCCCGAAGGCAAACAGGACGCGCGGGCCTCAGGCCAGCGGCGTCACGCTCACGGTGTGGCGGTCGTGCTCGCCCTTGACGGCAAACGAGATGGTGCCATCGACCAGCGCGAACAGCGTGTGGTCACGGCCCATGCCGACGTTGTTGCCAGCGTGGAACTTGGTGCCGCGCTGACGCACGATGATCGAGCCGGCCGAAACCACCTGACCACCGAACGCCTTCACGCCCAGCATCTTCGGTTGGGAATCACGGCCGTTCCGTGTGGAACCGCCGCCTTTTTTCTGTGCCATGGTTCAGAACTCCTTCTGATGCCCGGATCAGGCGTTGACCGCGCTGATCTCCAGCTCGGTGTAGTTCTGGCGGTGACCGCCGTGCTTCTGGTAGTGCTTGCGACGACGCATCTTGAAGATGCGGACCTTGTCGTGACGGCCATGGGCCACCACCACTGCCTTGACCGTGGCGCCGCTCACCAGGGGGGTCCCGATCTTCAGATCCGCGCCGCTACCCACGGCCAGCACCTGATCGATCACGATTTCCTGGCCAACGTCCGCAGCAATCTGTTCTACCTTGATCTTTTCGCCGGCTGCAACCTTGTATTGCTTGCCACCGGTTTTTACGACCGCGTACATATAAGCCCTTTTGCTCAAAGGTGAGCCAGAACGCCGACACAGCTGAGCGCCACGCCACGCGACCGGATCACCGATCCCGCCCGGGCCCATTCCCAGGCGAAGCTGGGCATCATAGCACGGCAGGCGAAAGGACGCCAGCACCCGCGCCCGACGACCGGGAACGGGTGACTGCTTTCCTATAATGCTGTGCTTGCCCTCTCGCCTCTCGCCTCTCGCCTCCGTGTCTTCATGACCTCCTCGCTCGCCCCGGCCCCTTCTCGCGCCACCGAACCCGATCCGATGGCCCTGGAGATGCGCCGGGTGGACGAGGTGATTCAGCGACGGCTTCAATCGGAAGTCGGCCTGATCGAACAGATTGGCCACTACATCGTCGGCGCAGGCGGCAAGCGCATCCGCCCCCGGCTGGTGCTGCTGTTTGCCCAGGCCCTGGGCTACCACGGCAACCATCACTATGAATTGGCCGCGACGGTGGAGTTCATCCACACCGCCACGCTGCTGCATGACGACGTGGTGGATGAATCGATGCTTCGCCGCGGCCGCCCCACCGCCAACGCCGTGTTCGGCAATGCCGCCAGCGTGCTGGTGGGCGATTTCCTCTACTCCCGGGCCTTCGAGATGATGGTGTCCGTCGGCGACCTGCGCGTGCTGGAGGTGCTGGCCGAAGCCACGAATGTCATTGCGGAGGGCGAGGTGCTGCAGCTCATGAACATGCACCAGCCCGATGTCGCCCTGGAGAGTTATCTGCAGGTGATCCGCTACAAAACCGCCAAGCTGTTCGAGGCCAGCGCCAGGCTCGGCGCCGTGCTGGCCGCCGCACCACCGGAGGTGGAGGAAGCCTGCGCCAGTTATGGGCGCGCGCTGGGCACGGCCTTCCAGCTGGTCGACGACCTGCTCGACTATCAGGGCGACACCTCCACTTTGGGGAAGAACGTGGGAGACGACCTGCGCGAGGGCAAGCCCACCCTGCCCCTTCTGGCCGCCATGCAGCGCGGCACGCCCGACGAGCGCCAACTGATCCGGCACGCCATCGAGCACGGCGAGGTGCAGCGACTGGGCGATATCGTGGCCATCGTCCACCGCACAGGGGCGCTGGAGGTCACCCGACAGGCCGCCCTGCGAGAGGCCGAGGTCGCTCGCGACAGCGTCGCCAGCCTACCCCCTTCACACGCCCAAAAAATCTTGCTAGAATTTCCTGCTCGATCAGTTGATCGGTCTTTCTGAGACCAACACCTGCGATATTCGACAGGCGTTAGAACAAGAAACCGTTGGACAGATCACCAAGAGCGTTGGCCGCGAAAGCGCCATCGACTTCTTCGGGGTGTAGCTTAGCCTGGTAGAGCGCTACGTTCGGGACGTAGAGGCCGGAGGTTCGAATCCTCTCACCCCGACCAGACAAAAAACGGAAAAGCCCAAGTGGATCAAGCACTTGGGCTTTTTTGTTTTGGATCGTCATGAATGCCGACTCAGAGTAAATCTTGGGGGCCAATGGCCCAAGAATGGCCCAGCGAGCCAGGGCGTAGGCGCTCAGTCGTTGACGGCATGTTTGAACTGCTCTACGCTGATAGCCATTGACGATCAAGTCGTGTGGCTGACGTGGTGATGTGGAGTAGTGACCCTCACCCGGCGAAAGATGGGGAATGAGTCAGCCGGTACCCTCACGCGAAAGAGCGATAGCGTGAAACCTCAAAGCATGGCTTCTCGGCGTGAGCCGTCCGCCGAGACGCAGCAGGGCTGCGAATGATCGAAAAGCGTCTTCGGACGCGCAGAGATTCTGGAATGGGCGTCGATGAGTCATACCCTGCCCCCGTAGTTCCAGGCTCTTGAGACGCCATTGCACGCATCTAAAGACGATCGCTGCCAGAGCATCAGGTCTTCCCTGCCGCTCTCCGCAATCATGGATGCGTTATGGCCACCCCTGTCCTGCCGGAGGCACTGTCCGGGCAACAGCTTGTCAACGTTTTTCTCGCTGACACCCCTCCCCCCGTCCGAATCATCTTCATTGAGCAGCTCTCGGCTCTGATCGGCAAGAGCTGCACCACCATTCGGACCTTCGCGACCTGCGAAAAGTACAAGGACCGGAACTTGATCCCCCGGCCTTTCAAGATGCCGGGCTCAAGGCGCCTGTGCTGGTACGAGCGCGACGTCCTTGAATGGATCGAGTCCACACGCCCCGCCGAGCCGCCCCCGTCACGCCGCCCTCGCGGCCGCCCGACCAAAGCCGAACAACTTGCCCGGCAGCGCTGGGCCAACTCGGCGGGAGGGCGCTGAACCATGGCAGCGCATGCCTCCAACACCCAATGCAGCCCGCAATCACAGCAACACCGCTTGGATCAGGCTCTCAGCCGGTTACGCCAGCGCGTCCTTGAGCGGACTGCCACGACCTCGGCGACGCCGCGTGCGACCGAGGAAAAAGTCGTCCAGCTTCCGTGGTGGCATGACCTGGATCGCGCGATTCCAAACCACCTTGCGAGGTCCAGCCTCTTTGCCCCAGTGGCCCGAGGCCGCAGAGCCACCCACGAGGGAAAGGTGCTCACCAGCCGGTCAGATGTTCAACTGCGTTACTGGGGCGTGCAGCTCGATGAGCCCGACTCCGATGTCTGGATGCAAGCCCTTCACGAAGCACGTCGTCATCCTGTTGGTGCGCCAGTGCCCGTCGTTCGCTCGCACTTTCTGAAGTCCCTTGGGCGACACATCGGGAGCACGGATTACGGATGGCTGCATGAGTCGTTCTTGCGCCTCAGCCTCGGCATGTTGGAGATCAAAACGCGGAAGTACACCGTGGGCGAAGTTCCGGGCGACGCCACGCCGAGCAAGGGCATTCACCGCGTCCTGCACCTGATCGACGGCTTCGATTTGGATGAGGAACTGGACACCTACGTTCTGCGCATCGACCGTCGCATGGTGCGCCTCTTCAGCAACCGTGAGTTCGCGCTGATCGATTGGGAGAAGCGATTGCAGATCAAGGTCCAGCGGGACATGGCAAAGGCGCTGCAACGCCTGGTCGCCACCTCTTCAGACGCGACCCAGCGCCACAGTCTTGCCTGGCTGAAAGACAAGCTGCAATACAGCAGCCCGATTTCTAAGTTCCGTCAACCAGTGCTGGCTGCTGCAGCTGAGTTGGAGCGACTGGGAATCATCGCTGGAGCGCGCCTGGAACAAAGCACCCACGGGAAGGAGCAGATCGTATGGACGAGGCTGTGATTTCCAGCGCCACCGATCAACCCCGACCGCAGTCCGACGAAGACGCAGCTGCAGCAGAACACCTGCCCGAGGTTCAGCGCCTCGTGAGTGCCGTCCGCGCTTGCCTGAACGCTCTGCCTGCGATCAAGTCGAAGGGTAAGCCAACAAGCAAATCCGCAGCCACGCAAGAGGAGTACCTGAAACTGGCAAGGCAGCTGCTTCATGGCGCCAGCGCCGGCGAGGACGACCTCGTTTCAGTGGTGAGCAACACTGGCCGCTCAACTACGTTCTACAAGCGCTTGGCCGCTCTTCGGTATCACTGCCTCTGGAGCGTCGGTGCGATGTCATCGGCTCTGCCTCAGGCATGGGACACATCGACCCGCGAACGATTGATGGCCTCATGCAGCCAGCTGTTGATGACCATGCGGGCCCTGGTCCGGCTTCAGCAGCAAGGGATGACGCAGCCAAGGTCCAAGCGCCGAAGCAAGCGCCAGGCGCTGCGTGGGCTGCCATCCACTTGGAGGGAAGACATTTGCGCACGCGGCATGCATGGCAAGTACGCCGACGCGCTCTTGATCTCCGCGCTGACTGGCGCCCGCCCTTCCGAGCTGGCGACAGGAGTCGAAGTGTGGGTGGAATTCGACGATCTGCTGCGCAAGGACATCCTCTGCCTGCATGTCATTGGCGCAAAGGTCAAAGCAAGCCAGGGCCAACCGAATCGCTTTGTGGCCTACGCGGAGGACGACACACATCCACTGGTCGCAACCCTTGTGAAACGGCTCAGTACAGAGCCAGGTAAGAAGCTGCGCGTCAAGATTGCCAAAGCAGGCAACTTCACCGCTGAAATCCAGCGACTTGCGCGCAGCCTCTGGCGCAATCACGATCACGCCATCACTGCCACATGTTTCAGGCACCAGTGGAGCGCAGACCTGAAGGCGTCGGCTGGCGGCGATGCTGCCAGCCGTGGCCTCGGCCATCAAAGCGCCAAAACACGTCGCCATTACGGCATGGCGCATCAGGCGCGCGACGGACATGCCTTGCGTCCAGTACGCATAGAGGCGGATCTGCCGGTCAGGACGTTTCGCCCGAACCTCTATCCGGGCACACCAGCACATCGCATTGAATGAGGTAACAGCGCCTGTCATTGGGGCAATAGCAGGCGCAATTGCCCCATTTCAAGGCTGTTGATGCGCGAGTGTTGAGGCTCGCCTTCAAAGCGCGTCTCCGAACGTGGTTCAACAGCTCAAGCCGTCGGCCATTTTGTCGTCATATTAGTATCTTTTTGATGCTCAAATAGCTTCTTTAGGATAGAATGTAGAGATCTTCCATCCTCGGCGTCGCCTTCCCACCATGCAAGCTGATCCGACAGCCGAACTACCCCAATCCCAAAGGGACCGGCTCAAGCACATCGAGCTGCGGTTGCGCTTCCTGGGCGAGGTTCGACGGCCTGATTTGATGCAGCGCTTTGGCATCCAGTCGGCGGCAGCTTCGCGGGATCTAGCGCTGTACAAAGAGCTGGCACCAGAGAACGTTGACTACGAAAGCCGTGGCAAACGCTACCTCCTAGGGGCAGGGTTCTCGCCACTGTTTGCCGTGCCATCGGCCCAGGTTCTAGGTTGGCTGACTGAACAGCTGGGCGACGCTACCGCCCCCTCGTCAGAGGCGCTTCTGCCCTGCCTCATGCCTTCCAGGCTCTCGTACCCGAGGCTGGATACCCTAGCCTGCATCACGCGCGCCATTCACATGGGGCAGGTGCTCAGCATCGACTACCACTCGGTGAGCAGTGGCGAGTCTTCGCGTGAAATCGTGCCCTTTGCGCTGCTGGACACCGGCCTTCGATGGCATGTGCGTGCGTTCGATCGCAAGTCGCAGACTTTCCGAGACTTTGTTCTAACCCGTATCAGCAAGCCCACTCCAAAGCTGGGCGACGAGGCAGCGCGCCATGAGCTCCCAGAGCAAGACGTTCAGTGGACACGCATCGTCGAGTTGGACTTGGTGCCTCACCCGGACCAACCTCATCCCGAAGTCACGCACATGGACTACGACATGCCAGAGGGCGTGTTGCGGCTGAAATTGCGAGCAGCATTGGCTGGCTATGCCCTGCGCAAATGGAGTGTGGACTGCTCCCCGGGCCACAGCTTGCGAGGGCCCGAGTTCCGGCTCTGGTTGAAGGACCATCTTGCCTTGTACGGCGTCGAGACCGCTGTGCTGGCGCCTGGCTATCCCAGCAGCAAGGCCGAAGCCCAATGACAACACGTGAAGCCCTATTGACTCAACTTGGCTTCCGCTTCGGCATCAACGGCCCGCACGCCGCGCGGACGATGATGCTGGACGAGCTGCGCCTGCTGCTGGGCCACACCGAACCCCAGGTCAGCCGCGCCGACTACGCGACGGCCATCGTGGACGAGAACGTCCTCGGCAAGCCGACCCGCAAGGCCCGTGAGCTCACGCTGCGGTACCTGAGCGCGCTCTACAGCCTGGACACGACCAACCCCATCTTCCGGGCGCTACGGCGCCTCTGGCCGCTGAGCGAAGCCGCCCAGCCCATGCTGGCGCTGGCAGCGGCATTGGCGCGCGACCCGCTCCTGCGCGCCACGCAGGACTTCATCCTCGGTCAGCCCATCGGCGCTGCCGTATCCCGCGAGGCGGTCGAGCGCTTCCTGGCGCAGGCCTACCCAGACCGCTTCAGCCCCGCATCGCTCAAGTCCTTTGCCCAGAACGTCGCGGGTACCTGGACGGCCGCTGGTCTGCTCTCTGGCCACCGCAACAAGACCCGCTCGCAGCCGCTCGCGCACCCCGAATCCGTGACCCTGCTGCTCTTCCTCGGGTATCTCGGGGGGCGTACCGGGCAACGCCTCTTCTCATCCGAATGGACGAATTTGCTGGGTGGCTCACCTGATGAGCTAGAGGCGCTTACAAACTCCGCTTCGCACCGGGGCCTTCTCGTGTTCATGAATGCGGGCGGCGTCAAAGAGGTTCGTTTCCCTGGGTATCTCTCGCCCGAGGAAGAGCGCATTCGTCAGGAGGTCTCACATGTCGTCTAGGGTCACCAAGCTGGCTGCTGCCTATCGGCAGCACCTGTCGGTGCCGTGGCAGGCCGGGCTTGCCGCTATCCAGCGCGTCATCTTTGCGGTCTATGACAAGGCCGACGAGCTTCGCCTGCGTGCCAACGTCGGCGAGTTCGAACTCGCCACCCAGCAGGCAGGCAAGCAGTGGCTGCTGTTGGACGTGACCAATGCCTTCCCGCTGTGGATGGCAGCCCAGGAGTACCGCGACGCGTACTTCGAGTCACCCGAAGACCTGGCCGGCTACCAGACCGGAGAGCTCACGGAGTTCGTCGCAGACCTGACGGCGAAGCTGAAGGCCAGGATTGCCGCAGAGGCCGGCCCCGATACGGTCGTTGCCTTGCTAGGCGTAGGAGCGCTGTTCGGCCTCGCTCGGGTGTCTTCGGTTGTCGAGGGCATCAAGGAAAGCGTGCAGGGCCGGCTGCTCGTCTTCTTCCCGGGCGAACACCACCCGGAGAACCACACCTACCGCCTGCTGGATGCACGCGACGGCTGGAACTACCTCGCCGTGCCGCTGCTCGCCCAGGAATGACGCAACGCACCACCTGAAGAACCAAAGCAAGGACCACCATGCTGAACAGGGATATCTATAACAAAGCCCCGAAGGAAAACCGCCTCGTCAACAACGGCGTGGCCGAGGTCTCCGAAGACCACTCCGAGGCCGCGCAGGCCATCCTGCGCTACGAACTCGAGACCTTTGTCTGCGACGGTCAGTACGAGAAGGGCCTCGAGACCATCCTCGACAAGTTCCTGCTCAACCTCGACTCCAAGACCGAGCAGCCGGGGGTGTGGATTTCCGGCTTCTATGGCAGCGGCAAGTCGCACCTGGCCAAGATGCTGCGCACGCTGTGGACCGACTACCAGTTCGCCGACGGCGCCACCGCCCGCAGCATCGCCAAGCTGCCCACGGGCGTGTTCGAGCACCTGAAGGAGCTCTCCACCCAGGGCAAGCGCCACGGTGGCCTGCACGCCGCAGCGGGCAAGCTGGGCGCCGGTGCCGGTGACAAGGTGCGGCTCGCGCTGCTGGGCATTGTGTTCAAGTCCAAGGGGCTACCCGAGCAGTACAACCAGGCGCAGCTCGTCTTGTGGATGAAGCGCGAGGGCATCCTGGACGCCGTCGAGGCGGAGCTGCAGACCGCTGGCCGTTCGCTGGCGCAAGAGCTGCCTCACATGTACGTCTCTGGTCCACTGACCAAGGCGCTGCTGAAGGCCCGGCCGGACTTGGCGCACACTGAGGCAGATGCCCGCAAGCTGCTCAAGGAGCAGTTCCCCCAGGTGACCGACGTCACCAGCGAACAGATGACCTCAGCCATTGAGCTCGCTCTTTCCGAGGAGGGCAAGTTCCCGCTGACCCTGGTGGTCCTTGACGAGGTACAGCAGTACATCGGCAATGACGGGGCGAAGTCCATAGATGTGCAGGAGCTTGTCGAAACCCTGTGCAAGCACTTCAAGGGTCGGCTTCTGCTTGTTGCCACCGGGCAGTCCGCGCTCTCAGGGACACCCACTCTCCAGCGGCTGATGGCTCGGTTCCCAATCCCGGTCATGCTGGGCGACTGGGACGTGGAGAACGTCACCCGGCAAATCATCCTGGCCAAGAAGCCCTCAGTTCAGCCGGAGGTCGAGAAGGTCTGGCGGTCCAACCTTGGCGAAATCTCTCGCCACTTGCGCGGCACCAAGCTCGAGCACGTGACCGACGACGAGAGCGTCATGACGTCCGATTACCCGCTGCTGCCAGTGCGTCGCCGCTTCTGGGAACGTGTTCTCCGGAGCATTGACACCACCGGCACCGTCTCGCAGCTGCGCAGTCAGTTGCGCGTCGTCCATGAAGCGGTGCTGGCCACCGCCGAGGCACCGCTGGGGCACGTGGTTTCTGGCGACTTCCTCTACGACCAGATTGCCGCGAACTTGGTCTCCACAGCGCAGCTGCCCAAGGAGGTTTTCGAGAACGTCCAGCGTTTTGCAGCCGGTGACGCGAACGCCCAGCTCAAAGCCAAGCTGCTCAAGCTCATCTACCTCATCAACAAGCTGCCGGCTGACGCGGCGATGGACCTGGGCCTGAAGGCCACAGAGGAAGCGTTGGCAGACCTGCTGGTCACCGACTTGGCGGCCGGCTCTTCGGAGCTGCGCAAGTCGCTGCCGGCCCTGTTGGAAGAGCTGCAGAACAAGGACCGCTTGGTCATGGCCCTGGCCGGCGGCAACGGCACCGAGTATCGGCTGCAGACCCGAGAGTCCAGCGCCTGGTACGACGAGTTCCGTGCCCAGGAGACTGAGCTTGAGGCGGCTCCACAACGTGTTGAGCAGAAGCGGGCCGAGCTGCTGAAGACTCGATTCGCCGAGGTCCTCAAGAAGGTTCGCGTCACCCAAGGCAAGGGGAACGAGGTTCGCGCACTCATCCCTACCTTCGATGACACGCTCCCTAAGGACAACGACAAGTGCCTGTACCTGTGGATTCAAGACGGCTGGCAGACCGAGGAGAAGTCGGTCGTTGCTGATGCCAAACGCACCAGCTCGGACAACCCAACCCTTTTCGTCTATCTGCCTGCTGAGAACAAGTCAGTCCTCTCGAAGGCCATCGTTGCGCTGGAAGCAGCACGCACCACGCTCCAGAAGAAGGGCAATCCGTCCACCGAAGAGGGCCGCGACGCGCAGCGCTCGATGGAGAGCCGCCAGCGCAACGCCGAAAAAGAGCTGGCCGAGCTGGTGGACAAGCTGATGGCCGGCGTGCGCGTATTTCAGGCCGGCGGTCAGGAGGCCACCGACGGCAATGACCTGGCCGACCGCATCAACCGCGCGGCCAAGTCTTCGGCCATCCGCCTGTACAGCCAGTTCGATGCCGCAGACCACGAACAGTGGGGCAAGGTGCTGGACGAAGCCCGCAAAGGCAATCTGGAAGCCTTGAAGGCTGTTGGCCATACCCAGGAGGCCGACAAGCACCCGGTCTGCCAGAAGTTGCTGGGCTTCATCGGCCCCGGCAAGAAGGGCTCGGAGATTCGCGAGAACTTCGAGGCCCCGCCCTACGGCTGGCCGCGTGACGCAATTGACGGTGCGCTCTACGCGCTGCTGGCGTCCGGGCATGTCAACGCCACCGATGCCGCGTCCAAGCCTGTCGACGCCAAGAGCCTGGACCGCGCCAAGGTCACCCAGACGAGCTTCCGGCGCGAGAGCATCAACATCACGCCGATTCAGCTCATCAAGATTCGCAAGCTGTTCGACGCCGTGGGCGTGCCCTGCCAGCCCAAGGAAGAGCTGAACCGGATGCCAGCCTTGCTGGCCAAGCTGCGCGAGCAGGCGTCCAAGGCTGGTGGCCCTGCACCAGCGCCAGAGGCACCAAAGCTCATCGTCATCGAAGCCATCGAGGCGCAGAGCGGCAACGCACAGCTGCTGGAACTGTTCACCCGGCACGACGAGGTGCTGGCCCTCTCACAAGGCTGGACCAAGACCGCGGCCGAGATTGCGAAGCGCATGCCTGCGTGGCACAAGCTGGGCGACCTGCTTCGTCATGCGAAAGCCCTCGGCCCCTACGCCAAGCTGAAGGCTGAGGCCGATGCCATCGAGGCCCAGCGCAGCTTGCTGGCGGACCCAGACCCTGTTCGCCCTCTGTTGGACGAGACGGTCGACCTGCTGCGCCAGGCCCTGAAGGCCAAGCTGGACGCCTTCCAACAAGGCTTCGCCCAGCAGCAGGCCCTGCTGCAGCAAGACGCTGACTGGAACAAGCTCGGCAACACCCAGCGCGATGAACTGACAGTCAAGCACCACCTGACGCCGCCACCGTCCGTGGCCACCGGCACGCCCGAGCAGCTGCAGGACGCCTTGGACGACTGCGACCTTGACCACTGGGTCTCTAAGACCCAGGCCTTGCCCAGCCGGTTCGAAGCGGCGCGGCATGCCGCGGTGCAACTGCTCAAGCCCAACGTGGTCCACGTGGCCATCCCCAAGCGAACCTTGAACGACGAGGCAGAGCTTCAGTCGTGGTTGTCGGAGGTTGAAGCGCTGATTCGCACCAAGCTGAAGTCTGGCCCAGTCAGCCTCTGAGAGGTCCCATCGAACCAGGCACCGTTTTCCAAGGGAGAAGCAAGTACATGAAGTCCCCACGCCAGGTCCGCAGCGACATTCGCACGCTGGCCCACCACATCGACCATGTCCGCGAGGCGCTGCTGCGTCGAGCCGACGTCGAGATTGCCCAGGTGGGCAAGGAGTGCAAGCGCACCTCCGATGCGCTGGCCAAGCTGCTGGACGAGCAGAAGCTTCCAGAGAACTACAAAGTGGCCGTCGTGGGCCGCTTCAAGGCGGGCAAGTCCTCCTTCGTCAACGAACTGCTTGACGCCCGGCTGGCCAGCGAAGACACCAACCCGGAGACGGCGGCCGTCACCACCTTCCGCCATGGCGATGAAGTCAAGGCCACCATCCGCTTCCTGGCGCGTGACGAGTGGACCAAGATTCAGAGCCTCTACCAGCAAGACCCTCGCCACATCGACGCTCACCGGGTGCTCAAGTGGCACGAGCTCGGCAAGCCGCGCAAGAACAAAGACGGCGAGATGGAGGAGGGCTACGACCTCCAAGCGCTGGAGAGGGAGTACATCCGTGACGGCGGCTTCAGCATCGAGATTCGCCTGGCCAACGACGGCACCAAGAAGGCCGAAGCCGATTTTCGGCGGCGCCTGAAGGAGTTCACCACCGGCACCAAACCGCATCACTGCATGGTGCTTGGCATCGAAATCGAGTCGCCTGCGCCCATCCTGGATGGCGGGGTGCTGCTCATCGACACCCCGGGTCTGGGGGACACCGAGCGCTACCGTGTCGAGCTCACCGAGAAGGTGGTCGACGATGTGGACGCCGTCCTCTTCCTCACCCGCTCGGGCGCTTCCTACGACCAGGCGGAGAAGGACTTCCTGCTCTCCCTGCTCCGCAAGGGCACCGTCAAGCAGCTCATCGTCGTGGTGACGCAGGTCGACGTGACCTACCAACAGCACCTGGACAACGCCGAGGCCAACGATGACGACCCCGACCCGGTCGCACGCCGCATCGACCTCGAGCGCCAGCGACTGACCAAGGAGCTGGCCGACACCCTGGCGGAGCTGAGCCAGGATGATTCGCCAGCCATGCGGCGCTACCGCGAGCAACTCGGCGACGTGCAGATTGCCTTCACGTCGGCCAAGCTCCACCGCGATTGGAAGGCCGGTAAGCCGACGCTGTGCGCCATCCAATCGGACGACCCGGGCGGCGTTGAGCAGCTCAAGAGCCAGCTGCTCTACATGCTGTCGACCGAATCTCGCCTTGCGATGGTCGCGCAGGGCATCGCCGCCGGCGCCCGTTCCGCGCTGCTAGAGCTGCAGTCGGTGCTCGACGCCAAGTTGCTCGCCATCCGTGACGTCAAGGACAGGGAGGTGGCGGAGCAGAAGCTCCGCAGCTTTCGTGGTGAGTTTGGGCAGGCTAGCCAGCGGTTTGAGGGCGCCGTTACGGAGCAGGTGACGCTGCTGGGCCAGCGGCTGGACGAGCGTGCCCGGCAGCACCGGTCATCGCTCGAAACGATTGCGCTGCTCGCTGAGCGCGAACTCGTGGCCTTCGAGCTCAACGACGTGGCGCGCCACTGGCGCACCCGTCGGTCGGGCTACTGGGGCCACATGGCGGATTTCCAGACCCGGGTGGCCAACCGCATCTTTCCCAAGGTGCAGGAGATGCTCAGCGAGTACACCGACACCTTCGCTGAGTTCGCGCGGGGCTTTGAGACCCACCTCGACCGACTCTCGGCCGAGGGCGCGCGCATCGCCCAGTCGCTGGAGCTGGGTACCTCGCTGCCTTTCGATGTCACCAGCAAGCTCAAGGACTCGCTGGAAAAGAGCCTGGCCAGGGCCCAGGAGCTCATCGTCGCCAAAGAGCTCGAGGTCAACAAGCTCCTGTCGGACTTTGTCGATGACGAGGTCTCTGAGCGCATCGACCAGGCCCGTGAGAAGGTCAGCGATATCTGGGGTGCGGGCACCACGGTCAAGCAATCGGGAGAAGTCCAGGCCTTCTACCGCGAGGTGAAGGCATTGCTGACCGAAGCGCTGCAGACCTATCTGAAGGACAGCATCCAGGCCTTTGGCGCTTTCCTGGTCACAGAGGCCCAGGCAGCGCCGCGCGATGCACTGGCAGAAGTGAACATCCTGTTGGAGCAGGCCGACGACAACATTCGGGCGGCCGCCACGGCCCTGGTGGCGGGGCAGAAGCAGGCCACTGAAGACTTGGTGGCCACCATCAAGAGCGAGCACGACGAGGTGCTGACCCGTGCTTCCAGCCTCCTGGCAGTCGACGATGCGACGGCAGGCCATCCGGGTTCTCCAGCCACCTCGAGTGACGCCAGCACGCCAACCGCATCAACCGCACCAGCCCGCGCCAAGTCGGAACAGGATGCGTCGGCTCCTGCAGTCGCAGCCGCCCCAGCTCCCAGTTCAGCGCCTGAACCTCAGCAGCCGGCCCCCACTCCAGCGCCTGCCCCGCAGCCGGAAGGCGCGTTCGAGCTGTCGGGCGATGGCGACTGGGCCGAGCAGGTGCAAACCGTTGCGCAGGTCACCCTGGAGCGCATTCGGCTGGGTAACGGCGAGAAGTCTTGGCCCTACGACCGGGTCTTCCCGGCCCGTTACCTGAAGGGGGCGGTTCGTATCAGGCTGATTGACGGCTACCTGGCCGACCCACACCAACTGCGCAACCTCGGCGAGTTCCTCCTGCACCTGGCCGAGTCCGCTCGTCCCAAGGAGGTGGAGGTCCTCACCAAGTTCGCAGACGTGGATGCGACGGCCAAGCAGGACCGTGTGGTCGACAACTTGGCCAAGGAACTGTTCCGCGACTACGGGGTGACGCTCAGTCTGCGGCGCGACGCTGACGTTCATGACCGCTTCCTGGTCATGGACCACGGCGTGCTCTTCAAGCTGGGCCGCGGGCTGGACTTCTACAAGCCAGCCACCGGCCTGGCGCGGCACCGCCCCGACCTGCGTGAGGTGCGCAAAAGCGAGGTGGATGTGTTCTGCGTCCAGGGCCATGCGCTCCTCAAGGCCAACACCGCATGACAGCGAGGGCGCCATCGCACACCAGGTGACGTGACGCGCGTTACCTCGTTACCTCACAGGGAAGACAAAGAACACCATGCCGACCGCAAGCATCAGCAACCAGCCTCTGGCGAAGCCCCTGCGCAGCCAGCTCGAGAACACCGTCAAGTCCGCCCGCGACGTGGCCGAGAAGGCCGCGCTGGCTGCGCTTCGGCAGCTGGCCGTGGGCGAGGCGAAGGCCCCGGACTACCTGAGTGACGACCTCAAGGCCCTGCGCCGCCGCCTGCGTGCCCACGGCCGCGCGCTGGGCGACGTGAAGGCCAAGGACGACACCCAGGGCCTGCAGCACCTGGTGTGGGAGGTGGCCTACGAACACTGGCACCGCATGCTGTTCGCGCGCTTCCTTGCCGAGAACGGATTGCTGATGTGGGAGCTGGGAGCCCCGGTGTCACTGGAGGACTGCCAGAGCCTGGTCGACCACGAACAGGCCATGTTGGAGGGCGAGAAGCTTGGCTCCAAGACGCAGTGGGAACTGGCCGGGAAGCTGGCTGCCCGCATGCTGCCCCAGGTGTTCAAGCCGCAGAGCCCGGTGTTCGAGCTGGCCTTCGCGCCCGAGCACCAGCGTGAGCTGGAGCGCCTGCTGGCCGCGCTGCCGCCCGAGGTGTTCAAGGCCAGCGACAGCCTGGGCTGGGTCTACCAGTTCTGGCAGGCCAAGCGCAAGGACGAGGTCAACGCCTCGGAGGTGAAGATTGGCGCCGACGAGCTGCCCGCCGTCACCCAGCTCTTCACCGAGCCCTACATGGTGGACTTCCTGCTCCACAACTCGCTGGGCGCCTGGTGGGTGACGCGCCACCCGGGCAAGCCTTGCCCCGTGCCACTGACCTACCTGCGCACGCTGGACGACGGCACGCCGGCAGCCGGCAAGTTCGAAGGCTGGCCCGACCGGCTGGAAGACTTCAAGCTGCTCGACCCGTGCTGCGGCTCGGGCCACTTCCTGGTGGCGGCCTTCCTGCTGCTGGTGCCGATGCGCATGGCGGCCGAGGGCTTGAGCGCGATGGACGCGGTGGACGCCGTGCTGGCCGACAACCTGCACGGCCTGGAACTGGACGCCCGTTGTGTGGAAATCGCCGTCTTCGCGCTGGCCCTGGCGGCCTGGCGTTTCCCGGACGAAAACGGCGACCCATTGGGCGTGCGCGCCGACATGCCCGCGCCGCAGGTGGCCTGCTGCGGCCTGAAGGTGGCGGCCAAGCCCGAGGACTGGATGGCCCTGGTGCCGGATGACGCCACCAACGCCGCCTACCTGCGCCAGGAACTGCGCCTGCTGCACGCCAGCTTCGCCCAGGCACCGCTGCTGGGCAGCCTGCTGGACCCGGCACGCAGCCTGAAGAACGACTTGGCCACGTCCAGCTTCGACACCCTGCGCGACCTGTTGGGGCGGGCGCTGGCCACCGAACGCCCGGCCACGCTGTGGGGGCAGGCCAGCGAATTGCAGGACGACAGCTGGGACCTGGCGCTCACGGCCAAGGGATTGCTGGACGCAGCCCGGTTGCTGGATGGACGCTATCAGTTGGTGGTGACCAACGTTCCTTACCTGGCACGCGGTCGACAACATGAGGTTCTGAAGAGCTATTGCGAAACCCACTACCCCGAGGCCAAGCAGGACCTAGCCAACGTCTTCCTGGAGCGTTGCCTAGAACTCAGCCACGACCAGGGCTCAGGCGTTGTTCAAATCGTCATGCCGCAGAACTGGCTGTTCCTCACAAGCTACAAGAAGCAGCGCGAATCGTTGCTCAAATCGGTGCAGTGGAACCTGCTGGCACGGCTCGGTGAAGGCGGGTTTGACAGTCCACAGGCGGCAGGTGCTTTCATAATTCTGCTGACCCAGACCAAAGCGAAGGCTTCAGAGGACTTTCAGCTACGCTGCGTGGATGCCAGTGCGCCAAAGGTTGCGCAGGAGAAGGCAGCATTGCTGCACGACGGCGAGGTCGTGGCGGTGAGCCAGAAAGGTCAGTTGGGGAATCCCGATGCCCGAATCTTGCTGGAGGAGTCGGTTGCGCAAGTTCAACTCTCGAACTATGCGTTCACAGCACAGGGCATTAGCACTACCGATGGCTCCCGATTCGTGCAGCAGTACTGGGAGAGAGCCAATCTTGAGGGCGGGTGGGAGTTCTTTCAGGCTGCGTCAACCGAGCAAACTCATGGCCTAGTCAGCGGCTACAACTACACCCTTCGATGGGGCGGGCCAGGTAGCGACTACTTCAATTACATCGAAGAACTGAAGAAGGTTGGTCGCATCGGCGGCGCTTGGCAGGCCGGTCGAAATGCGTGGGGTCAGGTTGGCTTTGCGATTAACGTGACCCGCAATAAAGCGGTAGCCCTTTACTCTGGAGCGAAGTTCGACGTTACAGCAGGAATCATGGTGCCGGTTCGAAGTGAACATGCCACCGCAGTGCTGTCCTACTTGCTTGACCCAGCCTACGAGCAAGAGTTGAAGGCGCTGGACCCCTCGCTTTCAGTTACCGAAGGAACGCTCACCAAGGTCCCCTTCGACCTCGCCCACTGGCAACAAGTCGCGGCGAAACGCTACCCCAACGGTCTGCCCAGGCCTTACTCCGACGACCCCACCCAATGGCTGTTCCATGGCCACCCGCAGCCAGCTACCGACCCGTTGCAAGTCGCCGTCGCTCGCCTAGCCGGCTACCGCTGGCCAGCCGAGACCGACACGGCGATGGAATTGGCCGACGAGGCCCGCACCTGGATTACCCGCTGCGAGAAGTTGGACGAGCACACCGACGATGACGGCATCGTCTGCCTGCCCTCGGTGCGCGGCGAGGCGCCAGCGCACGACCGGCTGTTCAAGCTGCTGATTGCCGCCTGGGAGACCGTACAGCCCGGCAGCTGGAAGCCCGCCGTGCTCGACAAGCTGCTGGCCGATGCCGACTGCGCAGGCAAGGGTCTGGACGTCTGGCTGCGCGAGAGGTTCTTCGAGCAGCACACCAAGCGCTTCCACCACCGCCCCTTCATCTGGCATGTGTGGGACGGCCAGAAGGACGGCTTCGCCGCGCTGGTGAACTACCACCAGCTCGACCACAAGAAGCTGGAACGCCTCATCCACACCTACCTGGGCGACTGGATACGCCAACAGGAGGCCGGCGTGCGCGACCGCATCGACGGCGCGCAGCAGCGCCTGGCCGCCGCCCAGGACCTGAAGCGCCGCCTGGAGCTCATCCTCGAAGGAGAGCCGCCCTATGACATCTTCGTGCGCTGGAAGCCGCTGGCCGAGCAGCCCATCGGCTGGAACCCCGACCTCAACGACGGCGTGCGCCTGAACATCCGCCCCTTCATGACCGCCGAGGTCCTGCGCCATAACAAGAAGCCCAAGCTCAACATCACCTGGGACAAGGACCGGGGCAAGGACGTCGAGAGCGCACCTTGGTTCAAGGTCTTCAAGGGCGACCGCATCAATGACCACCACCTGACTCGTGCGGACAAGGAAGCCGCTCGGGCGAAGGCAGGCGGGAGCTGAGCATGGGCTTCTGGCATACCGGCTACGCCGAGTTCCATGAGCCGACAGGCCTGGGGGAGTACGTCTACACCCCGCCCCCGCCGGTTCGCTACGCCTGCGAGCATTGCGCGCAGTCGTTCTCGGACCTGGAGGCACTTCGCAAGCACCGGTTTGAACAGCATCCGGTGCGGCAGCCCGCCTTGCTGCTGCGGGGTAAGCCCGTGGGCGCCTTGACGCAGGTGCTGATGACGCCGCTCGGTCCTGCCGACGCGCTGGTGGAAGACGCGACCGCCTGCCTACTGAACGGGGAGCCGATTCCGCCGGCACGCCTGGGCGAGCAGCTGGCAGCCATGCGGCATGCGTTCGCCGATGTGGTGCTGAGCAACCAAGGGGCGACCACGCGCTGTCAGCTGGACTTCCGGGTTGCCGATGAAGGCCATCTCGCGGGCGTTGAAGCCGCTTTTCTGCGGCTCGCCCGAGACCGGTTGCTGAACATCCAGTCGGTGTCGCGGTTCAACGAAGACTGCCGCGCCTTCGCGAGCGCCATGCCGTATTGCGACGGCATCTCGCACTACCTGTACGGGGTGATGGCCAAGGAGCGCTCTCCCGACAGTGGGCTGAAGCACGAGGAGTACATCCAGCGCTTCCTGCGCTCATCGGAAGAGCTCTCGGGCTTCGACCGACCGTTGGCGCGCAGCGTTCGCTCCCTGGTGGCCTTCCACTTCAACCAGTTCGACGATGCCGAATGCCTGGCGCCGGAAGGTGCGCTACGTCACGCGGCAGGTGCGTTCGCCGGTTTGCTTCAGGGTCTGCCTTGGCACTTCGACGAGGCGTTCTCGCCCGCTCCAGGCAGTGCTGTGGAAGACCTGCTGACCGACCAGGACACGCTGCAAGTCCTGGCCGATGCCAGCCACGGCCTGGTCGGCCTGAAGGCGCGCGCCGAGGAGCTGCTGGTGCATCTCCGCCGCGCCCCGGCGGGCGGCTACGACCACATGAAGCGCATGTTGCTGGCCTGCGAGGCGTTGGCGGCACGCGATGAAGCGGCTTGGCATGCAGAAGCACGGAAGCTGGCGCGAGCGCTGGCCGGCAAGCCGGATACCAGCGCCTGGGCGAACGCGATGCTGGAGCGGCTTTCGACACCATGAAAGAGCAAAAGCGCAAGAAGCCGAAGCGCTACGACTACCGAGCACGAGTTCTGGCGGTCAAGAGTGAGCAGCGGCAACGACAAGAAGGAAATAAAGCGATGGCGACCTCTGGAACGCCCCCTGTCACTGCACCTGGTGCAGTTGCACCCGTGACGCCGGCTCCCGTGCCAACGGAGGTCTTGAAAGCCGACGCCCAAGGGCCCGTGTCTGTTGCCGAGCCTCCTGTGGCCGCTGCGGACGCTGCCGTTGTGACGCCACCTGAAGCGCCGTTGGCCCCTGCGACCGCGGAAGCCGCGGAGCTGCGGCCATCATTCGAGGTGCCTTCGACCGATGTGAAGACTGTCCCGTCGCCCAGCCCAGCAGCGGCGGGTGAAGGCAGTTCAGAGGCGGCCAAGAGCGAGCCCGCCGGGAAGAAGCCCAAAGCAGAGCCGGAAACGCTGGAGCAGTTCATCGAGTACGCCTATGGACGCAAAGGGCAACCGCTGACGCTCAAGTCCAAGGTCGAGAAGCAAATCGCGCAGAACGCTCGGCTCGACGATGCGGCACTCAGCCGCCTGCTGCACCTGGCCAAGGGCGACACGCTGCTGGCGGTACCGCGACAGATTCTGCTGCTGAGCCAAGAGGTCACGGGCCTGCCAGGCTTGAAGGCAGCGCTAACGTCGTTCGTGTCGAACGTCATGCTGCGCCACCCAGTGTTCAGCGATGCCGGGGTGCAGGGGGCGTTGCGCAACCTGCCTGAGGGTTTGCCACCCCCTGAGGCTTTGGCCAGGGTGGCCGCGTTCGAGCCGTCTCCGAGTGCAGAGGCGGAGCCCCTCAAGGGCGGCGACCTGCGGGACCTGCGGCACAACGCCGTCCGCTTGTTTGTGACCTGGCTGGCCGTAAACCGGAGTCTCAACTCGGAAGAGTTGTCGTCGCTGCTGTTCCAGGTGGTCTGGCAGCCAGCGGCCAAAGACCTGGCCGATGACAACGCACGCCTGCGGGCTCTGACGGACATTGGGCAGGCGGCCGGGGTGGGCTTGGCATGCCAGCGCTTCCGTCAGCAAGCCATCGAGGCACGGACACAGCAAGACCAGGCCCAGCGAGAGGCGACAAGCCTGCGTGACCGTTTGTCCGCCTCCGAGACCCAGCTCGCCGATACCGCACAACAGCTTGACGACGTTCGGGCGGAGCTGCAGGCGCTGCGGGAAAGTTCCTATGCAGAGCTGGAGGCCCTGCGCCGGCAGCACGCCGTCGAAAAGACCCATCTGCAGCACGAATTGGAGCAACTGCGCGGTCGCCTGGTGAAGCGCTTGACAGACAGCGTCGACATGCTCGAGGTCGGTTTGTCCGCGCTGCGCAAGGACACGCCCCGCGTCCCGGTCATGGTGGAGCGGGCTGAGCATGTGGTCGATGCACTGAGAGCCGAAGTTCAAGAGTTGAGGGAGGAGTGACGCATGACCGTAGTTGGATTCGACTTTGGAACGACGAACAGCCTGGCCTCGGTGGTCATCGGCAATGAGGTCATCACCTTCCTGGAGAACGAGCAGCCGATTCCATCGGTCGTCAGCTTCGAAGGCGGGAAGGTGGAGGTGGGCCGGAAGGCCCACGACAAGCTCACCAGCGCGGGCCTCGGGGTGCAAGGCAGCACGGTGCGCTCGCCCAAGACACTGCTCGGGCGTGAGGAGCAGCTCATCGACGGGGTTCGGCGGGACCCGGTGAAGATGGTCGAGCACGTGCTGGACCACGTGCGGCGCTTCGTGCTGCAGACCAAGGCAGGTCGCGACCTGCCGATGGACCGTGTCGTGGCCACGATTCCAGTAAACATGGAGGGGCATCGCCGCGCGCTGCTGCGTCAGGCCTTCCGCCAGGCTGGCATGAGCGTGGTGCAGTTCGTTCATGAGCCGCTCGCGGCCCTGTATGGCTACCTGCGCATGTCCGAGGGAACCTCGGACCTCATCCGCCGCTACGACGGCAAGCTGCTGCTGGTGTTCGACTGGGGCGGCGGTACGCTGGACCTGACGCTCTGCCGGGTCTTGAACGGACTGCTGGTGCAGGTGGCCAACGACGGGACGGAGGAAGTCGGCGGTGACGTCTTCGACGAGGAGCTGCGCAACGAAGTGGAGAAACGCTCTCGTGCCGAGCAGGGGCTCGGGGATGATGTGGAGGTCTTGCCTGAGGCCCGTAAGCGGCTGCTGCACGAGTGCGAGAAGGCCAAGATTCGCCTGAGCGACCGCAGCACCTGGAACGTCTACGTCGACCCGTACTACCAGGACGACAAGCAGTCCGACCTGCAGGTGAACCTTTCCAGGGATGACCTGCAAGATATCGTGGGTCACCTGGTCAAGAAGGGTGTGGCGCGCATCGAGCGGCTGCTGGAGCGCGAGGGCTTCTCCACGGCGTCCGTGGAACTCTGCTTGGCCACGGGCGGCATGGTGAACATGCCCATGGTGAAGAACCGTCTGGACGAGCTGTTCGGCCCTGGACGGGTTCACGTCTCCAAGCGCAGTGCCTCCGCCATCGCCGAGGGGGCGGCCTGGGTGGCGCATGACCAGGCGCGGCTGCACCTGGCCAAGAACGTGGAGCTCGCCTTGGCCCGCAACTCCTACATGCCGCTACTGCAGGCAGGGGTGGAGATGCCCATCGAGCGGGAGAACCGACGCGAGCGCTTCGACCTCTACTGCGTGGACCCCAGCGATGGGCACGGCAAGTTCAGCCTGGTCAGCCCGCACCGGCCTGGGCCACGGGTGCTGGCCAATGACAAGCGGAGGCCCTTGTGCAACATGCTGCTGAAGGTTGATGGCAAGGCGCAACCGTTCCGAGAGCGCCTTGGTCTGGAGGTCAACATCGATGAGAACCTCGTGTTGACCGCGACCGCCTGGTCGCTCAATCAGAAGGGAAAGGCGGTGGCGGAGGTGCACGACCTCGAGTTCGCCTTGGCGACCCCGGGAGCACGCAACAGTTGGCTCAACGCCAGCCTGCTGGGCTCCGACGGTGAAGTCAGCCCGAACGAGCCCGGTGACCTGTCGATGCGGTCGAACATCGCGGCGCGGGAGGACGTCAGTCTGGTCCCCGGGGAGGTGCTGTACCGCCACAACCCGTACTACTTCCGCGTCGAGCAGAACCCGCCGCAGGTTCAGGTCGAAGAGCGCCTGTACTACGAGCCCTGCGCGATGTGCGGGCGTGCGTCAAACGACCCCCTCTGCAGATGCGCGTCTCTGTTGGCCTCTCGCCAGCAGCCCAGCGGGAGGCTGAACGCATGACCGTGACCTTTGCGAACAGACTGTCCGAGTCGCTCGTCAAGGCCGCAGCGGGCAATTCGCATACTGCAGCCGCTGCTGCTGCCGTGCTCTGGACCGACAAGGAGCGTCAGTGGGAGAGCGCCCTGACGCGGCTTCGGGCCAGCATGCCGCAGCTTCTGACACTGGGTGATTTCAATCTAGACGCCAGGAGCGGCCCAGCGGTCTGGCTCAAGTGCGCAATTGCCGCTGTGTTGCCAGAGGTTCAGTTCAAGGGCGTGCCCGTCGTCTACCTCCCCGGGGTGAGCCGAGCGGAGCTGCGGGCCATCGAGAGCTGCACTCGGGACCTACAGCCGCTGGCTGAGCTGCAGTACCGGGGCGTGTTCTGGAGCCAGGTCAACACCAAGGACTGGACGGTCAGCGCGTTCCTGTCTTCGAAGCACGGTGGCCTTGGGCTGGACGTGGCGCAGGACAAGGCAACGCAGGAGGCCCTGGCCCAGGTGCTGTCAGCCGGCGTGTTACTCGACAGGCCGCTGGACGAGCTGAAGGGCCGGCAAATCAACGCCGAGTGGCTGCTGAGCCTGCTGGCACCAAATCCGACCCGAGACCTGCTGGTGTGGATGAACGCCCCCCAAGCAACGCAGAAGGACTGGGTCGGCGTACGTTGGGACGTGTTCTCGAAGCGGGCAAAGTCCGACTTCGGCTTCGACCCGGTCAGCGACGGGCCCCTGGTGGCCGCTGAGAAGCTGGCCCGACGCGAGGGCAAGTGGGTGGCCGTGGCTGAGCTCTATCGGGATTCGTTCACGAGCTTCCCAGAGGTGCTGACGCTGCTCCGCACCGTACAGCCACCGCAGTTGGGGCTGTTCCCGGACATGGACCCCCATGGACCTTTGGCCAGCTACCCGCAGGCCAATGAACAAGGCGAGGCCAGTCTGCGCTACGCGCTTTCCGCCTGCGCGGCCATGGATGCCGCCCAGGCTCGCACCGCCATCGCCACCGCCGAGAAGGAGCACGGTGCGCGCCGGGGTTGGCTGTGGTCGCGCATGGGGCATTCGCCCTTGGCTCAAGCGCTGGAGCACCTGGCTCGATTGGCCGAGCTGAGCGCGGCGGCGCCCATCGGCGCTACGCCTTCGGAGCTGGCTGCGAGCTACCAGCAGTCCGGGTGGCTTGTGGATGAGGCGGCGACGCAGGCCATGGGCGCCGTGCAAACCAAGGCAGACACCGACGCCGTTGGAGCCGCAGTGCGCGCCGTCTACCTGCCCTGGCTGGAAGAAGCGGCCAAGCGACTGCAGGACACCGTGAAGAAGGTGGGGGGCATGCCAGCCCTGCAGTCGGCATCGGACGCAGCAACTGATACAGGCACATGCACGGTGTTCGTGGATGGCCTGCGGTACGACGTCGCCCAGCGGTTGCGTGCCAAGTTGGAAGGTCTGGGCACCACGACGTTGGCGGCCCGTTGGACCTGCATGCCGTCGGTCACGGCGTCCGGCAAGGCTTGGTGCTCGCCAGTGGCGGGGCTGGTGTCCGGCACGGCGGAAGACGTGGAGTTCGAGCCCCGTGTTGCGGCGGACGGCAAACCGCTCTCTGGCCACAACTTCAGGAAGCTGCTGACCGACAACGGCGTGCAGCCGCTGGACAAGCACGAGACGGGTGACCCGAGCGGACGCGCCTGGACGGAGTCGGGCGACCTGGACCACTACGGCCACGAGCACGGCGTTCGTCTTGCGCGAGACGTGGATGCTCAGCTGGCCACGGTGGTAGAACGGGTGCAGGAACTGCGCGATGCGGGGTGGCGCCGGGTGCGCATCGTCACCGACCACGGCTGGCTGCTGGTTCCTGGTGGCTTGCCGAAGACGGAGTTGCCCAAACACCAGGCCGAGACCCGCTGGGGACGCTGCGCTGTCCTCAAGGACACGGCACACGGCACCCCGCTGACCTTCGGCTGGGATTGGTGTAAAGATGTCCAGGTGGCGTATGCGCCAGGTGTGTCGTCCTTCATTGCTGGAGCCGACTACGCGCACGGTGGCTTGAGCCTGCAAGAGTGCCTGGTGCCGGTGCTGGACCTGGTGGTGGCTGCGCCTGCGGCAGCGGCACAGGTCGCCATCAAGGCAGTGACCTGGAAAGGCCTGCGCTGCGTGGTCGAGGTGGACAGCTCGTCGGCCGGCCTGACGGTGGACGTGCGGACGAAGCCCGCGCTGGCAACGTCGAGCCTGGTGGCCAGCGTGAAGCCCCTGGAGGCCGGCAAGGCCAGCGTGGCGGTGGCCGACGACGACAACCTGGGCGCAGCGGCCGTGGTCGTCATCCTGGGAGCCGATGGCCAGGTGCTGCAGAAGCAGGCGACGACGGTGGGTGGCTGAACGAAGCCAAGCTAGGGACGGAGCTGTTACCTCGTTACCTGGTACAGAGATAGAGAACAGCAAGGCGGGCGACCGGCTCCAGACAGGTCGCAGATGGGTGATTGACGATGCAACTCGACGACTTGGACAGGAAGGCAACCGCTGCCTTCGAAGGCTACGTGGTACGCAAGGACCTGGTGCGGACGTTCAGCCGCCAGTTCCCCGTGCCGACGTACGTGGTCGAGTTCCTGCTGGGCCGCTACTGCGCCACCACCGATGAGGCAGAAATCCAGGAGGGCCTGGATATCGTCCAGCGGCAACTGGCGTCGCGGACAGTGAAGGCCGGTGAAGAGGAGCTCTTCAAGGCCCGTGCTCGCGAGGCCGGTTCCGTGAAGATTATCGATATCGTCACGGCGCGCCTGGACTCGAAGACCGATTCCTACATCGCCAGCTTGCCCAGCTTGCGCCTCACGGACGTGCGGCTCACGCCCGAGATGGTCAAGGAGAACGAACGCATGCTCACCGGCGGCTTCTACGCCGAGGTGACGCTGGGCTACGACGCGTCCATCGCGCAGGAGAAGGGCGGGCGGCCCTTTGGTGTCGAGGCGCTGCGGGCCATCCAGCTCTCGAAGCGCGAGACGCTGGACGTTCTGGCCAAGGGGCGGGAGCAGTTCTCCACCGCCGAGTGGCGCGACCTGCTGCTGCGCAGCGTCGGCTTTGAGCCCGAGACCCTGTCGGAACGCGCCAAGGATGCGCTGCTGCTGCGCATGGTGCCGTTCGTGGAGCGCAACTACAACCTGGTGGAGCTCGGCCCTCGGGGCACCGGCAAGTCGCACCTGTTCCAGCAGGTGTCACCGTACGCCCACCTCATCTCCGGTGGCAAGGCGACCGTGGCCCGCATGTTCGTCAACAACGCCAGCGGCCAGCGCGGTCTGGTCTGCCAGTACGACGTGGTGTGCTTTGACGAGGTGTCTGGTGTGTCCTTCGACCAGAAGGACGGCGTCAACATCATGAAGGGCTACATGGAGAGTGGCGAGTTCTCCCGGGGCAAGGAGAGCATCCGGGCGGACGGCTCCATTGTGCTGGTGGGCAACTTCGACGTTGACGTGGAGCACCAGCAGCGCATCGGCCACCTCTTCGGGCCGCTGCCGCCCGAGATGCGGGACGACACGGCGTTCATGGACCGCATTCACTGCTTCCTGCCGGGCTGGGATGTTCCGAAGCTGAACCCCACGCTGTTCACCGCCCACTTTGGCCTGGTGAGCGACTTCCTGTCGGAGTGCTTCACCCAGCTGCGCAACCAGAGCCGGGTATCGACGCTGCAAGGGCGTGTGCGCTGGGGCGGTGCGCTGTCGGGCCGAGACCTCAACGGCGTCAACAAGACCGTGAGCGGCCTGCTGAAGCTGATGTACCCCGGCTCGGACATGGCGGTCAGCGAAGAAGACCTTGAGTGGGCCGTGCGCCTGGCGCTGGAAGTGCGCCGCCGGGTCAAGGAGCAGCAGAAGCGCATCGGCGCCGCCGAGTTTCGCAACACCCACTTCAGCTACACCCTGGGCGCCGAGGGCGTTGAGAAATTCGTCAGCACACCGGAGTTGCAGAGCCAAGGCGGCATTGGCGACGAGCCGCTGGAGTGCGGCCAAGTCTGGGTGCTGAGCCCCGGCGGTGACGAGGAGCACCCGGGTCTCTTCAGGCTCGAGGTCAATGAGGGGCCAGGGAGCGGGGTGCGGGTGCTGAACAACCCAGTGCCAGCCGCCTTCAAGGAGTCCATCCGCTGTGCGGAGCAGAACCTGTACGCACGGGCCCAGCAGCTGGTCGGAGACCGGGACCCGCGGTCCCACGAGTTCTCAGTGCAATTGCGTGGCTTTGATGCCGCCAAGGCCGGCGCCAAGACCGGCGTCGGAGCGCTCATCGCGCTGTCCAGCGCACTGCTGAAGAAGTCCGTACGCGGTGGATTGGTGGTTGCCGGTGAGGTGACGCTGGGCGGCACCATCGAGCCCATTCACAACGCCGTCACGCTTGCTGAAATCGCCGTCGAGAAGGGTGCCAAGTCCCTGCTGCTGCCGGTCTCATGCCGTCGGCAGTTGTTCGACCTTTCTGACGAGATGGCGACCAAGCTCGACATCGAGTTCTATCAGGACGGGCGCGATGCTTTGTTGAAGGCATTGACAGAGTAGTAAGCGCGCGGAAGCGCGATGGGGTGGAGCCATGACCGATCCAATCTACAACACCGAAACGAGCAGATTTGCGATAGAGACGGGCACAAGTGGTGAGATTGCAGGATGAGGTGCTGTGAGTACCAGGCCGGTAGAGGCTTTCACACCCTGTTCGGCAGGCTTTCAACACACTGTTCGCACACTTCACGACACGCGGTTACCAACTTCTTTGCACATTGCCCCCACCTGCTTCGCACAAAGGAGGCACCTGTCTTCACGCAAGGGTTGGCACCGTCTATCGCACATTTATGTTGGACGCACGTTCGCAGGGAAGCTGTCCCCACCGCATTCGGCACATTCTTTGAGTTCGCTTCTTCGAGCTCAAAGAATGTGGCCGCTGGGCGCCAAACCGACAGGTTTGGTGGGCAGCGGCAGCTGGGGACAGTGCAGGAGAAAGATGCGTCCAGATCAGGCAACAGGTTGAATCCTTGCTGCGGCCATGGGCCGGTGTGCCGCCATGCGCGGCAGTGGGCAACACCAAATGGTCTGGAATCGCGCACCGAGCACGATGCTCGCCATGGCGGAAGGTTGAGCTGACATGGCCAACCCGCGTTCGTTGATCTATGCGCTTTACGTTCACTGGGACACCGTCGAAGTCTTGGTGAGGCTGTCCCGCGAGTTTGCGGGGCTCACCACCGAACAAGTGCTGGGCTGCATCGCGAAAGTGGCACCGCAGCTGGATGCCGAGGCCCAGGGGGCAGCCCTGCGCGCCATGGTGAATGCAGACATCCTCCAACCCTGCGCCCGCAGCAGCGACCTGCAGCTCAATGCCTACGTGCTCGACTTCGTGCGCGGGCTGACTCGCGAGCACGAGCTCGGTCTGGCTGCCGTGCTTCAAGCACGCGTTGCCGCCATCCGCGAGGCCACGGAGGGCCTCAACGAGGGCATGCAAGCTGCCGACATGGATCGGGCGCGGGGGGCGGCCAACAAGCTCGCTGAGCTCTTTCGCCAGATCAGCTTGCAACTGGATCAAGACCGCCACGCACTGCTGGAACTCGCCGAAGACGCCAAGAGCGCCGACGCCAACATGCCCATCGCCCAGCGCTACCGGCGTGTGCTGGAGGCCTATGACCACTACGTGGAGCCAATGAACCAGATGATGGACACCGGCCCGCAAGGCACGTTTTACCGTTACCTGGAAGACGCTGAGCGCTCGCTGGATCTCGCCTTTGAGCAGCTGTCGGTTCAAGGCGGGCTGTACTCACATCGCCTGCAGCTCAGGCAGGTGGCGCACCAGGCCAAGGAGCTGCGGCGATTTGGCCGTCTGATCGCTCAACAGTGCGCCGACACGGTGCTGCCGTTGCGCGAGGAGGTGCGTCAACACAATGCGCTGACCAGTGCCGTCAGCCTGCTGCTGGGTCAGGTGCGCAAGCGGGGCCTGCGCCGAGCCTTGTCACGGCATACCGCCGATACCGCGATGCCCGTTTGGCGCAACGAGCGGGGCTTCCGCTTGCAGCTGGGCGATGAGGTGCGCGCCGTGATGGCCGCAGCGCAGCAGTACCAACCGCAGTCGGTGGCCTTCCCGCAAGATGACCCTGGCAACGCCCCGCCCCTGCTGGAGCACGTGGACGAGGCGGCCATCCGACAACAGCTGAGAAGCAGCCTACCGGTGGGCAGCCTGCTGGACTGGCTGCATACCCATCACGGTCATCTTCAGGATGCGACGCTGCTGCGGCTGTTCCATGAGCTGCAGCACGAGGGCAGTTGGCAGATCGAAGCCAGTGCGCATCCTGAGACCACCACTTTGCAGGCCATCCGCGTGCTGCACCATCCTCACCGCGTGAGCATTCCGGAATGACGACGCCTCACCCACTGATGCCGCAACTGGCGCAAATGCCAGCATTGGCCGAGCTCTTCCGCTTGTTCCTGTCGGGCAAGCACCTGAACCGCATGGCCGAGCCTGCACTGTGGGCCGAGCTTGAGCAACACGAACCGGCCTACGCAGGTCTTTTCGCAGCGCTGGGCTTTGAGCTGCGCGTGGATGCGCGAGGCTTTGCTTGGTTCCACAGCACCGATGCCAGCAGCAACATCGGCAAGGTCAGCCGTCAACTGGCGCTGCTGTTCATGGTCATCTTCGACGCCCAAGCCAATGCCGGCAAAGCGCTATAACGCTTTACTGACTGGCTCATTGATCGGGAATGGCTGGCCGAGGTGCACGAACAGCAGAAAGACCTTCTGGACGCCGAAGGGCTATCTCCCGATGGGCTGATGGATCTTCTGGGCCGCGCCTGCACGCTGGGATTCGCAGTGGCGGAGCCGGCAGGCTGGCGGCTGTTGCCCGCCGTCTGCCGCTACCTGGACCACTTTGAGGGACTGGCCGCAGCCTCCCGAAATGACGACAACGAGGCGGACGCTGCCCCTGAGGAGAGCGGCGACGACGTGCTGAACGACGAGGAGGGCGACTGATGCAGCACGGCTTTCAACGCCTGGTTTTGCTTGGCAGCGCGGGCTACTCCCGCGCCGAGCTTCCGCTGGATGGCGCAGTCTCCCTGGTGGCGCCCAACTGCGTATTCCACGCGATGGCGGACACGATTCCACGCTGATGGCGGACAGTGTTCCACCATGATGGCGGACAGTGTTCCACGCTGAAGGCGGACAGCATTCCAAACTGATGGCGGACACCTGCGGGGTGTTCTGAGTGACCCGAACGCGGCATACGCTGCCCGGTTTTTTTGACCGGAGCCAGCGATGCCCACACCCAGGGTCACCATGAGCAAACTACGACACACACTGCAACTGCTGCACCGCGGGGCCTTGAGCACCCGTCAAATCGGTGCCGCCCTCGGCATCTCCAAATCCACTGTCAGCGAGATAGCCAGCTACGCGCGCGTGGCCGGCGTGGACTGGGCTACGGCCCAGAGCCTGAACGACGACGAACTCCAGGCCCGGCTTTACAAGCCACCCGTGGCGCGCGAGTCCCGGCACCTCGAACCCGACCACGCCCACATCCACCGCGAACTGCGCCGACCTGGCGTGACGCTGCAGCTGCTGTGGGAGGAATACCAGCAACAGCACAGCGGTCAGGCGTACAAGTACAGCGCCTTCTGCGAGAAGTACAAGGCTTGGGCCCGGCGCCTGCAGCGCTCCATGCGCCAGACCCACTCGGGCGGTGACAAGCTCTTCGTGGACTACGCCGGCCAGACCGTGCCCGTCGTGGACGCCAGCACCGGCGAGATACGCCCGGCCCAGGTCTTCGTGGCAGTGCTGGGCGCATCGAACTACACCTACGCCTGCGCCACTGCCAGCCAGAAGGCCGCTGACTGGGTGGCCAGCATCATTGCCACGCTGGAGTTCATCGGCGGCGTGCCCCGCCTGCTGGTGCCCGACCAGCCGCGCGCCCTCATGGCCCGCCCCGACCGCTACGAGCCCACCGCGCACCGCCTGCTCGAAGAACTCTGTGCGCACTACAGCCTGGCCGTGATGCCCGCGCGCCCGGCCAAGCCACGCGACAAACCCAAGGTGGAGGTCGCCGTGCAGGTGGTCGAGCGCTGGATTCTGGCCCGGCTGCGCCACCAGACCTTCTTCAGCCTGGCCGAGCTCAACCGGGCGATTGCCGCCTTGCTGGTGGACTTGAACCAGCGCGCGTTCAAGAAGCTGCCGGGCAACCGCGCCAGTGCCTTCGCCGAGCTTGACCGGCCGGCCCTGCGCCCCCTGCCGGCGGTGCGCATGCCCATCGCGCGCTTCAAACCCGCCCGCGTCAACATCGATTACCACGTCGAGCTCGATGGCCACTACTACTCGGTGCCCCACGCCCTGGTGGGCGAGCCGGTGGAGTTGCGCATCACGGCCGGCACGGTCGAAGTCCTGCATGGCGGCAAACGGGTGGCCGCCCACGCCCTCAATCCCCGCCGGGGTGCACACACCACCACACCTGAGCACATGCCGGCCTCGCACCGGGCGCACCTGCAGTGGACGCCGGCCAAGCTCATCGCCTGGGGCGAGCGCGTGGGTGCGGCCACCGCCGCCGTGGTGCGCTGGCAGATGGAGCACCGCCAGCATCCCGAGCAGGGTTACCGCTCCTGTCTGGGCCTCATGCGCCTGGGCCGTGAGTACGGGGCTGACCGGCTGGAGGCCGCCTGTGCGCGGGCGCAGTCGATTCGCTCACCGTCCTACAAGAGCATCGCCTCCATCCTGGGCTGCGGCCTGGACCAGCGGCCGCTGGATGCGCCGATGGCCGCACAGGCGAGCCTGCCGCTGCACGAGAACGTGCGCGGGCCGGACTACTACCACTGAGCTCCAACGCGCAAGCAAACCCAACAAGGAAGAACCATGCTCAACGAACAGACCTTGAACCAACTGCGCGCCCTGCGCCTGGACGGCATGGTGGCCGCCCTCAGCGACGCGGCCACCCACATCACAGCCAGCGAACTGCCCTTTGAACAACGTCTGGCGCTGCTGGTGCAGCGCGAGGTGGACTGGCGTGACAGCAAACGCCTGGAGCGCCTGCTCAAGGCGGCCCGCCTGAAGGTCTCCAGTGCCTGCCTGGAGGACATCGACTGGCGCGCCAGCCGGGGCCTGGGCCGGGAGGTCATCACCAGCCTGGCCGGCGGCGACTGGCTGCGCCATGGCCACAACGTGCTGCTGACCGGCGCCACCGGGTGCGGCAAGACGTGGCTTGCCTGCGCACTGGGGCAGCAGGCCGCGCGTCTGGGCTTCTCGGTGCTCTACACCCGCGCGCCACGGCTGCTGCAGGAGTTGCACGTGGCCCACGGCGATGGCAGCCTGGGCAAACGGCTGGCGCAACTGGCGCGGCTGGACCTGCTCATCCTGGACGACTTCGGCATCGCGCCGATTGCCGCGCACGAGCGAAACGACCTGCTGGAGTTGCTCGACGACCGGGTGGGTGCGCGCTCGACGCTCATCACCAGCCAGTTGCCGGTGACGGCCTGGCACGCCTGGCTGGACGAGCCCACGCTGGCCGACGCCATCCTGGACCGCATCGTGCACGGCTCGCACAAGATAGCCCTCAAGGGCGAGTCGATGAGAAAGCTGGCAAAGGCCGTCTGAGCCGGCCGCGCCGACCGCCATTCCACGCTGATGGCGGACACTTCGGCTACGATTTGAGCGTCACTCAGGACACCCGCGCAACGTGTCCGCCATCGCCTGGAACGCTGTCCGCGATGGGAATGGAATCACTGTCCGCCATCAGTGGAATGCGCACCCAACAACACGGGCAAGACCAGCCTGATCAATGCCCTGCAGTTCCTGCTGATCATTGACCGGCGCCGCATGGACTTTGGCGCGCACGACGTGGAGAAGAGCCGGCGGTTTTACTTCCCCAACAACAGCGCCTATGTGCTGCTGGAGGTGTCGTTGCCGGAATCTGGCACCGTGGTGCTCGGTTGCGTCGGCAAGGGCGTGAGCTTCGAGTACGAGTACTTTGCCTACGCCGGCCCACTCAAGGTGGAAGAGTTCTGCCTGCCCGATGGCTCGCTCGTGGCACAGCCCAAGCTGGCCAGCCATCTGGCCACCCATGGGCGCCGCGTGTTCAGCTACAGCGGCAGCGAGTTCGCCGACATGGTGTACGGCGGCCGGAATCGCAAGCTCAGCGGATCACAAGACTTCTGCGTGTTCCGCCTGGAGCACGCCAGTGACGCCAGTGTCTTCCAGCGTGTGCTCACCCGGACGCTGCGGCTGGACAAGCTGCGGTCCAGCGAGGTGAAAGACTACCTGCTGCAAATCTTCCGTCGTGACTTGCCAGACGCCAGCATCGACTTCAAGGCGGAGTGGGACAAGGCCTTTGCTGACCTCAACGCTGAGCGCAGTCAGTACCTGGCTGCCGAACGCTTGAAAGGCAGCCTCGCTGAACTGGAGCGCAAGCAAGATGCTCGACTGACCCTGCGCGGCAAGCTGCTGTGCTGGCGGCCCATGATTGACGAGGCCCTGGGCCAGTGGCAGCAGCACTTCGAATCACGCCAGCAAGCCCTTCAGCACGAGCTGCAGCAGTGCGATGGCGAGCTGGATCGCTTGCGAGAGCAGGATCGCCAAGCCGTGCGGGAGCAGAGCCAGTGGGAGCTGGAGCAGAAGCAACTGCGCCAGGAGCGTCAACAGCTGCAGGCATTGCAACAGCGATTCGCTCTGGTGGAAAGCCGGGCGGTTCTAGAGACGTGCCGCCGCGACGTGCAGGCCCAACGAGATGCTCTGGTGGTCCGCTTGGGCCAGGCGCAAAGCCGGCCTCCGGCATCCATCGAACGCGAGCTCGCCCGCGTGGACAGAGAGCTGGCCCAGCTGACACAGGAGATGCGCACCCAAGGCCACAACCTCTACCAGCAGCTGGCAGGCGCTCTGCCGCCCGATCAACTGGAAGCGCTGAACAAGGTGCTGGCCAGACCCGTGCTGACCTTGGGCGCCGAAGACTTCCAGCTCAATGGCCAGGCGCTCTCCAAGGCTTTGGGCGATGCCAATGGCGAGCATGCTGGCCTGCCGGGCCTGCAGCTGCGCATCGCCGCCCTGCCTGCGCAGCACCAACAGCGCAGCCTGGCCGAGCTGGGCGAGCTGCTGCGGGATTTGCAGCAACAGCAGGTACAGCTGAAGGAGCAACTGGCGACGGCACAAGCGCTGGAACTCGTCCAACGCGAACGTGATGCATTGGAACAGCAGCTGGTGCAGCTGGACGCCGAATTGCGGGACTACGGCCAGATGCAGGCCCTGCAAGACAGCGACGCTGAGCGGCAAGCACGGCTGGTGACACTCGACCAGAAGCTCGCCGAGCTGGCCACCAGTTTGGCGCAATCGGCTGCCCGGTACCGGGCGCTGGATCAGCAGCGTCAACAGAGGCAGAAGGATCTGGATTCACTCGGGCAACAGCACCGTCAGATCGAGCAACGCCGCAACCAACGCGTCGATCAGGAAGGCCCGTTCACGTGGCTGTCCGACTCACCCCACCACCCCTGGTTGGCACAGCCGGAGTTCGCGCTGGACCAGCTGGCCGAGCGCCTGCAGACCTATCAGGCTGACTGCCGCCAGTTGCTGGAACTGGACGACCAGATCCGCCGACTGCTGGGCGAAATCCACACGGGCGGGCTCACCAAGTACCAGTTCGTCGGTGAGCCCGAGGCAGAAATCGCGCGCCTGGTGGAGTTCGCCCATCACCTGCCGCAGGAAGCCGAGGCCCTGGAAAAGAAGGTTCGTTCGGCGGTTGTGAACGTCGCGGCTTGCCTGCACGAACTGCGCGATGGCTTGGCCGCGTTCAAGCGCCGGATGCGCGAGTTCAATCGCAAGATCAGCGGACGCCAGCTCTCCGATTTGGCGGTCTTCAAGATCGAACCCGAAGACGAAACCGCGCTCGTCGAGGCCATCGAACTGCTCATCAGCACGGCAGCCACAGTCGGCAATGGCGAGACCTTCGAACTCTTCAACCAGCAGAGCGTGCTGGATGATGACCAGCTCAACCGCGCCAAAACCCTACTCATCGAGGAAGGCAATGCCCGACACGGCTTGCGCGTGGCCGACCTGTTCCGGCTGCGCTTCTGGGTGGGCAAGGCTGGTCGCGAGCCGGAAGCCTTCGACGACCTCGACAGTGCCGCCTCGAACGGGACGGTGCTGATGGCCAAGCTGGTGACCGGCCTGGCCATGCTGCACTTGATGCAGGATCAACGGCGCCCGATCCAAGGCATTTGCTATCTGGACGAAGCCCTGGCGCTGGATGCGCGCAACCAGCGCAGTCTGATCGAGACCGCTGCCGAGTTCGGCTTCTCGCTGATCTTCGCCTCCCCGGCGCCGCTGACCACCGTGCGCTACTGCGTGCCCATTCATCATCGGCAGGGCAGCAACCAGATCAGCCGCTTCAGCTGGCAGATCATCGAACCCGTGGAGGCCTGATGACGGAGCAGGCCCTACGCGCTGCGTTGCTCAAGCTGCAAGGCAAGAGCCCCTTACCCGCCAGCCAGTTCACCGCTGCACAACGCGGGGCCCTGGATCAATTTGCTCGGCAAACTGGTGCCGTGAAGTGTCTGCGCCAAGGCCGAGGAGACGTATACAGCGTTTGCAATCAGGCTGTGTTCGACGCTCACGTGACCCAGCTCTCCCCTCAGGTGGAGCCGTCAATCGCCGAACAGCTCCCTCTGCGCGCACAGCACGTGGCCCATGCCCGCGACAGCAAGGCCCGGCGCCATCAACACGGCAGCTATTACCCGCTGCTCAAGGCGGTCGGCGACACAGTCAGCTGGCGTGAGGTCGAAAGGGGAGCGGAGTTGGCACTGAGTGCTGCCACACGCGAGTTCGGTGCGGCCTCACTTTCCATTCAGTCAGATGACGCCTGGCACTCCGAGCGAGCGCTCTGGCTCGTCGAGAACCAAGCCTTGTTTGATCGTACGGACTGGCTGCCCGAAGGCACGCAGGCCTCACTGCTGTACTACGGCGGGCAGCTCGACGGCAGGCTGCTGTCATGGCTGGGTCATCGCCCCCGCGCCAGCCAAGTGATGCTGTTTGCGGACTACGACGGTGTGGGCCTGAGCAACTTCAGGCGACTTCGTGAAGCGCTGGGCGACGCTTGCGATTTCTGGCTGATGCCGCAGTGGGAAAGCAAGCTGGCGCGCTATGGCAGCGTCCAGCTATGGCGGGACACCTTGCGCCACTTCACCACCGCCGTGGCGCAACTACCAGCGCCCGTGCGCGAGCTGACCGAGCAGATGCAACAACTGGGAATGGCACTGGAGCAGGAAGCGGTCTGGCTGCCCGCGTCCTAGCCGCGTTCGTTCGGCAGTTCAGCCAAGTTTGGCTTTGCCTAGACGGGGGAAGTCGTCTTCATCGAGACGCAGCGTCTCGATCTTCAACGCCAATTGGGTGGGGCTCAACCCCCTGCGCATCGCACTGCGCAAGCTCACCTCCAAGAGGCGCCAGCCCAACGAGTCGCCGTTCGTGAGCACGAAGTCCTGCCCTGGCGGGGCGCCGAGGCGTTGCATAAAGCCATGGGCCAGTTCGCCAGTAGGAATCTCATGCCCACCCTGCTCGGCGAGGCTCAAGAGCGCAGAAGCGGTCGCTTGCGGGTCTTGCGTGGGGATGCCCTCCAGCGCAACGGGCAGCACGATCATTCGGTCGGGGCTGACCATCGCGGCCAAATCGTCCTGCGCAGTCGGCCCCGGCGTGAGAGACAGCCGAACCCATGCCTCGCCCCACTGCAGGAATCTTGTATGGGACATGCCAGGATGCTCATCGAGAAACAAGCATCGGGGCGCCACTGGCGCCTGGAGCAGGTCGAAAACGGTGCGCAGGTGTGCCCATTCACCTTGGTCGCTCCAGGTGTGAACCATGTCCGACCGAAGCTGCCCACCTTGGACACCCAGGTGGTAAAGCAACGCCGTCACGCGCGCCGCAGAGATGACCTGCGGTTTGCCTTTCAGCCAAGCAGACAGGTTGGCCGCACGGATGCCGGTGGCGTCAAACACCGCTGCCAACGTGAGGCCTCGCAGACGCAAGAGCGCACCGGCCAGTATGGGGAGTTGCTCGCTGCTCAAGGCAGACATGTCGGCCTCCAAAAGAATCACAGTAAATCACTATAACCAAGAGCAACGCGGCAAGCGAACACTGGATCACCGCGTCTTGTGTTGTTATAGTGATTTATAGTGAATGAAAAGAGACCGCCATGACTCGTCCTAACAGCCGTCGCCCCATGCACCAGTTCGTTGCGCATCACGACCAGTTCCTCAATCTGGCCTCTGACCTCGGCGAGCCGCTCCGGAGCCATGGTCATGCGATAGCTGATGGCCATGGAGATGCGGTCGGTCGGGACCTTGTCCTCCGGGAGCAACTCGCGCTCGAATCCGTCCGGCACGGCGTAGCTCTCGAAGAGGGACTTGACCAGCGTACCCAGGGTCTTGTCCGACACCTTCTCCAGGTTCGCGGCCCGCTGGGACTCCAGCGCGTCGGCAGGCCCGGCGAGCTCGTGGTGGGCCAGCAGCGTCTTCATCAGCCGCTCGTACTGCTGCAACCGCAGCATGCACCGCCCCAGCCAACGCTGGACGTCGAGTTGGCCTATGGGTCTGGGTTGGTCGGTCATCGCGTCAGTGTTCCATGGCGGAAGTACGGGGCCGGGCGGACCTCTGCAACCTCAATCAAAGTTTCGGAAAATCAGAAATACTATCTGACACCGCATCGAGAGCTCTTCTGTTTCTGATTTGCCGAAATTCTAGTGGATGAGACCCCCAGAACCGCGTATGATTTCGGAGTAACAGAAACCGTCTGCTTGAAGCGCGCCCCAGAAGCCCTGCAACTGAAATTCCGAAATGACTGACGCTGCCACCCGCCGACCAACCCTGCTCCAGTCAGCCCCTGACCTGGGCCCGGTCGTGCGCGAGCGCCGCAAGTCGCAGTCGCTGCGCATCGACGATGCGGCGGGCCTGCTCGGCGTGTCGGTGGACCTCATGTCCCGGCTCGAGAACGGCCAAGGCTCGGTGCGCCTGGACAAGGCCTTGGCCGTGCTCGATGGCCTGGGTCTGACGCTCATGGTGCTGCCCAAGGAGCACCCGTGGGCCCGGGAGGTGGCCTCATCAAGCGGCTCGGGCAGCTCTGGCGGCCCGACCGTCCCTCCAGCCGTCCCGAAGCCATGAGGCGGTCAGCATGACACACGCACTGCACGTCTGGGCCGACGACGCTCAGGTCGCCATCATCGAGCACGAAGGGCGCGACGACCGCTGGGGCCTGAACTATGCCGAACCCTGGGTCGCCGACGCCAAGTCTTACCCGCTGTCTCCAGCACTGCCCCTGGTCCGCCCGGCGCCTGACCACGCGTCCGCATCCATCAAGCGCTTCATCGAGCACCTGCTGCCCGAGGGGCGTGCGCTGGATGTGGCCGTGGCTTACAACGGTCTGGCCAAGACCAACGTCTTCGGCCTGATATGGGCGCTTGGCGCCGAGACCGCGGGCGCCTTGCGCTTCACAGGGGACGCGAAACCAGCTGGACCCGCTGCCGAGCCGGTCCTGCGAGAAATCCCCCTCCAAGAGCTCGACCAGCGCATTGCCGAGCGCGAGCACGTGCCGCTGACGGTGTGGGACGGCAAGGTCCGCATGTCGGTGGCCGGCCTGCAAGACAAGCTGCTGGTCTACCTTGACCGTCCACTGCTGGAGGGCGGGCGACTCTTTTTGGTGGACGGACAGCGACTGGCCTCCACCCACATCCTCAAGCCCGACACCGGCAACCCGCAGACGCCGCACCTGGCGGTCAACGAGCACTTCTGCATGTCGCTGGCCCGCCGCATGAAGCTGCCGGCCGCTGAGGTGAGCCTGTTGCGCACGCCCCGCCCGGTGCTGGCCGTGCGCCGCTTCGACCGCGAAGTGGAGAACGTCGGCGGCCAGCCGCGGGTTCACCGCCGGCACATCATCGACGCCTGCCAGTCATGCGACCTGCCCGTGGCCTACAAGTACGAGCGCAACCTGGGCAGCGCCGAGGCGGTGCGCCACATCCGCGATGGCGTGAGCTTCGAACGCCTGTTTGGCTGCGCCGACCTCACGGCCAACAAGGCCGCCACACGGCTGGCCATGCTGCGCTGGGCACTCTTCCAATTCTTGATTGGCAACAGCGACGCCCACGGCAAGAACTTCTCGTTCTTCGTGCGCCCTGGCGGCCTGCTGGAGCCCACGCCCTGGTACGACCTGGTGAGCGTGCTGCAGTACGACGGGTTCGACACCGAGCTGGCCATGGCCTTCGGGGACGTCTTCAACCACGCCGAGGTCTCGGCCTTTGCCCTGGCCGACTTCGCTGCGCGCTGCGGCGTCGACCGCAAGCTGATGCGCCGCGAGGGCCAGCGCCTGGCGAAGCTGGCCGCCGCAGAAGCCGCAGCGCAGGCCCAGGCGGCCGACTACGAGTGCGAGGCCGAGCGGGTGTTCGTGCAGGGCATCGCCACCTTCGTGGCCCGACAAGCCGACCGGCTGACGCAGCTGGTGGCCGACGCGGCGCGCTGGAAGGACGAGTACCTCTGACCCCCTGGCTGGACGCTGCCGGCGCGGGGTCCAAGAGCCGCCCCTGCCGGACCTATGACCACCGTATAAGCCGGTTCCTATACCAACCAGATGGCTACGGTTTTCTGGAGCAGACCGTAGCTGCGCTGCTCCAAATCTGCTCAAGAAGACCCTCGCGCAACGTCGTGCAACGCCATGCAAAACCACGCTAAGATGTTGATTCTTCGTCCAGAAGAGGCCCGAAAAGGCGTCCGGATGGAATTCGGGACGTAGAGGCCGGAGGTTCGAATCCTCTCACCCCGACCAGGCACACATGCACAAAGGCCACGGTTTTCCGTGGCCTTTGTGCTTTCCAGCCTCCGTCAAAGGTGCCCGCGCGTGACGCGCGGTCACACTTTGTCGCCTGGAGCCGCCATTTCCGTGGAAATTCGGCCCCTGTCCGCCGCGCAAGCCGCTGCCATTGACAGAACGCGGCCGTTTTGCGTCATCATGTGCCATTGAATTTGCGCCGAGCAAGGCGTGAACCTGCCCTGTCGGCCTGCTGTGACCCGTGGACACTATCACTGATGTTTCCAAGCCCACGCTTTCCGGCGTGGCGCGCGTGCTTGTTCATGGCGGCAAGCTGGCAGCGGCCCGCGCCGAGGAACTGGTGCGCAGCGCGAAGGAGAAGAAGGTCTCCTTCATCAGCGAACTGATGAGCTCGGGCGAACTCAGCCCGGCCCAGTTGGCACACGCCCTCTCCTCAGCCCTGGCCATCCCACTGCTGGATCTGGACGCGGTGGATGTCCAGCGCCTGCCCAAGAACATCATCGATGCCAAGCTGGTGGGGCAGTACCACGTCCTGCCTCTGAACAAGCGCGGCAGCCGTCTGTTTCTGGCCTGTGTCGATCCGACCGACCAGGAAGCCAGCGAGCGCATCAAGTTCGCCACCCAGTTGTCGCCCGAGTGGGTGGTTGTCGAGCACGACAAGCTCAGCAAGCTCATCGAGGGGCAGACAGGATCGGCAAACCAGGCGCTGGAAGCCATCAGTGCGGCCGACTTCGACTTCGAGGTCACGGAGGAGGACACCAGCTCGAGCGCACCGCCGGCCGACGTGGTGTCCGAAGTGGAGGATGCACCGGTGGTGCGCTTCCTGCAGAAGATGCTGGTGGACGCGATCAACATGCGCGCCTCCGACCTGCACTTCGAGCCCTACGAGTTCAATTACCGGGTGCGTTTCCGGGTCGACGGCGAGCTGCGCGAGATCACCCAGCCCCCGCTGGCGATCAAGGACAAGCTGGCCTCGCGCATCAAGGTCATCTCGCGCCTGGACATCTCGGAGAAGCGCGTCCCCCAGGACGGGCGGATGAAGTTGCGCTTCGGCAGCAAGTCGATCGACTTCCGGGTCAGCACCCTGCCCACGCTGTTCGGCGAGAAGATCGTGATCCGTATCCTCGATTCCTCCAGCGCCAAGCTGGGCATCGAGGCCCTGGGCTACGAACCTGCCGAAAAGGAACGCCTGCTGCACGCCGTGCACCGCCCCTACGGCATGGTGCTGGTGACCGGCCCGACCGGCTCGGGCAAGACGGTGTCCCTGTACACCTGCCTGAACATCCTGAACCAGCCAGGCGTGAACATCTGCACGGTGGAAGACCCGGCCGAAATCAACCTGCCAGGCATCAATCAGGTCAATGTCAACGACAAGGCCGGCCTGACCTTCGCCAGCGCCCTGAAGTCCTTCCTGCGGCAGGATCCGGACGTGATCATGGTGGGCGAAATCCGGGACCTGGAAACCGCCGACATCGCGATCAAGGCCGCGCAGACCGGCCACCTGGTGCTGTCCACCCTGCACACCAATGACGCACCGTCCACCCTCACTCGCCTGCTGAACATGGGCGTGGCCCCGTTCAACATCGCCTCGAGCGTGCTGCTGATCACCGCGCAGCGCCTGGTGCGCCGCCTGTGTGAAACCTGCAAGCAGCCGGCCGACTATCCGCGCGATGCATTGATCCGAGCCGGCTACGAAGAGAGCGATCTGGACGGCAGCTGGCGCCCGTACAGGGCTGTCGGCTGCTCGGCCTGCAACAATGGCTACCGCGGCCGGGTCGGTGTCTACCAGGCCATGCCGATCACCGAGGCCATCCAGCGCCTGATTCTCACCAACGGCTCGGCCGTGGATCTGGCGGAGCAGGCGCGACGAGAAGGCGTGCGCGACCTTCGACAGTCCGGCTTGGTGAAGGTCAAGCTGGGCGTCACCACCCTCGAAGAGGTGATTGCGGCCACCAACGACTGAGCCGCAACAGAACCGGCAACAGAACACACTCATCCATCAACCGTCGGGAGCGGTCGGAGGCTCAATGGCTACTGCAGCGGCAGCGAAGAACGTCAAGGACTTCACCTACGAATGGGAAGGCAAGGACCGCAACGGCAAGATCGTGCGCGGCGAAATGCGTGCCGGGGGCGAGGCCGCGGTCAGCGCCAGCCTGCGTCGCCAAGGGGTGATGGTTTCCAAGGTCAAGAAGCGCCGGACCTCGGGCGGCAAGTCGATCAAGCCCAAGGACATCGCGGTCTTCACCCGTCAGCTGGCCACCATGATGCGGGCCGGCGTGCCCCTGCTGCAGGCCTTTGACATCGTCGCCCGCGGCAGCGTCAACGCCCGGCTGACCCGCCTGCTGCTCGACATCCGGGCCGACGTGGAGACCGGCACGGCGCTGTCCTCGGCCTTCCGCCGGCACCCTCAGTACTTCGATGCGCTGTACTGCAACCTGGTGGAAGCCGGCGAGGCCGGCGGTATCCTGGAGCAGCTGCTGGCCCGCCTGGCCCTGTACCAGGAGAAGAGCCTGGCGCTCAAGCAGAAGGTCAAGTCGGCGATGATCTATCCGGTGTCGGTGCTGGTCGTGGCCTTCGTTGTCGTGACGGTGATCATGATCTTCGTGATCCCGGCCTTCAAGCAGGTCTTCACCAGCTTCGGCGCCGACCTGCCGGCCCCGACCCTGCTCGTCATGGCCATGAGCGACTTCTTCGTGAAGTACTGGTGGGCCATCTTCGGCACGATTTTCGGGGGCGGCTACATGTTCTTCCGCACATGGAAGCGCTCGGAGAAGATGCAGATGGTGATGGACCGGCTGCTGTTGCGCATGCCGATCTTCGGCGATCTGATCATGAAGTCGGTGGTGGCCCGCTGGACCCGCACCCTCTCGACACTGTTCGCCGCGGGCGTGCCGCTGGTGGAAGCCCTGGACTCGGTGGGTGGCACCGCCGGCAACGCCGTCTATGCCAAGGCCACGGAACAGATCCAGCGCGACGTCGCGGCCGGTACCGCGCTGACCCCCTCGATGACCACCACCGGCGTGTTCCCGAACATGGTGCTGCAGATGGCCGCCATCGGTGAAGAATCGGGCGCCCTGGACGACATGCTCTCCCGCGCCGCCGACTTCTACGAGGAGGAGGTGGACGAGATGGTCAAGGGCCTGTCCACCCTGATGGAGCCCCTGATCATCGTGATCCTGGGCGTGCTCATCGGCGGCATCGTGGTGTCGATGTACCTGCCGATCTTCAAGCTGGGTCAGGTGGTCTGAGGCATGGCGGGCAGTACCGAAACCCTGGGCTGGTGGCTCTCGCCCTGGGTGCTGGGCCTGCTGGGCCTGTGCGTGGGCAGCTTCCTGAACGTGGTGGCCCACCGCCTGCCGAGGATGATGGAGCGGCAATGGTGGGCCGACGTGGCCGCCCAGCTCTCGGATGCCGACTCCTGGCAACGGACCTTCGGGGACACGGCCCCGAAGCCGCTGGCGCCCACCTCGCAGGAACTGGAGCGCCGCCTGGAGGCGCTCGCCCCGCTGTCCCTGGCCCGGCCCGCCTCGCGCTGCCCGTCCTGCGGTCATGCCATCCGCTGGCACGAGAACATCCCGCTGCTGGGCTGGCTGAGACTGCGCGGCCGATGTGCCGCCTGCGGCACCCGCATCTCGGCGCGCTACCCGCTGGTGGAGCTGGTCACCGGTCTGCTGTTCGCCGGCCTGGCCTGGCGCATCGGCCCGCAGCCCGCGGTGCTGCTGTGGTGCGGTGTGGCGGCCACCCTGGTGGCCCTGACGGCCATCGACTGGGACACCACCCTGCTGCCGGACAGCCTCACCCTGCCCCTGCTGTGGGCCGGCCTGTGCGCCGCCGCCCTGGGCTGGACCTTGCCGGTGACCCAGTCCATCGCCGGTGCCGTGGTCGGCTACCTCTCGCTGTGGTCGGTGTACTGGCTGTTCAAGCTCACCACCGGCAAGGAAGGCATGGGCGCGGGCGACTTCAAGCTCCTGGCCGCACTGGGTGCCTGGCTGGGCTGGCAGGCCATCCTGCCCATCGTGCTGATGGCCTCGGTCATCGGCGCGGTGGTGGGCATCGGCATGAAGCTCGGCAACGCGCTTCGGGAGGGGCGCTACGTTCCCTTCGGGCCGTTCCTGGCCGGTGGCGGCCTGGTCGTGATGCTGGCCGGGCTGGATCGGGTGCTGGGCTGGATCGGGCAATGACGGGCCCCCGCCGCATCGGCTTGACCGGCGGCATCGGCAGCGGCAAGAGCACGGTGGCCCGCATGCTGGCCCGGCGAGGCGCCCATGTCATCGACACCGACGCCATCGCCCGCGCCCTGACCCAGCCCGGTGGCATGGCCCTGCCGGCAATCGAAGCCCGTTTCGGATCGGAGATGATCGGCAGCGATGGCGCCCTCGACCGGGCGCGCATGCGCGCCCTGGTCTTCGCACAACCAGCGGCCAAGCAGCAGCTGGAGGCCATTCTTCACCCGCTGATCGCCCAGGAGACCCAGCGCCAGGCCCTGGCGGCCGATCCGGCGCAACCGGTGGTCTTCGACGTGCCCTTGCTGGTGGAGACCGGTGCGCGCTGGCGCCGTCAGGTGGACCGGGTGCTGGTGGTGGACTGCAGCGAAGCGACGCAGCAGGCGCGGGTCCAGGCCCGCTCCGGCTGGCCCCCCACCCAGGTGACGCAGGTGATCCGGCAGCAGGCCAGCCGCGCGGCACGGCGGGCAGCGGCCGACGCCGTCATCGTCAACGACGACCTTGATCTGGCCGAACTGGAAACCGAGGTCGACGCTCTGTGGACGCTCGGCTTCTTCGGCGTGCCGGCCCTTGCCAGGCTGTGAAACAATCGACGCAGCATCCCACCGCCTGGAAGCCCCCACCTTGGTCCTGTACGAATACCCGTTCAACGAGAGCATTCGCACCATGCTGCGGCTTGAGCACCTGTTCAAGCGGCTGACGCTGCTGGTGCCACGCGACGAACCCGTGGACCACCATTTCGCGCTGGTGACCGTCTTCGAGATCATGGACGTGGCCTCGCGGGCCGACCTGAAGTCGGACGTTCTCAAGGAGCTGGAGCGCCACCGCGGCGTGCTGCTGGGCTACCGCGGCAACCCGCACATCTCCGAGGCAGCCCTGGACGAGGTCATCGGCCAGATCGACGAGGCCCACCAGGCCCTCAACAGCCAGGCGGGCAAGGCCGGCCAGGCCCTCACCGGCAACGAGTGGCTGATGAGCATCCGCAGCCGCATCAGCATCCCCGGGGGGACCTGCGAATTCGACCTGCCGGCCTACTACGCCTGGCAGCAGCACCCGGCCGAAGCCCGCCGCCAGGACCTGGCGCGCTGGATCGACTCGCTGTGGCCGTTGAAGAGCGGCCTGGACCTGCTGCTGCGCCTGCTGCGCGACAGCGGTGTGCCGCACCGCGTGGTGGCCACGGGCGGTCAGTACCAGCAGACGCTGCCCCAGGGGCGCACCTACCAGCTGCTGCGCCTGCGGCTGGATGAGACGCTGGACCTGGTGCCCGAGATCAGTGGCCACCGCCTGATGGTGTCCGTGCGGCTGATGCGGGCGGATACCGAGGGCCGGCTCAAGCCGTTCGGGCAGGATGCCGCCTTTGACCTCGCCCTGTGCAGCTGATCCCGTGACCAACCCGTCCCCTGCGCCTGCGCGCCCCCCGATCGACGTCAACTGCCCGGCGTGCGGCGAAAGAACCGTGTTCGCGCCCAGCAATCCCTACCGCCCCTTCTGCAGCGCGCGCTGTCAGGGGCATGACTTTGGCGCCTGGGCCAGCGAAAACTACCGTGTCGCCGCCACAGAAGCGGAACCCGGCGAAGGAGAACCTGCATGAACACCGCCGGACACCCCCTGCTGCAACGACGCCAACTGTTGCTGACGCTGGCCGCAGCCGGCGTGTTGGCCGGCTGTGCCGCGAACCAGCCCGAGACGCTGGTGCTCAAGACCTACCATGAGACGCTGAGCTCGCTGCTGCTGTCGCAGGACCGCCAGCACCTGGTGGTCATCGGCGAGCATCACCACTACATCTTCGACACCCCCCAGGCCCTGGTGGCGGCCCTGGAATCCCCTTTGCACGCCCGGATGGAGGGTGAACTGGGCCGCTTCTCCGTGTCGGCCGATGGTCGGACCGAAGGCGACTACGCGCTGCTCCTGCCCACCGATCTGGACGAGGCCGACCGCGCCCGGGCTGCGGCATTGGGCTTCCAGCCCGATCCGGCCCGGCCGGGGGGCTGGCGTCTGGCCGGCCACGTGGCCGGCCAGCGCTATCTGCAGGGCACCGTGAAGGCCAACCGGATCCGCACCACCCTCAACCACCCCTACACGGTGGAGATCCAGGCCGAGCAGCCGCGCAGCGAGCAGGTGGCCAATGCCCTGGTGACGCCCGTCACCACCGCTGCCAACGGCGTGAACCTGCTGTACTACGTGGTGCTGGCACCAATCCTCGTGCCCTTCGCGCTGATCAGCCGCGAACGCGCCAAGTGAACCTCCCGGATGACATGCCGCGGCTCTTGAAAGCCGCCGGACCATCCCTATAATGCGTTTTAGCACTCACTCGATGAGAGTGCTAACAAACGCAGCCCCTCAAGAAGGGTTGCACGTTCACTGAAGGAACAAGGCAGGTGTCCAGTGCACCCCGACCTTCTTCCCATTTGACTGTCCATGCTCCAAGGAGATGCAATGAAACTTCGTCCGTTGCACGATCGCGTGATCGTCAAGCGTCTGGAAAACGAGACCAAGACCGCTTCCGGCATCGTGATTCCCGACAACGCCGCCGAGAAGCCTGACCAAGGCGAAGTGCTGGCCGTGGGTCCGGGCAAGCGCAACGACAAGGGCGATTTCGTGGCCCTGAACGTTCAGGTCGGTGACCGCGTGCTGTTCGGCAAGTACTCGGGCCAGTCGGTCAAGGTCGATGGCGAGGAACTGCTCGTCATGCGCGAAGAAGACCTCTTCGCCGTGGTCCAGAAGTGATCATCTGATCCCTTCCGATCACTGTCTACCCATCCTGTACTGAATTCGGAGATATTCCAAAATGGCAGCAAAAGACGTCGTCTTCGGCGCTGACGCCCGCGCCCGCATGGTCGAAGGCGTGAACATCCTGGCCAACGCGGTCAAGGTCACCCTGGGCCCCAAGGGCCGCAATGTGGTCCTGGAGCGCTCCTTCGGCGCCCCCACCGTCACCAAGGACGGTGTGTCGGTCGCCAAGGAGATCGAGCTCAAGGACAAGCTCATGAACATGGGCGCCCAGATGGTCAAGGAAGTCGCTTCCAAGACCTCCGACAACGCCGGTGACGGCACCACCACCGCCACCGTGCTGGGCCAGGCCATCGTGCGCGAAGGCATGAAGTACGTGGCCGCCGGCATGAACCCGATGGACCTCAAGCGCGGCATTGACAAGGCTGTCGCCGCGCTGGTCGTCGAGCTGAAGAAGGCTTCCAAGGCCACCACCACCTCCAAGGAAATCGCCCAGGTCGGCACCATCTCGGCCAACAGCGACTCCGACGTCGGCGGCATCATCGCCGAGGCCATGGACAAGGTCGGCAAGGAAGGCGTGATCACCGTTGAAGACGGCAAGAGCCTGAACAACGAGCTGGATGTCGTCGAAGGCATGCAGTTCGATCGCGGCTACCTGTCGCCCTACTTCATCAACAACCCCGAAAAGCAAGTCGCCCTGCTGGACAACCCGTTTGTCCTGCTGTACGACAAGAAGGTCAGCAACATCCGTGACCTGCTGCCCACGCTGGAAGCTGTCGCAAAGGCCGGTCGTCCGCTGCTGATCATCGCGGAAGATGTCGAAGGCGAAGCCCTGGCCACCCTGGTGGTCAACACCATCCGCGGCATCCTGAAGGTCGTGGCCGTCAAGGCGCCGGGCTTCGGTGACCGTCGCAAGGCCATGCTGGAAGACATCGCCATCCTGACCGGTGGCAAGGTGATCGCCGAGGAAGTGGGCCTGTCGCTGGAGAAGGTGACCCTGGCCGACCTGGGCCAGGCCAAGCGCGTCGAAGTGGGCAAGGAAAACACCACCATCATCGATGGCAACGGTGCCGCTGCCGACATCGAAGCCCGCGTCAAGCAGATCCGCATCCAGATTGAGGAAGCCACCAGCGACTACGACCGTGAAAAGCTGCAAGAGCGCGTGGCCAAGCTGGCCGGCGGCGTGGCAGTGATCAAGGTCGGTGCCGCCACCGAAGTCGAGATGAAGGAAAAGAAGGCCCGCGTGGAAGACGCGCTGCATGCCACCCGCGCTGCCGTGGAAGAAGGCATCGTGGCCGGTGGTGGCGTGGCCCTGCTGCGCGCCCGTCAGGCCGCTGGCGAGATCAAGGGCGACAACGCCGACCAGGACGCCGGCGTCAAGCTGGTCCTGAAGGCCATCGAAGCCCCGCTGCGTGAGATCGTGGCCAACGCCGGTGGCGAGCCGAGCGTGGTGATCAACGCCGTGCTGGGTGGCAAGGGCAACTACGGCTTCAACGCCGCCAACGACACCTACGGCGACATGATCGAGATGGGCATCCTGGATCCGACCAAGGTGACCCGTACCGCGCTGCAGAACGCCGCTTCCGTCGCCTCGCTGATGCTGACCACCGAATGCATGGTCGCCGAAGCGCCGAAGGAAGAAGCCCCCGCGATGCCGGGCGGCGGCATGGGTGGCATGGGCGGCATGGGCATGGACATGTAAGCTGTCCTGCCTGAGCACCCTGCTCTCGCAAGCCACACAAGAGGCCACCTTTGGGTGGCCTTTTTCATGCCTGGCCCAAGCCACAATGACCCCATGCAACGCCTCCTGACCACCGCCCTGCTGCTGGGCTGCCTCCATGCCGCAGTCTGGGGCGCCACACCACCTCCGGCCCCGGTGGAGCCCGCGGAAACGGCGGCCTCCGCGCCGCGCCTCCAACGCCCCCGGGTCGGGCTGGTGCTGTCCGGCGGTGGTGCCCGCGGCATCAGCCATGTGGGCGTGCTGAAGGTGCTGGAGGAAAAGCACATCCCGATCGACGTGATCGCCGGCACCTCCATGGGCGCCATCGTCGGTGGCCTGTACGCCAGCGGCATGAAGGCCGACCAGATCGAGGATGCGTTCAAGAAGATCAACTGGACCAACCTGTTCTCCACCCGGGTGAGCCGGGAGGAACTGTCGCAGCGGCGCAAGGAACAGGACTTCGAGCTCAGCACCGCACTGGAACTGGGCTGGCGCGATGGCGAGTTCCGCGCGCCGCAGGGCGCCGTCTCCAGCCGAGGCTTGGATGCCCTGCTCCGGCGCTACACCCTGCCGGCACAGGAGATCAGCGACTTCAACCGCCTGCCCATTCCGTTCCGGGCTGTGGCCACCGACATGGAGACGGGCCAGCCGGTCATCCTCGACCAGGGCGACCTGGCCACGGCCCTGCGCTCCAGCATGAGCGTGCCCGGCGTGTTCCCGGCCACCGAGGTGAACGGGCGCATCCTGGGCGATGGCGGTCTGGTGGACAACGTGCCGGTGGATGTGGCCCGCGCCATGGGCGCGGACATCGTCATCGTCGTCAACATCGGCACGCCATTGGCAGGCCGCGAGACCCTGAACTCGGCCATCGGGCTCACGGCCCAGATGATCAACATCCTGACCGAGCAGAACGTGCGGCGCAGCCTGGATTCGCTGGGCCCGCGAGACATCCTGATCCAGCCCCGGCTCGGCAACCTGACCTCGGGCGATTTCGACAAGGTCGCCCAGCTGATCGACATCGGCGAAGCCGGCGCACGGGCCAGCGCCGACCAACTGGCCGCTCTGACCGTGCCCGCCACCTCGTACGCGGACTGGCAGCTCGCCACCCAGGCACCCAGTGTTCCGCCGACCCAGCTCGACTTCGTGGCCTTCAGCGGCAGCACGGCCACCAACCCCGGGCGCTTGCAGCCCCAGCTCCAGAGCAAGGCCGGCGAGCCCTTCGATCCGAGCAAGGCCGAACAGGACGCACGCTACCTGGCCGCCAGCGGAGACTATGTGCAGGCCGATTACCGCCTGGTCCACGACACGCGCGGCGATGGCCTGGTGTTCACGCTGGAAGACAAGCCCTGGGGCCCGACCTACCTGAACGCCGGCCTCGACCTGTCGACCGACTTCAGCGGCAACAGCGCCTTCAACGTCAAGCTCGCCCTCAACCGGCACTGGCTCACGCCCAACGGCACGGAATGGCGCGCGGCCGTGCAGATCGGCGAGGTGCCCCGTCTGTTCACCGAGCTCTACCACCCGCTGAACTGGAACATCGGCCTGTCCGATGACTGGTTCCTGGCAGGCTGGACCGATGCCCAGCGTGCCAAGCTCTCCGTCTTCAACCGCAACGGCGGTGACAAGATCGGCGAACTGCGCCGCTCGCAGCTGCGCGTCGGCCTGGACCTGGGCCAGCCCTGGGGCAACCTGGGCGAGGTGCGCCTGGGCCCGGTCTACGAAGCCACCCGCAGCGACCCGCTGCTGGCGGGCAGCACCGATGCCCTGGCCAGCACACAGGAAACCTGGCAGGAGATGGGCCTGCGGGGACGGGTGGTGGTGGACCAGCTGGACTATGCCAACTTCCCCCAACGGGGCTACCGCTTCGAAACCGAGGCCCTGGTCGGCACGCGCCACGCCAAGGACGGTGACAACAACCTGGCCTGGGTGGAGAGCCAGGCCACCGGTGCGGTGAGCTGGGGGCGCCAGACCCTCACCCTGCACGGTGAGGTGAAGGCCGCCAACACCGCCTCCGCGTCCGCCGTGGGGCGCTACAGCCTGGGCGGCTTCCAGCAACTCTCCGGCTACCAGCCGGGCCAGATCAGCGGCAACGCCCTGGTCTACGGCCGGCTGAACTGGTACATGCGCCTGGCCGAAACCCCGGTGTTCGCCCGAGGATTCTTCGTGGGCACCAGCGTGGAAGCCGGCAACGCCTGGCTGGACTACCACGACCTGCGGCTGACCGGCCTGCGCTATGGGGGAAGCCTCTTCCTCGGGGCCGACACGGGACTGGGCCCCATGTACCTGGGCCTGACCTGGGCCCCGCGGGGTGAGGCCGGGATGGCGCTGGTCATCGGCCGGCCCTGAGCCGGCGCGGACAGGCCGGAGTCAGTCCGCCGAGTCCCCGAGGTCGGCTTCGTCGGCGGCCTCGGTGGCATCGGTCGCCGGCGTCACCGCCGGGCCGGATTGCGGATGCACCCAGCCATGAACAGTCTCGGCCAGGTCCGCCAGCCCCTGATGCTTGGTGGCTGAAAACAGCAGCATGCCCACATCGGCCTGCTCGCTCACGCGAGCGCCCAGTTGCTCCTGCACGGCCGACAGCGCCGCCTGCTGCTCCCGGCGGTTGAGCTTGTCCGCCTTGGTCAGCACCACCAGCAACTTGACTTCGCCGGTGTTGATCCGCGGCGAAACGAATTCCAGCAGACGTTCATCCAGCGGTGTCAGCCCCAGGCGGCTGTCCACCAGCAGCACCACGCCGTTGAGGTTGCGACGCACCTCCAGGTAGTCGGCCATCACCTTCTGCCAGCGCACCTTCTCGGTCCGGGACACGGTGGCATAGCCGTAGCCCGGCAAATCCGCCAGATAGGCGTCAGGGGCATCTCGCGGCCCCAGGGCAAAGAGGTTGATATGCTGGGTGCGTCCGGGGGTTTTGGAGGCAAATGCCAGCTGTCGGCGTTGGGCCAGTGCATTGATCGCGGTGGACTTGCCGGCATTGCTGCGACCGACAAAAGCGATCTCGCCCAGATCCCCGGGCGGGAGCTGGTTGAGCTGGCTGGCCGTGGTCAGGAAACGAGCACTGTGAGCCCAGGCCAATGCAGGGTGTTTGAGTTCGGACAAATCCGAACGACTTTGGCTGGAGGTTTCACGCATGGCACATTCTAGAATTCCCTGGTTTGATTGCTGGCTTGCGCTGGCATGCCAACACCCACAAATTCCACAATCCCCGAGGCCCTCCGAATGAAGTCTCCTGTCGCGTTCGCCAGTTCCCTCGTGCTCGCAGCCCTGATGGCGGGTTCCGTTCATGCCGCCGAAGCTGCGGCCCCGTTCAAGCCGGATCTGGCCCGCGGTCAAGCGATTGCCGTGACCTGTGGCGCCTGCCACACCAACGACGGCACCCGTGGCCTGCCGACCTACCCCATTCTGCAGGGCCAGCACCCCGAGTATCTCGTCAAGCAGCTGACCGAGTTCAAGGCCAACAAGCGCGTCAACCCCATCATGAACGGCATGGCCGCCCCCTTGACCGAGGCCGACATGAAGAACGTGGCCGCCTTCTACGCCAGCAAGAAGCCGGTGGCCGGTGCTGCGAAGAACAAGGACACCGTGGCCCTGGGCGAGTTGATCTACCGTGGTGGCATCGCCGAGCGCAAGGTGCCCGCCTGCGCCGGCTGCCACGGCCCCAGCGGTGCCGGCATCCCGGTGCAGTACCCGCGTCTGGGCGGCCAGCACGCCGAGTACGTGGAAGCCCAGTTGACCGCCTTCCGCAGCGGCGCCCGCACCAACAGCCCGCAGATGATGGACATCGCCGGCCGCATGAGCGACGCCGAGATCAAGGCCGTGTCCGACTACGTGGCCGGCCTGCATTGAGCCCCGGCAGAATCAGCCGTGCCAGGCTGAAGGTTTCCTGAATTCCCCGTGAAAGGCCGGTCGCTGACCGGCCTTTGTCTTGTTGGCCCCACGGCCCCTGATAATCGCCGCATGACCGCCTCCCACGGAGCCTCGCTCTCCCTGCCCCAACGCGCCTGGCGTGACAGCCTGGAACTGCTGTCCTCGATGCGCTTTGCCATCACGCTGCTGTGCGTGATCTGCATTGCCTCGGTCATCGGGACGGTGGTCAAACAGAACGAGCCGCTGAACAACTACATCAACCAGTTCGGCCCCTTCTGGGCGGACGTGTTCGGCCGCTTCCATCTCTTCAACGTCTACAGCGCCCCCTGGTTCCTGCTGATCCTGGGCTTTCTGGTGCTGTCGACCAGCCTGTGCATCGCCCGCAACACCCCCAAGATCCTGAACGACCTGCGCAGCTTCAAGGAGCATGTGCGCGCCCAGTCGCTCAAGGCCTTCCACCACAAGGCCGAAGGCGAACTGGCCGCAAACGGCGACGTGGCGCTGCAGCAGGTGTCCGACCTGCTGGCCCGCCGCGGCTGGCAGGCACGCGCCCAGGTCCGCGAGGACGGCACCATGGTCGCCGCCCGCCAGGGTCGGCTCAACAAGATCGGCTACCTGGCGGCCCACTCGGCCGTCGTGCTGGTCTGCCTGGGCGGCTTGTTCGACGGCGATCTGGTGGTGCGCGCCCAGATGTGGCTGACCGGCAAGAGCACCTTCGAAGGCGGCGGATTGATCAAGGACGTCGCCCCGGAACACCGGCTGCCGGCCACCAACCCCACCTTCCGCGGCAACCTGTTCGTGCCCGAGGGCGGGCGCGCCGGCACCGCGGTGCTGAGCATGCCCAACGGCATCGTGCTGCAGGACCTGGACTTCGATGTCGAACTCAAGAAGTTCATCGTCGAGTACTACGACACCGGCATGCCCAAGCTGTTCGCCAGCAAGATCGTGCTGCACGACCACGACACCGGCGCCACCACCGAGGCCATGGTCAAGGTCAACGAGCCGGTGTTCCACCGCGGGGTGGCCATCTACCAGAGCAGCTTCGAGGACGGCGGTTCGCTGCTGGAGCTCACCGCCCAACCGCTGGCCGGCAACGGCCCGCCGCTGGTGTTCAAGGGCCGCATCGGCGACAGCCTGCCCCTGACCGGGGGGGGCGACAAGTACACGCTGGAGCTGACCGGCCTGCGGGTCATCAACGTCGAGAACCTGGGCGAGGCCAACGCCAAGGGCACGGATGTGCGCAAGGTGGACCTGGGCGGTGCCCTGGACAAGCACCTGGGCGCCGGCATCAACCCGGACAAGAAGAAGCAGTTGCACAACGTGGGGCCGTCCTTCACCTACAAGTTGCGCGACGCCAGCGGCCAGGCCCGCGAGTTCCAGAACTACATGCTGCCGCTGGAGATCGACGGCCAGCGCGTCTTCGTGATGGGCGTGCGCGAGGCCACCGACGAGAACTTCCGCTACCTGCGCATCCCGGTCGATGACCAGAACAGCATGAACGGCTGGCTGCACTTGCGCCGCGCCCTGGCCGACCCTGCGCTGCGCCGCCAGGCGGCCCAGCGCTATGCCGACAGCGCCACGCCGGCCAACCGCCCCGAGATGCGTGACCAGCTGCGGGTCACCGGCGAGCGCGCCCTGGCCCTGTTCGCCGGTGCCGAGAAGGCGGCCAAGTCCGACCCGGTCCCCGGAGGACTGGCCGCGCTGAGCCAGTTCATTGAAGGTACGGTGCCCCAGGCCGACCGCCAGCGGGTGGCCGATGTGCTGCTGCGCATCCTCAACGGATCGCTGTTCGAACTGGAGCAGATGGCGCGTCAGGCCGATGGCCTGGCACCGCTCCCGTCGGACGCCAGCACCCAGGCCTTCATGACCCAGGCGGTGATGGCCCTGTCGGACAGTTATTTCTACCCGGCGCCCCTGATGATGCAACTCAGCGGCTTCAACCAGGTCCAAGCCAGCGTGTTCCAGGTGGCCCGCGCCCCCGGCAAGAAGCTGGTCTATCTGGGTGCGGTGCTGCTGATCCTGGGTGTCTTCGCGATGCTCTACATTCGTGAACGTCGGCTCTGGGTGTGGCTGAGTCCCGCCGGCGATGGACACACCCGCGTTCTCATGGCCATGTCCACCCCGCGCCGCACGCTGGACATCGATGCCGATTTCAACGCCATGCGGCAGGACCTTCTCGGCCCGTCTGCCCTTTCCGGAGACACCACGCGATGACCACCACCACCCTCGCGGTCGGCAAGCCCGGCTGGTTCAGCCAGCGCGGCGCCTATGACTGGCTCTATGCCCTGTGCATCGTGCTGGGCGCCGGCTACGCCTTTCAGCGCTACGGCAGCTCGATGGACGTGTACGAGCGCGGCATCCTGCTGGGAGCCGTGCCCAGCCTGATCGGCCTGGGCTGGTTCTGGGGCCCGCTGCGCACGCTCAGCCTGGGCGTGGGGGCGGCCACCCTGCTGGCCATCTCGCTCTACAACCAGCATCTGGACAACTTCGGTGCCGATCTGGCCGCCGGCGACAAGGTCTTCCTGCTGAAGTACTTCCTGGCCAGCCAGAGCGCCATCATGTGGATGAGCGTGCTCTTCTACATGAGCACCCTGTTCTACTGGATCGGCTTCTTCACCCGCCAGGGCGGCGAGAACGCGCTGGGCCTGAAGGTGGGCTCCGGCCTGGCCTGGGCAGCGGTCTTCATGGCGCTGACGGGCACCATGGTGCGCTGGTTCGAGAGCCACCAGATCGGCCCGGACATCGGTCACATCCCGGTCAGCAACCTCTACGAGGTCTTCGTGCTGTTCTGCTGGCTGACCACGCTGTTCTACCTCTACTACGAAGCCCACTACAAGATCCGCTCGCTGGGCCCCTTCGTGATGCTGGTGGTCAGCGCCGCGGTGGGCTTCCTGCTCTGGTACACCCTGGTGCGCGATGCCCAGGAGATCCAGCCCCTGGTGCCCGCGCTGCAGAGCTGGTGGATGAAGCTGCACGTGCCGGCCAACTTCATCGGTTACGGCACCTTCGCCCTGGCCGCCATGGTCGGCCTGGCCTGTCTGCTCAAGGAATCGGCACCACGCTCGCTGTGGACGGGCCTGGTGGCGGTGCCCGGCGTGCTCGCCGTGGGCATTGCGGGCTACGCCGCCCTGGCCAGCGCCCCGGATGCCCCCGTGGACGCCGCCTGGAAGGCCGTGCGCCTGATCGGTGGCACCGCGCTGTTCTTCGCCCTGATGGTGTCCCTGCGTCGCCCGATCAACGCCAAAACCCCCACGCTGACCGTGATGGATGACGTCATGTACAAAGCGATTGCCGTGGGATTCGCCTTCTTCACGATCGCCACCGTGCTGGGCGCCTTTTGGGCGGCCGAAGCCTGGGGCGGCTACTGGAGCTGGGACCCGAAGGAAACCTGGGCCCTGATCGTGTGGCTGAACTATGCGGCCTGGCTGCACATGCGCCTGATGAAGGGCCTGCGTGGCGTGGCATCCGCCTGGTGGGCCCTGAGCGGGCTGGTGGTGACCACCTTCGCCTTCCTGGGCGTGAACATGTTCCTGTCGGGCCTGCACTCCTACGGCACCTTGTGAGACCGCACTGACAACGTGGAACAGGAGACCGTGTGATGAGCCAGATGATCGAGTTCAAGCGCCCCGACGGCCAGACCGCCCAGGGCTGGCTGGTGGAGCCGGCCCAGCCTCAAGGCGCGCCGGGCCTGGTGCTGATCCAGGAATGGTGGGGCTTGAACGATCAGATCAAGGGCGTGGCCCGAGCCTATGCCCAGGCCGGCTACCGCGTGCTGGTGCCTGACCTCTACCGTGGCCAATCCACGGTGGAGGCCGAGGAGGCCGAGCACCTGATGAACGCGCTGGACTTCGCCGACGCAGCCAGCCAGGACATCCGCGGTGCGGTGCTGCACCTGCAGGCCAGCGGCAGCACCAGGCTGGGCGTGACCGGCTACTGCATGGGCGGGGCGCTCACGCTGCTGTCGGCCTGCTTCTCGCCGGAACTGGCGGCCGCGGTGGCCTGGTACGGCTTCCCGCCGCTGGAATACATCGATGCCACCAAGATCCGCGCCGCGGTGATGGGTCACTTCGCGACGCAGGATGCCTTCTTCCCGGTGGCCACCGTGCCCGTGCTGGAGGCCAAGTTGAAGGACGCCGGCGTCTCCACGACCTTCCACACCTACGAGGCAATGCACGCCTTCGCCAACGAGACCCAGGTGGACCCTCACCGCGTGCCGACCAACCGCTACGACCCGGCCTGTGCCGCCCTGGCGATGGAGCGCACCCTGGCCTTCCTGCGCCAGCACCTGGGGTGAACTTGTCGGCGCCGGCCCGGTCGTAAGGTCCGGACGGCTGGCGCGACTCATGGAGAAGCCCTGCCATGGCGGCACGGCCGCCCTTCACGAGGATTCGCCATGCACCCCCTGAAAGACCGCGGTTTCCGGCACCCTGTTGCCTCGGACATCACGCCCCGAGATCTCTGGCAGAACCGCCGCCAATGGATGCAGGCCGCGGCCGCGGCAGGCATGGGCCTGGCGGGTCTGTCCAGCCTGAACGCCCAAGCCCAGGCCCTGACCGGCCCGGGCAAGCTGCCCAAGCTGGCCGCCGGCCGATCCGGCGTGGCAGGGGCCATCGTGATGGACAAACCCACGTCCTACGCCGACCTCACCCACTACAACAACTTCTACGAGTTCGGCACCGACAAGGGCGACCCCGGGCGCCTGGCCGACAGCCTGCAGACCCGGCCCTGGACGGTCACGATCGAAGGTGCAGTGCAGAAGCCGCGCACCTTCGGCATCGAGGATCTGCTCAAGCTGGCCCCGCTGGAGGAGCGCATCTACCGCCTGCGCTGCGTGGAGGGCTGGTCCATGGTGATTCCCTGGATCGGCTATTCGCTGTCGCAACTGATCAAGCAGGTGCAGCCCACCGGCAATGCCAAGTACGTCGAGTTCGTCTCACAGGCCAATCCGGCGCAGATGCCCGGCCTGCGCTCGGGCGTGCTGGACTGGCCCTACCGCGAAGGCCTGCGCATGGACGAGGCCATGCACCCGCTGACCCTGCTGGCCATGGGCCTGTACGGCGAGGTGCTGCCCAAGCAGAACGGCGCACCCGTGCGCCTGGTGGTGCCCTGGAAGTATGGTTTCAAGAGCGCCAAGAGCCTGGTGAAGATCCGCCTGGTCGAACAGCAGCCGGTCAGCAGCTGGACCCGGGCGGCGCCGGAGGAATACGGTTTCTTCTCCAATGTGAACCCGCACGTGGATCACCCTCGCTGGAGCCAGGCCACCGAACGCCGCATCGGCGAGGACGGCCTGTTCACCCGCAAGCGCCCGACGCTGATGTTCAACGGCTACGAGGCCCAGGTGGGTTCGCTCTACGCCGGCATGGATCTGAAGAAGTACTACTGATGGTCCAACGCTGGTTGTTGCACCCGGCGGCCAAGCCGGTGCTGTGGCTGTTGCTGGCCGCGCCTGCCGCGTCCCTGCTGTGGCGCGGCTTCCATGATGCCCTCGGCCCCAACCCCGCCGAGGCCCTGATCCGCGGTCTGGGCGACTGGACCCTGCGTCTGCTGTGCCTGACCCTGCTGGTCACTCCGCTGCGCACCTGGACCGGCTGGCACGCGCTGGCGCGCTGGCGGCGCAGCCTGGGCGTGACCACCTTCCTGTACGGCACCCTGCACTGGCTGGCCTACGCCTGGCTGGACCAGGGCCTGGACTGGGCGGCCCTGGTCCACGACGTGGCCAAGCGCCCCTTCATCCTGGTGGGCACGGCCGCCTGGCTGGCCATGCTCCCCTTGGCGGCCACCTCCTTCAATGCGGCCATCCGCGCCATGGGGGGACGACGCTGGCAGGACCTCCACAAAACTGTCTATGGCATCGCCCTGGCGGGCCTGCTGCACTTCTTCTGGGTCAAGGCTGGCAAGAACGATTTCGCCGAGGTCGCCCTCTACGGCATGGTCATCCTGGGCCTGTTGACCTGGCGCTGGCAGCGCTGGCGCATCGGGAATTGACCACCCCTAATCCGAAGGCGTCTTCATCGCCCGGAAACAAAGCGCAACGCTGAGAATCGGAACCCTTCGTTCGTTTTCGGGCCCGGACCGGGGCACGGAAGCGGTGTGGCCAGCGCGAATGTCCCACCGGGTGGTCGCGCGGCGCTCCTTTCTGGAAGTTCCGAACCATGCGTCACCTTGTCCTGGGAACCATCGCTGCACTGTGGGCTGCCGGCAGTCTGGCCGCCCCGGCGGCCTCCCCCCTGTCCGCCCAATTCAAGTCGGGTGATCTGCCCGACTTCGATGCCGCCCTGCAAACCCGTCAGTCGGCCCCCGCCTCGCTGCGCCAGACGGCCGATACCCAGGTGTCGCGTTTCGGCTTCCGCAGCCAGTACGACAGCCGCCTGGGTATGACCTTCCTGTGGGCCAAGAAGGGTGCCGAGGTGTCCACGCTGCGCAGCAGCCTGACCGGCCAGGCCCTGCATGAGGCCACGGCGCGCCACTTCCTGGCCCGTCACGCCAGCGCCCTGGGCCTGAGCCAGAGCGCCATCAACGACGCCCAGCTGTTCGACCACCAGGCCAGCGCCAATGGCCCGGTGATCCAGCGCTTCCGCCAGCGCGTGGGTGGTGTCGAGGTGTTCAACCGCGACATCAGCGTGCTGATGGACCGCAACAGCCGTCTGGTCGCGATCGGCGGCTACTTCGCCTCTCAGGCGGACGCCACCAGCCTGGCCGCCGCCAAGTACTCGCTGAGCGCGCCCCAGGCCATCGTCAAGGCCTTCGCCAACCTGGGCGGCAAGGTCAGCGGCAACTTCACCGCGGGCGCCACCAAGGGCGCCTACCGCACCTGGGCCCGCCCGGCCGGCCAGGGTGACCTGCAGCTGGAAGCCGACCCGCGCGTCAAGCCGGTGTTGTACGCCCTGAACGGCAAGATGGTGCCGGGCTACTACATCGAGCTCTCGGCCGCCACGCGTGACGGGGCCCGCCAGCTCGACTACGGCTATGTGGTCTCGGCCGAGGACGGCAGCGTGCTGTTCCGCAAGAACCTGACCACCTTCGAGACCGCCACGCCCTACACCTACCGCATGCTGGCGGACAAGTACGGCGTGCCGTACGACTCCCCGCTGGGCAACGGCATGGAGCCGTTCAAGAAGTTCGACTACACCAAGTCGGTGCCGCGCAAGGACGCCGCCTCGCGCCTGATCACCCAGTCGGCCAGCAACAAGATCTCGACCCAGGACCCGTGGCTGGCCAACGGTGCCACCTCGACCTCGGGCAACAACGTCAAGGCCTACCTGGACCTGGCGTCGCCCAACGGCTACTCCCCGGCCCGCGGCGACGTGATGGCCACCACCACCGCGGCCAACACCTTCGACTACCCGCTGCAGGGCGACGTGGACCCGAGCACCACCCCGGCGAAGAACGCGGCGGTGGTCAACCTGTTCTACATGAACAACTGGCTGCATGACTTCTGGTACGACCACGGCTTCAACGAAGCCGCCGGTAACGCCCAGGTCAGCAACTACGGCCGCGGCGGCGTCGAAGGCGACCCGATCCTGGCCGAAGGCCAGGACTACTCCGGCCGCAACAACGCCAACATGTCCACGCCCGCCGACGGTGGCTCGCCGCGCATGCAGATGTACCTGTTCGATGGTCTCGTCACCGGCGAATTCAAGGTGCTCGATCCGGCTTCCCTGGCGGGCAAGTTCACCTTCGGCACGGCCGCCTTCGGCCCGCAGAGCTTCGACCTGACCGGCACGCTGCAGCTGGTGGACGACGGCGTGGCACCCAACACCGACGCCTGCACCGCCCTCACCAATGGCGCCGCTGTGGCCGGCAAGATCGCCCTGATCGACCGCGGCAACTGCAGCTTTGCGGTCAAGGCCAAGATGGCCCAGGATGCCGGCGCCGTGGCGGCTGTGATCGTCAACAACGTGGCGGGCTCGCCCATCGCGATGGCCAGCGACAACACCACCACGGTCAGCATCCCGGCCATGATGATCAGCCTGGACGACGGCAACGCCGTGAAGGCATCGGCCGGCCCGGTGAGCGTGCACATGCAGCGCAACCCCGCGGTCGACCTGGACGGCACCATCGACGAAGGCATCATCGCCCACGAGTTCTTCCACTACGTGAGCAACCGCCTGGTGGGCAACGGCAGCGGCCTGTCCAACAACCAGGGGCGTGGCATGGGCGAGGGCTGGAGCGACTTCAACACCATGCTGCTGCAGGTGCGCCAGGACGACACCCAGGTCAAGACCAACCCGACCTGGAATGGTGCGTACTCGGTGGGCGGCTACGTGCTGGGCGACTACTACTTCGGCATCCGCCGTGCGCCTTACTCGACGGACTTCGCCAAGAACCCGCTGACCTTCAAGCACATCCAGAACGGCGTGGCCCTGCCCACCACCGCTCCGCTGGCCTTCGGCCAGGATGGCTCCAGCAACGCCGAGGTGCACAACACCGGCGAGATCTGGGCCAACGTGCTGTGGGAGGCTTATGCCGGCTTCCTGCAGGACGGCCGCTACAGCTTCAAGCAGGCCCGCAGCAAGGTGCAGGACTACATCATCGCCGGCCTGAAGATGACGCCCAACGCGCCGACCATGCTCGAAGCGCGTGACGCCATCCTGTCGGTGGCCGATGCCACGGACGACGCCGACTTCATGATCTGGGCCACCGCCTTCGCCAAGCGCGGCATGGGCCTGGGCGCCGTCGGTCCGGACCGCAACAGCACCGACAACGTCGGCGTGACCGAGAGCTACGTGGTCGCCACCCCGACCCCCTGAGTCGCACCGCGACCGCACCGAAAAGCCCGCCCCTCGGCGGGCTTTTTCTTTCTCGGGCGGCTCAGGCCGCGGCGATCAGTCCGGCGATCGTTTCCTCGCTGATCAGCATCGGCATGGCATGGGCCGGCAGCAGGGCCGATACCGCATGGCTGTCGCGCGAGGTGTCGGCGAGCTTGGGCGACAGGCGGGGCTCCCCCGTCGCCGTGGTGAGGATGGCGACATGCGGGTGATAGGCCTTTTCGCCGTTGCGCACGACGATCCCCATCTCGCCGCTGACCAGGCGCACGACACTGCCCGGCGGAAAGATGCCGAAGGCCTTGATGAGCGCGCCGGCCAGGGGGCTGGCGGCCGCCATCTGGTGCAGTTCCCGGCCCGCCTGGCGGGCACTGATGGCCGGGCGGTCGGCCCGGTCGCTCAGGCGGGCGGTGTAGACATCGGCAAAGCGCAGCATCTCCGCCAGTTCGCTGCGCTCGGATGTGCCCGCGGGGTAGCCAGAGCCATCCGGCAACTCGTGGTGCAGGCGGACGGCCTGCAGCCAGGCCTCATCTCGGATGCCGGCATCGGCCAGCATCTGGGCACCGCGATGGGGATGCTCGTGGATGGCTTCGCGCTGGCGCGCGGTCAGAGGCGACACCTGCGTGGCCAGCCGCGCCTGCAGATCCACCATCGCGATGTTCATCGTCAACGCGGCCTGGAAGGCCCGCCGCTGATCGCTGTCGCTCCAGCCCAGGAACCGTGCCGCCGCCTGGCAGGCCGTGGCGGCATGGATGGAGTGGCGCACGCCGTAGTGCCCGCCACCGCTGCTGGGTTGCCTCACCACCCGGGAGAGCGCCAACGCTGGCGCCGCCTGGATCAGGCCCAGGAGCTCGTCGGTGGCGCCGTCGATCGCCTCGGCCAAGGCCGCGGGCTCGGTGTTGAAGAGCTGCCGCATGTCCTGCGCACAGCGGTCCCAGGCCCGGGACAGGGCGGCAGGGCGCTGGGGGGGCGTGCCTCGGCGGGCCACGGGCACCAGACCCACCAGTTCATCGGCTTCCACCAGGGCGCCGCGACGGAACAAGTCCTCGAGCTGACGCTGATCGGCAATCACCTGCCCCTTGGCCAGCAGCAGCAGGCGGCCCTCGTCGCGCACGCTGAACTGCAGCGGCTGGCCGAGCTCGATGCAGTTCTGGACGGAAGCGAGGGAGCAGACGCGCATGACAGGGGTGGCCCCTTGGGCGAGGCCCGGAAGTCGGATCAATGTCCTGACATCGGCAGCCGCGCCGCCAGCTTGAGGCCTGGATCACCCCGCCTCGAACCGGCTCAGCGCCGCGCCAGCACCGGTTGCAGGGCGTGGCCGGTGTGGGTGCCGGCGGCCACCAGGGCCTCCGGCGCACCGGCGCAGACCACCCGGCCGCCGCCGGTGCCGCCCTCGGGCCCCAGGTCCAGCACCCAGTCGGCCTCGGCGATCACGTCCAGGTCGTGCTCGATCACCACCACCGAATGGCCGCCGTCCACCAGGCGGTGCAGCACCCGGATCAGGCGCTCCACGTCCGCCATGTGCAGGCCCACCGTGGGCTCGTCCAGCACATAGAGGGTGTGGGGCGCCTTCTGGCCGCGCCGGCCCACCTCGTCGCGCACCTTGGTCAGCTCGGTCACCAGCTTGATGCGCTGGGCCTCGCCGCCGGACAGCGTGGGGCTGGGCTGGCCCAGGGTCAGGTAGCCCAGGCCCACGTCCTTGAGCAGCTGCAGCGGGTGGGCGATGGACGGCATGCTGGCGAAGAACTCCACCGCCTCGTCCACCTCCATCTTCAGCACGTCGCCGATGCTCTTGCCGCGCCAGGTCACCGCCAGCGTCTCGGTGTTGAAGCGCTGGCCGTGGCAGACGTCGCAGGGCACCTTCACATCGGGCAGGAAGCTCATCTCGATGGTGCGCATGCCCTGGCCCTCGCAGGCCGGACAGCGGCCCTGGCCGGTGTTGAAGGAGAAGCGCGCCGCGGTGTAGCCCCGGGCCTTGGCCTCCAGCGTCTCGGTGAAGAGCTTGCGGATGGCGTCCCAGAAGCCGATGTAGGTGGCCGGGCAGGAGCGCGGTGTCTTGCCGATCGGCGTCTGGTCGACCTCCAGCACCCGGTCCACGCCGCCCCAGCCGCTCAGGCTCCTGCAGCCCTGCAGGATGACGGACTGGGCCGCAGCCTCGTCATTCTTGCGGCCCTTGGCCGCCACCAGCGCCGCCACATTGGCCAGCAGCACGTCGCGCGCCAGGGTGGACTTGCCGGAGCCGGACACACCGGTGACCGCCACCAGCCGGCCCAGCGGCACATCCACATCCACCTGCTGCAGGTTGTGCAGGCGGGCGCCGCGCAGCTCCAGGGCCGGGGTGGCCCGGGTCACCTCGCGCCGGGCCTGCAGCGGGTGGACCAGCGGATGGGCCAGGCAGCGGCCGGTCACCGAATCGGGCTGCAGCGCCAGCTCGGCCGCCGTGCCCTGGGCGATCAGCCGGCCGCCGCGCTTGCCGGCGCCGGGGCCGATGTCGATGATGTGGTCGGCCCGGCGGATGGTGTCCTCGTCGTGCTCCACCACCACCAGGGTGTTGCCGTTCTGGCCCAGCTGGTGCAGCGCGTTGAGCAGGATGCCGTTGTCGCGCGGGTGCAGGCCGATGGTCGGCTCGTCCAGCACGTAGCAGACCCCCTGCAGGCTGCTGCCCAGCTGCGCGGCCAGACGGATGCGCTGGGCCTCGCCGCCGGACAGCGTGGGCGCAGCGCGGTCCAGCGTCAGGTAGCCCAGGCCCACTTCTTCGAGGAAGGCCAGCCGGCCCTGGATCTCGGTGATGACGTCGCGGGCAATGCCCAGCTCGCGGGCGCTCATCGCGGTGCCAGCGCTCAGGCCCTCGATCCAGGCCTGGGTCTGGGTGACCGACCACTGGGCGACGGCGTGGATGCCCTCGCCCTGGAAGCTGACCGCGCGCGACATCGGGTTCAGGCGGGCACCATGGCAGTCCGGGCAGGCCTCGCCGGCCAGGCCTTCGACCTCCGGCTCCTCGCTGGGGAAGCTCTGCTCGCGGCCGCGGTTGTCCTCGTCGCGCACGCTGTCATCGAAGGCCTTGCGCTGCTCGCGGGTGAGCGCCAGGCCGGTGCCCACGCAGCTGGTGCACCAGCCGTGCTTGCTGTTGTAGCTGAACATGCGCGGGTCCAGCTCGGGGTAGCTGGTGCCGCAGACCGGGCAGGCCCGCTTGGTCGAGAAGACCTTGACGCTGCCGATGCCCAGCGTGGAATCGCCATCCTCCAGCGCCTGGGCCAGGCCGTCCAGCGGTGCCAGCAGGTGCAGCACGCCCTTGCCCACGTCCAGGGCCTGGGCCAGCAGACGGCGCAGCTCGGCCTCGTTCTCCGGGCTCACCACCAGGTCGCCCACCGGCAGCTCCAGGGTGTGCTCCTTGAAGCGGTCCAGCCGCGGCCAGGGGTCCACCGGCAGGAACTCGCCATCCACCCGCAGGTGGGTGTGGCCGCGCGCCTTGGCCCACTTGGCCAGGTCGGTGTAGACGCCCTTGCGGTTGACCACCAGCGGCGCCAGCAGCCCGATGTGCTGGCCCTTGTGGTCGCGCAGCAGCTGGGCGGCGATGCTCTCGGCCGTCTGCGGCATCACCGGGGCGCCGTCGTGCACGCAGTGCTGCAGGCCCAGCTTGACCCACAAAAGACGCAGGAAGTGCCAGACCTCGGTGGTGGTGGCCACGGTGGACTTGCGCCCGCCGCGCGAGAGGCGCTGCTCGATGGCCACCGTCGGCGGGATGCCCCAGACCGCATCCACCTCGGGCCGGCCGGCCGGCTGCACGATGGAGCGGGCGTAGGCGTTGAGCGATTCCAGGTAGCGGCGCTGACCTTCGTTGAAGAGGATGTCGAAGGCCAGCGTGCTCTTGCCTGAGCCGGACACGCCGGTGATGACGCTGAACTTGCCCCGCGGGATGTCGACGTTGAGCGCCTTCAGGTTGTGCTCGCGGGCGTTGATGATGCGGATGGCCTCGTCCTCGGCGCGCTTTTCGCGCACCACCCGGCCCAGGTAGCTGCCGCTGTCGGCGGCGGTCTTTTCGCCCGCATGCAGGGCGCCATCGTATTCACGCAGGGCCGCGCCGGTGTGGGACGTGGGGTGGCTGCGCAGGTCTTCCGGTGTGCCCACCGCCACCACCTCGCCCCCGGCGTCGCCGCCCTCGGGGCCCAGGTCGATCAGCCAGTCGGCCGCGCGGATCACGTCCAGGTTGTGCTCGATCACCAGCAGCGAATGGCCGGCGTCCAGCAGCTTGCGCAGCGCGCGCATCAGCTTGGCGATGTCGTCGAAGTGCAGGCCGGTGGTCGGCTCGTCAAAGACGAAGAGCGTGCCCTTCTTGGCCACCGGCTGGCGCGGCCGGCCCGCCGCCTCGGCCAGAAAACCGGCCAGCTTCAGGCGCTGGGCCTCGCCGCCAGAGAGCGTGGGCACCGGCTGACCCAGGCGCACATAGTCCAGGCCCACGTCCACGATGGGTTGCAACTTGGCCACCACCTCGCGGTCGCCGGCAAAGCACTGCACCGCCTCGCTGACGGTCAGCTCCAGCGTGTCGGCGATGGACAGGCTGCGGCCGGCCCGCTCGATCTTCACGTCCAGGATCTCGGCGCGGTAGCGGCTGCCATCGCAGTCGGGGCAGCGCAGGTACACGTCGGAGAGGAACTGCATCTCCACATGCTCGAAGCCCGAACCGCCGCAGGTCGGGCAGCGCCCGTCGCCGGCATTGAAGCTGAACATGCCGGCGGTGTACTTGCGCTCCTGCGCCAGCGGGGCCACCGCGAAGAGCTTGCGGATCTCGTCGAAGGCCCCGACATAGCTGGCGGGGTTGGAACGCGCCGTCTTGCCGATGGGCGACTGGTCCACGAAGGCCACGTCGGCCAGCAGGTCCGCGCCCAGCAGGCGGTCGTGCAGGCCCGGGGTCTCGGTGGCATGGCCGAAGTGGCGGTTCAGCGCCGGCACCAGCACGTCCTGCACCAGGGTGCTCTTGCCCGAGCCGGACACGCCGGTGACCACGGTGAGCCGCTGCAGCGGGAACTCGACCGAGAGGTTCTTCAGGTTGTTCTGCCGCGCGCCTTCCAGGATGAGCCGCGGCGTGCCGGGCTCGACAAAGCGTCGGAAGCCCATGCCCACCGACTTGCGCGCGCCCAGGTAGGCACCGGTCAGGGTGTCGGCCTCCCGGGCCTGCTCCGGCGCGCCGTCGAAGACGATCTGCCCGCCCTTCTCGCCCGGGCCGGGGCCCATGTCGATCAGGCGGTCGGCCGCCAGCATCACCGCCGGATCATGCTCCACCACCACCAGGGTGTTGCCGGCGTCGCGCAGGCGCTGCATGGCCTGGACGATGCGGTTCATGTCGCGCGGGTGCAGGCCGATGGACGGCTCGTCCAGCACGAACAGGGTGTTGACCAGCGAGGTGCCCAGCGCGGTGGTCAGGTTGATGCGCTGGACCTCGCCGCCGGACAGGGTGCGGCTCTGGCGGTCCAGGGTCAGGTAGCCCAGGCCCACGTCGCACAAATACTTCAGGCGATGCTGCACTTCCTCCAGCAACAGCTTGAAGGCCTCGTCGCGCAGCGCGTCGGGCAGGGTCAGCTGGTCGAAGAAGCGGCGCAGGCGCTCCAGCGGCAGCAGCATCAGGTCGTGCAGGGACAGGCCCGGCAGGGCCTCCAGCTGCGCACGCGTCCAGCCCACGCCCTGGGGCAGGAAGCGCTTTTCCGGCGGCAGTACGGCATCGGCGTCGGCCTGGGAGCCCACGCGCCAAAGCAGCGCCTCCAGCTTGAGCCGAGCGCCGCCGCAGACGGTGCAGGGGGTGTAGCTGCGGTACTTGGACAAGAGCACCCGGATGTGCATCTTGTAGGACTTGCTCTCCAAGTACTCGAAGAAGCGGCGCACCCCGTACCACTGCTTGTTCCAGTTGCCGTTCCAGTTCGGCGAGCCCTCGATCACCCATTCGCGCTGGGCGGGAGTCAGCTGGTTCCAGGCGGTGTCGCGCGGAATGCCGGCATCGCCCGCGTACTTGACCAAGTCGTCCTGGCACTCCTTCCAGGCCGGGGTCTGCATCGGCTTGATGGCACCGTTGCGCAGGGTCTTCTTCTCGTCGGGGATGACCAGGCCGAAATCCACGCCGATCACCCGGCCGAAGCCGCGGCAGGTCTCGCAGGCGCCGTAGGCGGAGTTGAAGCTGAACAGGGCCGGCTGCGGCTCGCTGTAACGCAGGTCGCTTTCCGGGCAGTGCAGGCCGGTGCTGTACTTCCAGAGTGAAGGCTCACCTTCTTCTTGCAGGGCATAGACGGTCAGCCGCCCCTGCCCACGCTTGAGCGACAGCTCGATGGCCTCCATCACCCGGGCGCGCTCGGCGTTGCCCAGGCGCAGCCGGTCGGCCACCACGTCGAGCAGCTTCTTGTCACCCACCACCCGCTCGGCCTGCACCCTGCTGAAGCCACTGGCCGCCAGCCACTGTTCCAGCTGCTCGGCGGTCGTGTTGGCGGGCAACTCAACAGGAAAAGTGAGCACCAACCTCGGATCCCCCGCCGCCGCGGCCCGGGCCTGCAGGTCGGCGTAAATGGTGTCGGGGTTGTCGTGCCGCACCGGCAGCGCGGTCTGGCGGTCGAACAGCTGGGCGGCCCGGGCGAACAAGAGCTTCAGGTGGTCGTTCAGCTCGGTCATCGTGCCCACCGTGGAGCGGCTGGTGCGCACCGGGTTGGTCTGGTCGATCGCGATCGCCGGGGGCACGCCCTCGACCTTGTCCACCGCCGGGCGGTCCATGCGGTCCAGGAACTGGCGGGCATAGGCCGAGAAGGTCTCGACATAGCGCCGCTGCCCCTCGGCGTAGAGGGTGTCGAACACCAAGCTGGATTTGCCCGAACCGCTGGGGCCGGTGACCACCGTCATCTCGCCGGTGCGGATGTCCAGGTCCAGGTTCTTGAGGTTGTGCTGGCGGGCGCCGCGGATGTGGATCAGGCCGGAGGACATGGCAGACAGGACGTGGTGGAAGGGCCGGAAGGGGAGATCAACCGCTTATGTTGACACGGGGCTGGCCCACCCGGTGAGCGCCCGGTCATTGCCGGACCGGCCCCCACCCCTGCCCGCCCGGGTGTCGCAATGTAAAGGGGGGGTAAAACGCGGCCGTACGTACCCCCACATCCCTCGGCAAGCCCCCGAGTCAGGCCTTAGGCTTCGTGTCCAGGTTTTCCCCATGCTGGCCCATGAAGTCCAACGACACCCCCTCGCCCCCGCACCCCGCCCGCATCCTGGTGGTCGACATCGACCCCGAGACGCAGGAGGCGATCGCCCGCCCCCTCCAGCAACGGGGCCACCAGGTGGAGCTCAGCGAGGACTTCGGCGCCATCGCGCAATGCGGACGGAGGGGCTTCGACCTGCTGGTCGTGGCGCCACAGACCCGCCGGCGCCGTGGGCCGGACCCCTGGGTGCAACTGCGTCAGCTGCGGGACAGTGGTGCGTCCCCTCCGGTGCTGGTGCTGCTGACCGCCAGCCATGCGGCCGACCGGGCGGTGGCCCTGGAGCTGGGCGCCGATGCCGTGCTGGACAAGCCCTTCCACCCGGGGGAACTGCGAGCCCGGGTGCACGCGCTGCTGCGCCGCGCCCGCCCCGGCGCCGTCTCCTCGGCGTCGGCCGTGCGCTTCGGCGACTGGGCGCTGGAACCCGACAGCCGCACCCTGGTGGCGCCCACCGGGCTGCAGGTGCCCCTGTCGGAGGCGGAATGCGCGCTGCTGCAGGCCTTTCTGGAGCACCCGCGCAGCACCCTGAACCGGCAGCAACTGCTGGACATGGCGCGCGGCCAGGGCGTCCAGCAGCTGGACCGCAGCATCGACCTGCTGGTGTCCCGTCTGCGGCACAAACTGGATGACGACCCGCGCGCGCCCCGGTTGATCCACACCGTGCGCGGCATCGGCTACCTGTTCCATGCCTTGGCGGACCCCTCGACGGCCGGCGGTGGTCTGGCGTCGGAAGACAGCCTGGCGACACCTCGTCCGACGACATAGGGAGTCCCAAGCCTGGGGTCTCCCCCTACACTGCGCGCCGGAGGCTCATGTCCTCCAGGGACCGTCGACCGCTGGCCGGCGGGTTCAGCAGATCAGTGCGGGAAGACCCATGTTGTTGCGACTGTTGCGAGGGGGCCTGGCAGGCCTGTTGTTGCTGGGCTTGCTGGCGGGCTGCGGCGGCGGGCGCCCCGAGGACCCGACCCTGTCGCTGAGCCTGGCCGTCGATGGCAGTGCCGCCAGCGGCACCACCAGCGGCACCACCACCACCTTGCAGATCCAGTCCGGCCAGACGGTCACGATGGACAGCAGCCTGGATGTGGCGGTCGTCGAATCTCCCGGGCAAGCCACCCTCACCTCCCTGACCAAGACCAGCACCTCCTGGATCGGCCTGGTCAACAGCGCCGTGGAGGACGACGTCACCCTGCAGGTGACCTCGCGCGACTATCCCGACCAGACCCGCACCGTGGTGCTGCACGTCACCCCCACCCCGCTGGCGATCAACGTCGTGGTGGACGGGGTGACCCAGACAGCCACCCCGGTGGGCACCGGCGGTGACTACTCGCTCAGCATCCAGTCCGGCCAGACCGTGGCCCTGCAGTCCAATGTGGGCCTGGATCTCACCACCGATTTCGGCGACGCCCGCGTGGCCAACCGGGTCGTGTCCAAGACGGGCTGGCAGGGCACGCTGACCAGCGCCGTGGACACCGAGGTCACCTTCACCGCAGCCGTGGACGGCGACAGCAGTCGCAGCGCCCTGGTCCATGTGCTGATCGCCGCCACGCCCCTGCAGGTGGGCGTGATGGTGGATGGCGTGACCCAGAACGCCGCCCCCGTGCTGGCCGGCGAAAGCTACACGGTCACCATCAGCTCGGGCCAGCAGGTGGCCCTGCACAGCACGGTGGCCATGGTGGTGGACGAAAGCCTGGGAGCCGCCAACAAGTCGGCCTACACCAAGACCGCCACCGACTGGTCGGCCAACCTCGCCAGCGCCAGCTCGACCGAGGCCACCCTGGTGGTCAAGTCCAACGCGGACAACAGCCTGATGGCCACCATCCACGTGGTGATCGATCCCAAGCCGCTGGCGGTGACGGTGTCGGTGGACGGCACGCTGGAAACCAGCACCGCCGTGACCGCCGGCCAGACCCATGAGCTGAGCATCAGCTCCGGTCAGCAGCTCACGCTGGACAGCAACATCAAGGTCAACTTCGCCTCCTCGCTGGGGGCGGCCAGCGCCAGCAACATCAGCAAGTCCAGCACCGAATGGCAGGCCAATCTGAGCGCGGGCGCGGCCACCACGGTGACGCTGACCGCCACGGCCCAGGGCGACAGCACGCGGGTGGCCACCATCGTGGTGCATGTGGCGGCGGCACCGCTGCAGGTCGGCGTGCTGGTCAACGGCGTGTCGGTCACGGCCACCCCGCTGCTGGCCGGGCAGGCCACCACGGTCAACATGAGCTCGGACCAGTCGCTGACCCTCAACAGCAACGTGTCCTTCCAGGTGGACGAGTCGCTGGGCACCGCCACCAAGAGTGCCTACACCAAGACGGCCAACACCTGGTCGGCCAAGCTCAGCAGCACCGCGCCGACGGTGCTCACGCTGACCGCCAAGTCGGCCGCGGACAGCAGCCAGGCGGTGACGGTCAACGTGGTGCTCGACCAGATCCCGCTGACCGTCAACCTGCAGATCCTGACCAGCGACGGCGCCACCGTGGTACAGACCGACACGGCCACGGCCGGCGACGTCAAGACCTACAGCATCCCGACCGGCTACCGGGTGGCCGTGGGCTCGCCCACGCTGCCGATCAACGTCACCGCCGACTTCGGCGATGGCCTGGCCCGCTACGTCAACAGCACGAACCACAGCTGGAACGCGATGCTGGTCAGCGGCAGCGCCACCGAAGCCGTGCTGAACGTCACGCCCCAGGGCGCCACCACCGGCGGCCTGACCTTGAAGTTCGACATCGTGCCCAAGGACCTGTCGCTCAATGTGAGCGTCAATGGCCTGGCCCTGCCGACCAGCCCCTACGCCGCCGGTGACAACCTGACCATCCTGGTCTCGTCCGGCGATGTGGTGGCCATGGCCAGCGATGGCGCGAACATCACGGTCACCAGCACGCTCAGCGGCCTGACCGAATCCTCCGTGACCAAGACCAGCACGACGTACTCCGTCTCGCTGACCAACAGCACGGGCGCCGACCAGACCGCCACCTACACCATCACCTCGGCCTCGAACCCCACCGCCCAGGTGATGCTCAACATCACCGTGCGCGCCCCCTGAGTCCCGGCGGCCGGTGAACAAAAAAGGGGCGGACCTCGCGGTCCGCCCCTTTTTTCCATGGCGATCCCGGACTCAGTCGGGCACCACCAGCGTGTGGCCGTCGAAGACGATCTGCGCGGCCGGCGCGGGCGAGGCCGAGATCGGCGGTACGTTGACACCGGACAACGCCGTGCTGCTGCTGGCCCGGGGCACGGTGTGCACCACCTGGCTGACCGGCAGCGGCGCACCGGTGGTCAGGTGGGCCCAGACCGCATCCATCGCCGCGTTGAAGTACACATGCAGCGGGATGAAGCGGGTGTCGTAGCCCAGCAGCGCCCCATAGGACATGAAGGCGTCGAAGTGCTGGCCATTGGTCACCTCGATGTAGCGGGTGGGGCTGCCCGGCTCGACCCGCTGGTTACGGGCAAAGTAGGCCCGGGCCGCATGGTTGACCGGCAGCAGGGAATCGCTGCGGCCGGCCACGATCACCGTGGGCTTGCCGTGCAGCCGCGCCCCCAGTTGCACCTGGGCCACGCCGGCCCTCACCCGGGCCGCCGCCGCAGCCGCGTCGCCGGTCAAGGGCCTCCCGCTGACCGCATCGCGCCCGGTGGCCAGCGCACGCAGGCACAGCGCGCCGTCCAGGCCGAAGTCGGCCCGGCCGGTGCTGGGCGAGGTGGACAGGAAATCCAGCCGCGGCCCGCCCACCGAGCCGTCGTAGACGATGTTCACCCCCGAGGTCGGCGGAATGCCGTTGCCGCTGGCGAACAGCCCGGCCTGGGTCGTCGGTGACTGGGCGATGGGCAGACCACTGGCATCGGTGTTGGCGAAGCTGTAGCCGCACAGGTCATCCAGCGCGCCGAAGCGCCCCAGCGCATTGGCGTAGGTCACCGCGATCGCGTTGGTGGCCAGGCGGAAGTGCGACTGCTGCAGAAAGGCGCTCTCCGGTGTCCAGCCCTGGGCCAGCAGCACGTCCCAGGCGCTGTCGGCCTGGGCAGCGACGGTGTCTCCCGTGACCAGCCCACGCTCGGCCAGGCCGGTGCAACTCTGCTGGGCCGAGGTGGTGTAGGCCGCGGGCCAGAAGGCCGGGTCCATCGACAGGCCGGTGCGCGAGGACAGCAGGGCACAGGGCTGGTAGAGCGCCGCCAGCGTGAAGTAATCGATCAGCGGCAGGCCGGTCACCGGCACCGTCGCACTGCCCTGGCGGATCTGCACGCCCGGCGTCGGCCGGGGCTGGGCATTGGGTTCGCTGACCGCCACCGCGTCGATCAGGCCCTCGGTGTCCTGCTCGGCCGCGGCCAGCGCGGCACCGCCGCCATTGGACACGCTGGAGGCGATGACCAGGGTGTTCGCAGGCGTGAAGTGGCGGCTGCCAGCGTACTGCTGGTTGAGCACGTAGAGCGCGAAGCGGACGGCGCTGAGTGTGTTCTGGCCCCAGTCCTTCTCGGGGTTCAGGCGGGAATGGGCGTGCTTGTAGGCCACGCGGTTGGGCAGGGCCGCGTTGAAGGCCGCCAGCCGGTCAGCCGGGGCGCGCACCCGGAACAGGGCCTCGGTGCCGGCCGTGGCGGCGTCCATCGGCAGTCCCTCGCGGGAGGTCACCACCCCGGTCATCAGATCGTGGTAGCCGTTGCCCGAGCCCTTGTCGGTGTAGGCCACCGCGCAGCCGTGCTTGAGGCCCCATTCCCCGGCCGTCGCGATGGCGCCGTAGATGCCCCGCGAGCCCGAGGAGGTCGCGGTGACGATGCAGGCATGGTCCGGGTCAAAGCTGACGGGCACCTGCACCATCAGCGTGACATTGCGGCGACCACTGCCGTCGTCGGCCCAGGCCGTGGTCTCCGTGCCGGCGATCTTGCCCTCGCCCAGCGTGTCCTGGCCGTGGATGTCGATGTTGGGCCCGTAGAAGACCCCCATGCCGCCCAGCGGCGTGATGTCCACCAGGGCCCGGTAGTTGTTGTAGATCGCGTTGCGGCGCAGTTCGCCGGCCGTCGGATGGGCCGGATCGGCATAGGCCGGCGCGGCTCCCATCAGCCCGGTCTTGCCCAGGCCGGCGGTCAGCAGGTCATCGCTGACCCCATCGGTCACGCGCACCGTCACCGGCCCGCGCACCCCGGACGGCAGCGGTGGGCCACCGGCCCAGGCGCCCCCCCAGGTCCCCAGCGCGCCCATGCAGGCGCAGCCCAGCACCAGCGGCCGCAGCAGGCCGCGGCCGTTCGTTCCTCTTTTCATCGTGTGCTCCCTGTGATCGCCTCCAGCCTGGAGGCCGAGCGATTCTGAGGGGGCGACTGCGGCTTGTGAGCGCCTGCCCGGGATAGTCCCGATGCCCGGTGGCCGCGTGGTGAAATTCAGGTTTCGCGGCCGTCCCTGGGCCGCACGAACGGTTCCCTTCTCATGTCCGGACACATCCTCTTTCACCCGGCCGACGCCCAGGGCATCGCCCGGGTGGTCATCAGTCACCCCGGCAAGCTCAATGCCCTGGACATCGCCATGTGGCGCGACCTGCGGGCCGGCTTCGATGCCCTGCGCGCCCAGCCGCGACCGCCACGGGTCCTGATCGTGCAAGGCGAGGGCGGCAGCTTCGTGGCCGGCGGCGACATCGAAGAGTTCCCGCGATTCCGCTTCGACCCGGCCACCCTGGCCGACTTTCACGAGGAGATCGTGGCCCCGGCGCTGGAGGCCATGCTGGCCTGCGATGTGCCGCTGATCGCGCAGATCGAGGGTGCGTGCATCGGTGGCGGGCTGGAGATCGCCGCCTGCTGCGACCTGCGTCTGTGCGGCCAGGGCAGCCGCTTCGGCGTACCGATTGCCAAGCTGGGCTTCCCGATGGCGCCGCGCGAGATCGAGATCGTCGCCCGCGTGGTGGGTGAAACCGTGCTGCGCGAGTTGCTGCTGGAGGCCCGCGTGCTGGACGCCGAGGAAGCCCGCCTGCGAGGTCTGGTGACCCGCGTGCTGCCCGACACCGAGGTGGCCGCCGACGCCTGGCGCACCGCCCGACGCATCGCCGAACTGTCCCCGCAGGCCATGCGGCTGAACAAGCAGGCGTTGCGGCGCTTCACCCAGGGCCCGGTCAGCCAGCGCGCCGAACGCGAACCCCACTACGCCTACGCCCCGTCCGCGGAACACCGCGAGGGCCTGGCCGCCTTCAACGAGAAGCGCCCGGCCCGCTTCCTGGATCCGGACGATCCCGCCCGCTGAGTGCAAGCGACCGGCCACGGCTTGCCGACCGGCCTGGGCCGTGCAGAATCGGGCGCAGGAGGACGGACATGCGGGGTCTGGGCATCGGGAGAGGGACCGGCGGCTGGAAGGCTTGGAGCGTCGGCTGGGGTCTGGCCCTGGCCGCCAGCGCCAGCGGGGCGGCGCCGCCCAAGAGCGACCCGGGACGCGGCTGGGAGCTCTGCCAGCAGGACACCGAACCCGAACGCTGCCTGACCCGGCTGGAGGCTGAGGCGCTGCGGACGGCCCGTGCCTCCCGCAAGACCCTGCGCGCGGTCCGCCAGGGCCCGCAACTGCGCCTGCAGACCCCAGGCAGCGCCACGATCACCCTGCAGGACAGTGCCGCAACCCAGTACCGCGGCCTGGGGCCGGTGGGCCACGGCGACAGCTGGCTGGTGGCCCGCCTGCCGGCCCCGCAAAGCCCTCCCCTGCTGCTGGTCAGCCCCGCCTCGGGCCAACAGATCGGGCTGGAGGCCACCCCCCGGCCCGCCCCCGACGGGCACCTGCTCATCGCCGTGCGTCCCGGCGTGGATGGACACGAGGCTTCGACGCTGACGCTCCTGCAGCGTGCGGGCACGCGCTGGAGCGTGGTGTTCCGCTACGAGGCCCCGGCCGGCCTGCACCTGAGCTTCCAACGCTGGCGCAGCGACGGCGCTGCCGTCCACCTGCAATGGGAACGCTCAAGCACCTCGGCCTGCCCCCTGGCCGAAGGCAACGCGCAGTTGCGCGACGGCCCCTTTGGCTGGGACTTCGTGCCGCCGATGCCGCCGCCCTGCGAGGCAGCAGAGGCTCACTCTTCTTCGGGGTTGTCCTGAGGGGGCGGCGGCGTGACCTGACCGGCCGGCTCCTGGCGCAAGCCCTGGCCCAGCGTCTGCGGTTGGCCCGGCAGGGTCACCCGCGGTGTGCGGAGGGACACCGCGTTCGGCACCGCAGGGCGCGGCACGCTGTTCGGATCGGGCAGGCTCAGCGAGGTGCTGGCCGGCCCGCCCTTGGGCCCGAGTTCGACGGAGCGCTTGCTGACGGACAGCAGCACCGTGTCGCCCTCGATCACGGCGCCGGTGCGCCAGGGCTTGGCCGGCTGCCCACCGACGGAAATCAGCGCCACGCCCTGCGGGCTGGCCGAAGCCGTGCCGCCTGGCGCCACGATGCCGAGCAACTGGAAGCGGCCGTCACCGGCGTCCTCTTCCGCGTCGTCCGCCACGGCCACCGTGCCGAGCACCCGGGTCAGGCTGCCGCCCTGCGGCGCACCGGCGGTGGCGGCCTGCGCCGTGGCAGGCAGGCCCTGCGCGCGGACGAAGAGCTTGAGCCCCCAGAACAGGCCACTGATGGCCACCAGGGCCCACACCACGAACGTTAATAAACGCGACGCCATCGGACGATTATGATGCATGCCCACACTGAGAACCCTGGCCATTTCCGGCCATGTTGACCACCATGTCTGTGACATTTCCCCAGCAGCCGATGAAGCGGCTGCGCCAGGCCGGTTTCACGCTGATCGAACTGATGGTCGTGCTGGTGATCATCGGCGTGCTGGCCGCGCTGATTGTGCCCAACGTGCTCGACCGCGCCGATGACGCCCGCGTGACGGCGGCACGCACCGACATCGGCAACCTGATGCAGGCGCTCAAGCTCTACAAGCTGGACAACCAGCGCTACCCCACTGGCGAACAGGGCCTGGATGCCCTGATCCACAAGCCCACCACCAGCCCGGTGCCGTCCAACTGGCGCCCCTATGTGGAAAAGCTGCCCAACGACCCCTGGGGCCGCCCCTACCAGTACGCCAACCCTGGCGTGAAGGGCGAGATCGACGTGTTCAGCCTGGGCGCCGACGGACAGCCCGGTGGCGAGGGCGTGAACGCCGACATCGGCTCCTGGCAGTAAGCCATCCCGGCCCGCCCGCATCGGTCCATGGCCCACGCTCCGCACCGGCAACAGGGCTTCACGCTGCTGGAGTTGATGGTGGTCGTGGCCCTGCTGGCCGTGGTGGTGGGCATGGCCTCGCTCTCGCTGCGCGACAGCGCCGCCGCCCGCCTGGATGAAGAGGCCGCACGCCTGTCGGCCCTGCTCGAAGGCGCCCGGGCCCGCTCACGGGCGATGGGTGTGGAGGTGGAGTGGCAACCGCTGCCCGACCAGCCCGGCTTCCGTTTCGTCGGCCTGCCCGACACCGTGCACCTGCCCGACCGCTGGCTGGACGAAGGCACCCACGCGGAAATCATCGGCGCAAGCTCGCTGGTGCTGGGGCCGGAGCCGGTCATCGGCGCGCAGCGCGTGGTGCTGAGCCTGGGCGAGCGGCGCGTGGTGCTGGCCACCGACGGCCTGGGCGCATTTGCACCGCTGGCCGAGCCGGAAGGGAAACCCGCGCCGTGAACCCGCGCGCTCCTCATCGTCGCCCTAGACGCGGCTTCACCCTCGTCGAGGTGCTGGTGGCGGTGGCCATCGTGGCCATCGCACTGGCGGCCGGCAGCCGCGCCGCCGGTTCGCTGCTGGGCAATGCCCAGCGCCTGTCCGACGTGACACTGGGCCAGTGGTGTGCCACCAACGTGCTCACCGGCATCAAGCTGGCCAAGCAGTACCCGGACATCGGCACCAGCAGCGGCGAATGCGAGGAACTGGGCCGAACCTTCACGAACACGCTGAAGGTGCAGGCGACCCTGAACCCCAACTTCCGCCGCGCGGATGTGGTGATCACCGACGAGGCGGGGGTCAATCTGGTGACCCTGTCCACCGTCCTGTCGCGCTACTGATGCCTTCCCGCGTCCACACCGCTCCGCCCCGCCATCCCCTGCGCGGCTTCACGCTGGTCGAGGTGCTGGTGGCCCTGTTCATCATGGCCGTGCTGGCCATGATGGCCTGGCGCGGCATCGACGCCCTGGTGCGTTCCCGCGATGGCGCGCAGGGCAATGCCCAGCAGATCCTGCTCCTGTCGACCACCGTCAACCAGTGGGAACAGGATCTGGCCCAGCTGCAGCGCACGCCCGGCGTCCCGGCGTTGAAGTTCGATGGCGCCGCGCTGCGCCTGACCCGGCGCGCCAAGGACGGCATGGTGCTGGTCGTCTGGACGATGCAGGGCGACACCCTGTACCGCTGGGCCTCCCCGGCGACGAGCCGCGTGGCCGAACTCCAGGAGTGGTGGATGCGCAGCCAGCAATGGTCCGGCATCCGCGAGGGCGCACTGCCCATGCTCAGCCAGCTCTCCGAGTGGCAGGTCTACTACTACCGCCAGGGCGACAACACCTGGAGCAACGCGCAGTCCAGCGCGGGGCGCAGCAATGCCGCTCCGGTGGCGGGCGCCCCCTCCACCCCGGGCGGCAGCGGCGACGGCAGCACGCCCCCGGACACCACGAGCGACGAGGAAGACGCCGACCAGCTGCCCCAGGGGGTGCGCCTGGTGCTGCGGCTGCCAGCCGGCCCGCTGACCCGCGACGTGCTGCTCTCGGGGGACCACTGATGCGCCGGCCCCCCCGCCGCCCCCAGCGCGGGGCCGCCCTGCTGCTGGCCATGGTCATCGTGACCCTGGTGGCCACGCTGGCCGCCGGCATGGTGTGGCAGCAGTGGCGGGCCATCGAGGTGGAGACCGCCGAGCGGGCCCGGGTGCAGTCCTCCTGGCTGCTGGACGGCGCCCTGGACTGGGCCCGACTGATCCTGCGCGAGGACGCCCGCGAAGGCGGCTCCGACGCCCTGACCGAACCCTGGGCCACCGGCTTGGCCGAGATCCGCCTGTCCACCTTCCTGTCCACCGACAAGGACAACACCGACACCGGCATCGACGCCTTCCTCTCGGGGGACATCGCCGACGCCCAGGCCCGCTACAACCTGCAGAACCTGGCCACCGACGACAGCAAGATGTACCAGGCCGAGCTGGCCATCTTCTCCCGCCTGTGCGACCTGCTGGGCCTGCCCGCCGGCGTGGCCACCCAGATCGGCGAGGCCATGCAGGCGGCCAGCGATGCGCAGGACCTGGCCGACGAGGGCCAGAAGGTCCAGGCCGGGGCCCCCGTGCAGGTCCAGCGGGTCGCCCAGCTGCGTTGGCTGGGCCTGGACCAGACGACCCTCGCCAAGCTCGAACCCTATGTCGTCATCCTCCCGCAACGCACGCCGGTCAACATCAACACCGCACCGCCCGAGGTGCTGATGGCCGCCATCGACGGACTGGACCGCGCCAGCGCCCAGCGCCTGGTGCAGCAGCGGCAGACGCTCAAGAAGGGCTTCGACCAAATCAGCGCCGCGCAGAGCCTGCTGGGCGGCAAGGTCAAGCTCAGCGCCCAGAACGTGGGCACCGTCAGCGGCTACTTCCTGGTCACGGGCCAGCTGCGCTACGAGGATTCGGTGCTGCGCGAGGTCTCGCTGGTGCAGCGCCGCGGGCTGAACGTGCGCGTGCTCTGGCGCGAGCGCGTCCCCGTGTAAAACCCCCCAAGCGATGCATTCAAGCCCCGCCCGGACCAAGCCACAATAGGACGTCGGCCCCTGCGGTCCCGGCCTTCCTGCCCTGTCGTCTTCATCCCATGTCCCTCCTGATCGTCCAGTTGCCAGCCTCCCCCCGGCTGTCCGCCCAGAGCGCCGACACCGCCGACGTGCCGTCCGCCGAGGAGCTGGACTACGCCTTCAGCCAGGATGGCATCCACCTGACCCGCAGCGGTCGGGCCGCGCTGGCCGAGCTGCCCGCCGCGACGCAACGGGTGGCGGTGCTGGCGCCGGGCGACGTCAGCTGGCACCGTGTCACCCTGCCCAAGGCCTCGGGCCTGCGCCTGCGCCAGGCCCTGGCCGGCCTGCTGGAGGAAGCCCTGCTGGACGATGAGGCCGAACTCCACCTGGCCCTGCCGCCCCAGGCGCGCGGCGGCGAGACGGTGTGGGTCGCGGCCATCAACCGCAGTTGGTTGCGCGGCCAGATCGCCCGGCTGGAACCCAGCGGCCAGACCCTGGACCGGGTGGTGCCGGCCTGGCGCCCCGACGGCAGCACCGCCGCCCATGTGCACGGCGACCCCGAACACCCGCTGCTGGCCTGGCGCGACGCCCAGGGCGCGCTGTGCGTGCCGCTGAGCTGCGCGCGCGCGCTGTTGCAAGCGGTGCCGGCCGAAGAGAGCGTGCACTGGACCGCCACCCCCGACACCGCAGGCCAGGCGGCCGAACTGGCCGGCGCGCCGGTGGCCGCCCTGTCGCCGGGCGAGGCCCTGATGCAGGCCGCCGCCGGCGAATGGAACCTGCGCCAGTTCGATCTGGCCACCCAACGCCGCGGCCACCGCGCCTTGCGCGAGAAGCTGCTGCCCCTGTGGCGCAGCCCGCGCTGGCGCCCGGCCCGCATCGGCCTGGCCACCCTGCTGCTGGTGCAGCTGGTGGGGGCCAATGTCTGGGCCTGGCAGCAGCGCCACGCCCTGGCCCAGCGCCAGCAGAGCATGACCGCGCTGCTGCAGACCACCTTCCCGCAGGTGCGGGCCGTGATCGACGCGCCGGTGCAGATGCAGAAGGAGATCGACCTGCTGCGCGCCGCGGCCGGCAAGCCGGGCGAAACCGACCTCGAACCCCTGCTGGCCGCCGCCGAGGTGGCCTGGCCTTCGGGCCGCGGCCCGGCCAGCGCCCTGCACTACGAACCCGGCCGCCTGACCCTGACCAGCCCCGGCTGGTCGACACCCGAGGTGGACGGCTTCCGCAGCCGCCTGCTGCCCCTGGGCCTGGACGCCGAGCCTTCGGCCAACGGCCCCAGCATCGTGAAGGCCCGGCCCGGCGCCATGCCCCCGCTGGCGACCGCCCAGGCGCCCGCCGCCGCCGGCCCGCGGCCGGGGCCCGGGGCCCGCCCCGGCAGCCCGACCCAGGCCGCCCCGGCCCCCGATGACGAGGAAGAGGTGGACGTGTCCGGCCCGCCGCCGGCCAACGTGCCGGTCCGTCCGCTGGGCCGCGCCCCGGCGAGCCCGACCGCCCCTTCGGACGACGCACAACAATGACCGACAGTTCCACCGCACGCCCCTCGCTGGCCTCCGCGCTGGCCCCTCTGCAGGCCCGCTGGCAGACGCTCAACCCGCGCGAGCGCACGCTGGTGAGCGCCATGCTGGCCGCCCTGGGGCTGCTGCTGCTGTGGATGGTCCTCGTCCGCCCGGTCTGGAAGACCTGGCGCGAGGTGCCGGCGCAGGCCGAGGTCCTGGAAGCCCAGTGGCTGCAGATGCAGCGCCTGGCCAGCGAGGCCCAGCAGCTCAAGGGCCAGAGCCCCATCACCGCCGCGCAGGCCACCGAGGCCCTGCAGACCGCCACCCAGCGCCTGGGCGCGGTCGGTCAGCTGGCCATCGTGGGCGACCGAGCCACCCTGACCCTGAAGGCCGCCTCGCCCGACCAGCTGCGCAGCTGGCTGGGCGAAGCCCGCCAGGGCGCCCGCACCCGCCCCATCGAACTGCAGTTGCAGCGCGACGGCACCGGCCATTTCAGCGGCCGTGTCGTGGTGGCCCTGCCGGGACAGCCGTGAGCCCGACCTCCACCCTCCGTCCGCGCTTCGGCGCCCCGCGCCGCGCCACCGAGACCCGGCCGGACGCCCGCCCGCGCGCCTGGGCCTGGGCCGGTGCCGCCCTGGGCCTGCTGGTGGCCCTGCCGGTGACGCTGCCCGCCGCCTGGATGGCCGGCCTGGTGTCCCGCGCCACCGAAGGCCGGCTGCAGCTGGCCGAGGCCGAAGGGCCCTGGTGGGACGGCAGTGCCCTGCCGGTGCTCACCGGCGGGCCGGGCAGCCGCGATGCCTCGGTGCTGCCCTCGCGCCTGCACTGGCGGGTGGGCCTGCACTGGAACGGGCTGAGCCTGACCCTGTCGCAGCCCTGCTGCGCCACGGCCCCCTTCACGCTGCGCTGGCAGGCCGGCTGGCGCCAGCAGCGGGTCAGCCTGGAGGCCGCCAGCGGTGAGCTGCTGGGCCAGTGGCCGGCCAGCTGGCTGATCGGCCTGGGCGCCCCCTGGAACACGCTGCGCCCGGACGGCCAGCTGCGCCTGAGCAGCCACGGCCTGACCCTGCTGTCCGGTCCCCAGGGTTGGTCCCTGCAGGGCCAGGCCCAGGCGGAGCTGCTGCAGGCCTCCTCGCGGCTGGTGCCCCTGGACAGCCTGGGCAGCTACCGGCTGCAGGTCTTCGGCCAGCCCGACGGGCCGGCCCGCGTCAACCTGCAGACCCTGGAGGGGGCGCTGCGGCTGCAGGGCCAGGGCGAGTGGCGCCAGGGCCAGCTGCACTTCCAGGGCCAGGCCCAGGCCGCCGAGGGCCAGGAGCCCGTCCTGAACAATCTGCTGAACATCATCGGCCGCCGCCAGGGCGCGCGGTCCATCATTTCCATCGGGTGAACATGAGCTCTTCGAACCACCACGCAACGCGCGGCCCCGTGGCCGCCTCGCAGCCCCGGCTGAAGCCCCTGGCCTTCATCCTGTCGCTGAGCCTGGCCGCACCGCTGCCGGGCCGCGCCGCGGGCGACGATCCCCCGATGCCGGCCACCCGGGCCCGGGCCCCGGTGACGCTGAACTTCGTCGATGCCGATGTGGACGCCGTCTCGCGCGCCATCGGCACCATGCTGGACCGGCAGATCGTGGTGGACCCGCGGGTGCGCGGCAAGATCACCGTCACCAGCGAGAAGCCGCAGCCGCCGCTGGAGGCCTGGCGCAGCTACCTGGCCGCCCTGCGCGGCCTGGGCTTCACCGTGGTGGAAAACGCAGGCCTGCTCAAGGTGGTGCCCGAGGCCGAGGCCAAGCTGCAGGCCGGCACCGTGACCGTGGGCACGCCCACGGCCCATGGCGACCAGGTGGTCACCCAGATCTTCCGTCTGAACCACGAGAACCCGAACAACCTGGTGGCGGTGCTGCGCCCGCTGATCAGTGCCAACAACACGATCAACGCCAACCCCAGCAACGGCACCCTGGTCATCACCGACTACGCGGACAACCTGCAGCGCCTGGGCAAGATCATCGCCGCGCTGGACCAGCCCGCCGCCTCCGAGATCGAGATCGTGCCGGTGCGCTACGCCATGGCCTCGGACCTGGCACCGCTGATCCAGAAGCTCAGCGACGTGGCCGCCAGCAATGCCCCGGGCGCGGCTGCCGTGGCCCAGAGCGGCAGCGCCACCACCATCATGGTGGAGCCGCGCACCAACGCCCTGGTGATCCGCGCCGCCAACCCCACCCGCATGGCCGCGGCCAAGGCCCTGATCGAGAAGCTCGACCGCCCCGTACCGGGCGGCGGCCCGGCCGGCAACATCTGGGTGGTCTACCTGAAGAACGCCGATGCGGTGCGCCTGGCCGAGGTGCTGCGCGCGGCCATGGCCAGCGGCGCGGCCGCGGCCAGCGGGTCCAACAGCGGGGCCGCCGGCACCGGCGGTCTGGCGGGTGCCAGCGGCAGCAGCGCACGCCCCACCGCCACGGCCACCAACCCGGGCGGACTGGGGACGACCAACAGCTCGAGTGCCACGAGTGCGCTGTCCAGCGCCTCGACCACGCCGGTCAGTGCCACCGCCTCGGTATCCACCGGCGGCCAAATCCAGGCCGACCCGGCCACCAACTCGCTGATCATCTCGGCACCGGAGCCCGTCTACCGCCAGATGCGCCAGGTGATCGACCAACTCGACACCCGCCGCGCCCAGGTCTACGTGGAGACCATGATCGTCAAGGTGGATGCGGCCAAGGCCGCGCAGTTCGGCGTGCAGTGGCAGGGCATCCTGGGCAGCACCAGCAACAACACCATCGGCTACGTCGGCACCAACTACGGCAGCACCGGCAACATCGCCAACCTGACCCTGGCGCAGTTCGGCGGCACCAGCACCAGCTCCAGCGGAACAAGCAGCACCAGCACCGCTGCCTCGCTGAACCAGGGCATCAACATCGGCATCCTGAACAAGATCAACGGCGCCTTCACACTGGGGGCCCTGGCCAACTTCCTGCAGACCCAATCCGGTGCCAACGTGCTGTCGACGCCGAACCTGGTCGCGCTGGACAACGAGGAGGCCAAGATCGTCATCGGCTCCAACGTGCCCTTCGTGACCGGCAGCTACACCAACACCGGCGGCAGCAGCAACTCGGTCAACCCGTTCCAGACCGTCGAGCGCAAGGACGTGGGCATCGTGCTGCGCATCAAGAGCCAGATCGGCGAGGGCGGCACCATCCGCATGACGGTCTACCAGGAGAACTCCACCCTGCGCTCGGACGGCAGCTCCATCACCGACAAGAGCTCGATCGAGACCACCGTGGTGGTGGACGACGGCCAGACCATGGTGCTGGGCGGCCTGCTCAAGGACGAGTACGGCGACGCCGACAACAAGGTGCCGCTGCTGGGCAGCATTCCGCTGGTGGGCAAGCTCTTCAGCAACACCAACCGCACGCGCACCAAGACCGACCTGATGCTGTTCCTGCGGCCGGTGATCATCCGGGACAACAACTCGATGGACAAGCTGGTGGTGGACCGCTACGACGCCATCCGCGCGCTGCAGCAGAACGCCCAGCCGGAGAAGGACATCCTGCTGCCGGTGGACAGCGCGCCGCTGCTGCCGGCCCGTCAGCCGGGTCAGCCGGTGCCGGCCTCCCCGCTGGTCACCCGGCCTTTCGAGGCCCCGCAGGCGCCCGCCGACGGCGCCTCGGCTCCCGCCTCCGCACCGAACTGACGCCATGGGCCAGCGACACCCCCTGCCCTACGCCTTCGCCAAGGCGAACACCCTGCTGCTGGAGGACGACGGCCGGCAGCTCGTGCTGCACTGTGCCGACAGCAGCCCGCGCAGCGCGCTGGGCGAGGTGCTTCGGCTGTACGCCGTGGACCGTCTGGAAGCCGTGCCGGCCGAGGCCCTGGCCCGCCGCCTGGCCGAGGCCTATGCCGGAGGCGAGGGCAGTGCCGCCTCGGTGATCGGCGAGGTCGAGAGCGCGGTGGACCTCTCCCGCATGATGCAGGAGCTGCCGGCGGTGGAGGACCTGCTGGAAGCCGCCAACGACGCGCCCATCATCCGCATGCTCAACGCCCTGCTGACGCAGGCGGCCAAGGACGGCGCGAGTGACATCCACATCGAGCCCTACGAGCGCAGCAGCTCGGTGCGCTTCCGGGTGGACGGCACGCTGCGCGAGGTGGTGCAGCCCAACAAGGCCCTGCACGCCGCGCTGATCAGCCGGCTGAAGATCATGGCCGAGCTCGACATCGCCGAGAAGCGCCTGCCGCAGGACGGCCGCATCAGCCTGCGCATCGGCGGCAAGGCCATCGACGTGCGGGTCTCGACCCTGCCCAGCGCGCACGGCGAACGCGCCGTGCTGCGTCTGCTGGACAAGAGCGAATCCAAGTTCACGCTGGAAGGCCTGGGCATGGACGGCGCCGTGCTCAACGCCTTCGACGACCTGGTGCACCAGCCCCACGGCATCGTGCTGGTCACCGGCCCGACCGGCTCCGGCAAGACCACCACGCTGTACGCCAGCCTGGGCCGGCTGGACACCGCCACCACCAACATCCTGACGGTGGAAGACCCGGTCGAGTACGAGCTGCCCGGCATCGGCCAGACCCAGGTCAACGCCAAGATCGACCTCACCTTCGCCAAGGCCCTGCGCGCCATCCTGCGCCAGGACCCGGACGTGATCATGATCGGCGAGATCCGCGACTTCGAGACTGCGCAGATCGCCATCCAGGCCTCGCTGACCGGTCACCTGGTGCTGGCCACGCTGCACACCAACGACGCGCCCTCGGCCGTCACCCGCCTGATCGACATGGGCGTGGAGCCCTTCCTGCTCAGCTCCAGCCTGCTGGGCGTGCAGGCCCAGCGCCTGGTGCGCAAGCTCTGCACCCACTGCAAGAAGCCCGGCGAGCCCGGCCCCGGTGGCCAGCCACGCTGGGTCGCCGTGGGCTGCCCCGAATGCGGCGGCAGCGGCTACAAGGGCCGCACCGGTGTCTACGAGCTGATGACGGTGGACCCGGCGGTGCAGGCCCTGATCCACAGCCAGGCGGCCGAGAGCGAGATCGTCGAGGCCGCCCGCCGCAACGGCCTGCGCTCGATGCGCGAGGACGGCGAGCGCCTGGTGGCCCAGGGCATCACCTCCCTGGAAGAAGTGCTGCGCGTGACCCGCGACTGAGCCCCGCCCCACCATGTCCGCATTCAAGTACGAGGCCCTCAACGACGCCGGCAAGACGGTGCATGGCCTGGTCGAGGCCGACAACGCCAAGGCCGCGCGCGCCCTGGTGCGGGGCCAGGGCCTGGTGCCGCTGGCCGTCACCGCGGTGGCCATGGTCGAAGCCGCCGGCGGCCGCTCCATGATGCCGCGCGGCCGACGGGCCTTCACCAACAGCGGCCTGACCGTCTGGACCCGCCAGCTGGCCGGCCTGGTGAGCTCGGGCCTGCCGCTGGAGCGGGCGCTGACCGCCCTGTCCGACGAGGCCGAGGAGCCGCGCCAGCGCGAGCTCATCGCCCACCTGCGCAGCGAGGTCAACGCCGGCAGCCCCTTCGCCCGCGCCCTGTCCACCGCGCCGCGCGAATTCGATGACGTCTACCGCGCCGTGGTGGCCGCCGGCGAGGCCAGCGGCGCCCTGGGCCCGGTGCTGGACCGCCTGGCCAACGACCTCGAAGAACGCCAGGCCCTGCGCGCCAAGTTGATCGGCGCCATGCTCTACCCGGCCATCGTCTCGCTGATCGCGGTGGTCATCGTGACCTTCCTGGTCAGCTACGTGGTGCCGCAGGTGGCCTCGGTGTTCGCCAACGGCAAGCACGCGCTGCCGGGCCTGACGGTGGCCATGCTGGCCATCAGCGGCTTCGTGCGGCACTGGGGCCTGCTGGTCGTGCTGCTGCTGGCGGCCGGCGTGGGCGGCCTGCTGCTGGCCCTGCGCAAGCCGGCTTTCCGGGAACGTTTCGACGCCGGCATCCTGACGGTGCCGCTGGTGGGCCGGCTCTCGCGCGGCTACAACGCGGCCCGCTTCGCCGGCACCCTGGCCATGCTGGCCAGCGCCGGCGTGCCCATCCTGAAGGCGCTGCAGGCCGCGGCCGAGACACTGGGCAACCACGCCATGCGGGCCGACGCGATGGACGCCCTGGTGCAGGTGCGCGAGGGCGCGCCGCTGGCCTCCGCCCTGGCGGGCAAGAAGCGCTTTCCCGGCCTGCTGGCCATGTTCGCCCGCTTGGGCGAACAGACCGGCCAACTGCCCGTGATGCTGGACCGCGCCGCCCGCCAGCTGGGCAGCGAGGTGCAGCGCCGCGCGCTGGCGGTGGCCACCCTGCTCGAGCCGTTGCTCATCGTCGCCATGGGCGGCGTGGTGATGCTGATCGTGCTGGCCGTGCTGCTGCCCATCATCCAGCTCAACACCTGGGTGAAATGAACGGAGGCCGCCGCCCGGCGGTCGCGTTCAATGCAGCATGAAGCGCTCCAGCAGTGCGCCGAGCCACTGCAGGCCATCGGCCCACTGGTCGGTGCTGCGGCAGAGCTGATCGGCCAGCAGGAAGAACTGGAACGAGGCCAGCGCCACCCAGCGCCCCATCACCAGCACCCGGGGGGGCCGCCCGACCGGTGACGGCAGCGCGCCAGGTGCCGAGCAACGCCGCCGAAGCAGCCCGCGCCAGGCCTGCTGCGGTGCGCCCCGCAGCAGCAGGGCGGTGGACGACACAGCCAGCAGGCTGGCCCAGAGAAAGCCCAGGGCCCAGCCCCGATGCCAGGCCCGCTCGGCTGCATGCACAGCGGCCCGGGCCTCGGCCAGACGGGCCTGTTCGCCGGCATGCCAGGCATTCAGATGCGCCAGGAAGCCGGTGGCGGCGCGGTCCAGCTCGGTCGTGTAGCGCTGCGCCAGCCGGGAGGCCCCGTCGCCCGCCTGGCGGGCCGCGCGCAGGGCCTGCCAGGCTGCCCGGTAGGCCGTCTGGGCCTGCACGGTGTCGGCCTGCCACCCCGCCTCCTCCATGTCCAGCTGGGCCTGCACCGGCGCAGGCAGGCGCTGGTGGGCCCGGCTGGCCTGGATGAGCGCCTGTCCCAGCGCGGGATCGTCCGTCAGCGCGGCCGCGGCCTCGCGCATCAGCCCGGCGGGCGCGGCGGCCTGCCATTGGGCCACACCGTCCGCCACCTGGGTTGCGGCCTGCAGCCGGGCCTGCAACAGCGGACGCGTCTGCGCCAGCCGCTGCAACAGCAGGGCTTGCAGGACCAGCAGGGCAGCCGCCGTGGCGGCCACCAGCATCAGCCAGCGGTTGGAGGAAAGGCGCAGCCGGAGCATGGCCCCATTCTTCAAAGCCGGGGTCCGCTCCGCTCCATGAAAAAGCCGCCCCGGGGGGCGGCTGATCGGGGCATCCGGGACGGTGCCGCCCCGGGCTCAGGCTCTCCTCAAGCCTCCAGGCGGAAGGTGGAGACCGTGCCGCTCAGGCGGCCAGCCTGGTCCTTCAGGCTCTCGGCGGCGGCGGTCGACTGCTCGACCAGGGCCGCGTTCTGCTGGGTCATGCGGTCCAGGTCGGTCACCGCCAGGTTCACCTGACCGATGCCCTGGCTCTGCTCGCGGGTGGCCGAGCTGATCTCGCCGATGATGTCGGTCACGCGCTGCACGCTGGCCACGATCTCGGACATGGTGCTGCCCGCGTCGCCGACCAGGCGCGACCCGGTTTCCACGCGCTCGACGCTGGCCCCGATGAGCGACTTGATCTCGCGGGCGGCCTCGGCACTGCGGCTGGCCAGGTTGCGCACCTCGCCGGCCACGACGGCAAAGCCGCGGCCCTGTTCCCCGGCGCGGGCGGCTTCCACCGCCGCGTTCAGCGCCAGGATGTTGGTCTGGAAGGCGATGCCGTCGATCACGCCGATGATGTCGGCGATCTTCTGGCTGGCCTGGTGGATCTCGGTCATCGTGGCCACCACCTCGCCCACCACCGCGCCACCGCGCTGGGCCACGTCGGCGGCCGAGGTCGCCAGTTGGTTGGCCTGGGCTGCGGCATCGGCGCTGTTGCGCACGGTGCTGGTGAGCTGCTCCATCGCCGAGGCGGTCTCCTCCAGGTTGGAGGCAGTCTGCTCGGTGCGGGCGCTCAGGTCCTGGTTGCCGGTGGCGATCTGGGTGCTGGCGGTGGAGATGCTGTCCACCGCGCGCCGCACCTCGTGCACCGTCTTGCGCAGGGCCTCGCGCATCGCGTCGATGGCCTGCATCAGCTGGCCGGTTTCGTCGCGGGCATAGTGGCGCCGGGCCGGCTGGCTCAGGTCCATCCGGGCCACGGCCTGCGCGGCCGCCTCGGCCTCGCGCAGCGGCACGGTGATGCTGCGGGTCAGCTGCCAGGCCAGGGCCATCCCGATCACGACGGACAGCAGCCCGACGACCACCAGCACGGTGGTGGCGCGCAGACGCAGGGCCTGCACCCGCTCGGCGGAAGCGTCGAAGGTCCGACGCTGCATCTCCACCAGGCTCTGGACGCCAGCCAGGTAGGCCGCGGACGTGGGCTCGAACTGCTCGGCGAAGAGCTTGGCCGCACCCTCCACGTCGCCGGCCTTCTTCAGCCGGCTGACCTGCTCGCGTGCGGCCAGGTAAGCCTTGCGCAGCGCGGTCACCTTGGCGAACTCGGCCTTCTCCTCGTCGGTGTCCATGGCCGCCTCGATCACCTTCTGGAGGTCGTTCGTCTCGGCGATGGCCTTGGCGCTGGCCGGAGCGAAGTACTCCACCAGGCTGGGGTCGCTGCTCTTGGCGATGGCCGCGGCGCGCTGCACCCCGGCGGTGGTGTTGTTGAGCCAAGCCTCACCGGCACGCTCGACCTTGAGCTGGTCGTCCACCATGGCGCTGACCTCCCGACCGAGGTCGCGGAGCATCAGCACGCTGGCGATGCCGCTGAGCAGCGACAGGCCGAGGATGACGGACAGGACCAGGATCAGGCGGCGCCCGATGGTCACGTTCTGAAGCCACATGGACAGTCTCCTGGATTGGAATGAATGCGAAAGGCACTCAGGCAGAACGCGGCATTCTTCACGGGCCGACGCTCGCCGATCGGTGGAAAAGCCGGGGCATGACCCGACCACGCCCGGGCCCGGGTTTTGCTAAAACAGCAACTGAGCCCGCATCCGGCCGCTGATCGCGACTTGGACGCGGCGGGTGCTTTGCTGCAATGAAGGCACCGGGGCGGCCGGTGCCGGATCGGATGGAGGTTGCATGTCCACGTCTCACGAGCTCATGACCGTTCAGGGCGCATCGATCCCGATCGCCCGCATGCGCAACGTCTACCGCGTCAACGAGGTGGAGCAGCGCCTGTCCAAGCTGCCGGACCGCGAACATGAACACCTGCGTACCACCTACGAGCGCATGCTCGAAAAAGGGCCCGAGCGCTTCCAGGTCAAGCCCGCCGGCCTGCCGGCCATGGACCACCTCTACGACGAGCTGCCCAACTTCCACGAGGCGCTGGACGACCTCAAGCGCCAGATCGCGCTGGTGGAAGACAGCCGCGACGCGCTGGAGATCACCCCCATGCTGCTGCTGGGCCCGCCCGGCGTGGGCAAGACCCATTTCGCCCGTGAGGTGGCCCAGCTGCTGGGCACCGGCATGGGCTTCATCAGCATGAGCGCGCTGACCGCCGGCTGGGTGCTCTCGGGCGCCTCCAGCCAGTGGAAGGGCGCGCGCCCCGGCAAGGTTTTCGAGACCCTGGTGGACGGCCAGTACGCTAACCCGGTGATGGTGGTCGACGAGATCGACAAGGCCCGTGGCGAGCATGCCTACGACCCGCTGGGGGCGCTCTACAGCCTGCTAGAGCACGACACCGCCCACAGCTTCATCGACGAGTTCGCCGAGGTGCCCATCGACGCCAGCCAGGTGATCTGGGTGGCCACCGCCAACGACGAACGCAGCATCCCCGAGCCCATCCTGAACCGGATGAACGTCTACGAGGTGCAGATGCCCGACCTGGAGGCTGCCCGGGCCATCGCCCGGCGGCTCTACCAGTCCATCCGCGCCGCCCACGCCTGGGGCGAGCGCTTCGACGAATCTCCGTCGGATGCCGTGCTGGACCGGCTGGCCGAGGTGGCCCCGCGCGAGATGCGCCGGGCCTGGATGACCGCCTTCGGCAATGCCCGCCTGGATGGCCGCGGCACCCTGCTGCTCAAGGACCTGCCCGCGGCCGGCAGCAGCCGCAAGGCGGCCATCGGCTTCATGCACTGAACGGCCGCTCCTGGCGCCTACACTCGCGGTGACGGTGGCCTGCCGCCACCGCGAGATGGAGCGCGCATGGACCTTTCGGCTTCGACCCTGTGGTGGCTGGCCACGGGTGCGCTGGTGGTGCTGGAACTCACCAGCGCCACCTTCTACCTGCTGATGCTGGCCGCCGGCACCGCCGCGGCCGCCCTGGCTGCGCATGCGGGCCTGGGCGTGACCGCGCAGATCGTTATCGCCGCCGGCGTGGGCGGCGGCGCCACCGCCCTGCTCTACCGGCTGCGCCGCCAGCGGATCCAGGTGGCCCCGGCGCCGCAGAACCGCGACCTGCACCTGGACATCGGTGCCACCGTGCAGGTGAGCCACTGGAACCCCGACGGCACGACCCGGGTCGACCACCGGGGCACCCAGTGGAATGCCCGGCTCGCGCACGGGCACAGCGGGCAGCCGGGCCCGCACCGCATCAGTGCGGTCGAGGCCCAGGGCCTGGTGCTGGTGCCCCTGTCCCCCGCGGCCTGATCCTCCCAACCTTCATCCAGGAACCGACCCATGGAAATCGCCCTCGTGCTGCTGGTCATCGCGGCCATCGTCGTCAGCCAGTCCATCAAGATCGTGCCGCAGCAGCATGCCTGGGTGGTGGAGCGGCTGGGCAAGTACGACCGCACCCTCAGCCCCGGCCTGACCTTCGTGATGCCCTTCATCGAGCGGGTGGCCTACAAGCACTCGCTCAAGGAGGTGCCGCTGGACGTGCCCAGCCAGGTCTGCATCACCAAGGACAACACCCAGCTGCAGGTGGACGGCATCATCTACTTCCAGGTGACCGACCCGATGCGGGCCAGCTACGGCTCGAGCAACTACGTCTTCGCCATCACCCAGCTGGCGCAGACGCTGCTGCGCTCGGTGATCGGCAAGATGGAGCTGGACCGGACCTTCGAGGAACGCGACCAGATCAACGGCGCGGTGGTCAGCGCGCTGGACGACGCTGCCGCCAACTGGGGCGTGAAGGTGCTGCGCTACGAGATCAAGGACCTGACCCCGCCGGCCGAGATCCTGCGGGCCATGCAGGCCCAGATCACCGCCGAACGCGAGAAGCGCGCGCTGATCGCCGCCTCCGAGGGCCGCAAGCAGGAGCAGATCAACATCGCCACCGGCGAGCGCGAAGCCTTCATCGCCCGCTCTGAAGGTCAGCGTCAGGCCGAGATCAACAACGCCCAGGGCCAGGCGGCCGCCATCGTTGCCGTGGCCGAGGCCACCGCCCAGGCCATCCGCCAGGTGGCCGAGGCCATCCAGTCCCCCGGCGGCGAGCAGGCGGTGCAGCTCAAGGTGGCCGAGAAGGCGGTGGAGGCCTACGGCCAGCTGGCCCAGAAGAACAACACCATGATCGTGCCCGGTCACATGGGCGAGGTGGCCGGCCTGATCGGCACCGCGATGGCGCTGATGAAGGGCGGCGCCACGCCCGGCCCGCGCTGAACCACTGCGAGAGCCCGCCATGGCCGCCCTGCCCAACGACCGGCTGATGGTCGCCATCGCCTCGCGCGCCCTGTTCGACTTCGAGGAGGAGAACCGGCTGTTCGAGACCGGTGACGACCAGGGCTACATGGCCCTGCAGATGCAGCGTCTGGAGCAGCCGGCCGCGCCCGGCGTGGCCTTCTCGCTGGTGCAGAAGCTGCTGGCCTTCAACCGCGACCGGCCCCGGGTGGCGGTGGTCATCCTCTCGCGCAACGACCCGGTCTCCGGCATGCGCGTCTTCCGCAGCGCCCAGCACCATGGGCTGACGCTGGAGCGCGGCGTCTTCACCCGCGGCGAAAGCCCCTGGCGCTATCTGCGGCCGCTGCAGGCCCAGCTCTTTCTGTCGGCCAACGAGGCCGACGTGCGCTCGGCCCTGGCTGCGGGCGTGCCCGCCGCACGGGTGCTGCCGCACGCCCGCCAGGCCTCCGACGCCCACCCCGACGAACTGCGCATCGCCTTCGACGGCGACGCGGTGCTGTTCTCCGACGAGGCCGAGCAGGTCTTCCAGCGCGATGGTCTGGACGCCTTCCAGCAGCACGAGACCGAGCGGGCCGGCCGGCCCCTGCCCCCCGGCCCCTTCAAGCCCCTGCTGGACGCGCTGACCCGGCTGCGCCGGAGCACGCCCGAGACCGGCATGGGCCTGCGCACCGCGCTGGTCACCGCCCGCGGCGCGCCGGCGCACGAACGCGCCATCCGCACGCTGATGGCCTGGCAGGTGCCGGTGGACGAGGCCATGTTCCTGGGCGGCTGGGACAAGGGTCCCTTCCTGGCCGAGTTCGAGCCCGACTTCTTCTTCGACGACCAGACCGGGCATGTCGAGAACGCGGCCTCGCATGTGCCGGCCGGCCACGTGGATGCGGGCACGATGAACGCGCGCTGAAGCCCGGGACCGGCCTCTCAGGGCGGCGTGAAGCCGGGCGACTCGATGCGCACCAGGTCGAAGCGCACCGTGCCCGCCGGTCCCGGCTCCACTCCCACCACGGTCTGCTGTGCGGGGCTGCCCGCCTTCAGCAGCACGCGGCCCGGCGCCGGGTGATCCTCCTGGCAGTTCAGGCCGCTGGCCGTGCGACTGCCGCGTTGGGGGCTGCCGGCCGTGCAGTCCAGCACCGGGCCCAGCCGCGCCAGGGCCTGGCGGTAGAAGTCCGTCACCTGCGGCAGGCTGTCGCGGCTGGTGTACTTCAGCGCCACCACCCGCAGGCTCAGTGCGCCACCCCAGAGCTTGAGGTCCACCGCGCCGCCGTCGCCGTCCGGATCACGGTAGCGCTGGGCACCCGGATAGGCTGGCAGGCCGACCTGGGCCACCGTCGCCTCGGGGTCCACCGTCACCCCGGCGCTCCAGCCCGCCTGGGCGGCGGGGCCGGCCAGGCAGCCTGCCACCAGGCCCGCCGTCACCCCCAGGGCCTTGCAGGCCGATGGGCGCCATCCTTGCATCGTCATCGCTCGCTCCTCGCAGGGTTCGCTCCTGCCCTGGCGGCATCCTCGCGGCCTGCCACCGGCCCGGCCAGCAGACTGCGACGAAGTGCGCGGGCCGGGACATGAGACGCCACGGCGGGCGATGGAAGGCGCGCCCGAGCAGGCCCGGGAACACCCGCCCCACGGCACAAGCCGCCGGGCGGCGAAAATGCGCGGTTTCGCCCCGCACCCACCCGGTGCGCCGGGCGCCCCTGTTCCGACACCCCCCACACACCGGATGTCTTCCTCTGCGTCTTCTCCCGATCTGGCACGCGGCACGACCGCTGCCGACCCGGCGTCCTCCGCCACCGTCACCCGACACCCGCCCGGCCTGAAGGTCATCTTCATGGCCGAGATGTGGGAGCGCTTCAGCTACTACGGCATGCGCGCCCTGCTGGTGCTCTACCTGGTCAACGCCCTTGGCTACGAGCGCACCGACGCGCTCGAGCTCTACGGGCTCTACACCGGCCTGGTCTACCTCACGCCGCTGCTGGGCGGCTACCTGGCCGACCGCTGGATCGGCACCCGCCTAGCCATGGTCATCGGCGGCGTGGTGATGATGCTGGGCCACTTCGCCATGGCTTTCGAGCCGCTGCTGCACGTGGCCCTGGGCCTGCTGATCGTGGGCAACGGCTTTTTCAAGCCCAACAGCACTTCGCTGGTGGGGATGCTGTACGAACCCGGTGACCCGCGCTGCGCGGGCGGCTACACCATCTTCTACATGGGCGTGAACGTGGGCGCCTTCTTCTCGCCACTGGTGGCCGGCACCCTGGGCGAGCGCCTGGGCTGGCACTGGGGCTTTGCCAGCGCCGGCGTGGGCATGGCCTTCGGCATCATCGCCCTGCTGTGGCGCCAGCAGCAGCTAGGCCGCGCCGGCCTGCGCGAGGGCCAGGCTCCCATCGGCTGGGCCGATGGGCCGCGCATCGCCATCTGGACGGCCGGCAGCCTGGCCCTGGTGCTGGCGGTGCTGGGAGCCGGCCACCTGCTGGCCCCGCTGTGGGCCACGCTGGGCGCCGGCACCAAGCTGGTGGCCGGCCTGGCGCTGCTGGCGGCGGTGTTCTTCGGCGTCAAGCGCCCACGCCAGGGCCGTGACGCCCAGCCCCTCACCCGGGCCGAGTGGTCGGCCATGCTCGTGATCGCCATCACCACGGTGTTCGTCATCGTGTTCTGGATGGGCTTCGAGCAGGCCGGCGGCTCGATGAGCCTGTTCGCCGACCAGCAGACCGACCGCCACCTGATGGGCTGGGAGATCCCGGCTTCTTGGTTCCAGAGCATCAACCCGCTGGCCATCATGGGCCTGGCGCCGCTGTTCTCGGCCCTGTGGCTGCGCCTGGACCAGAGCCGCTTTGCCCTGCCGGACCCGGCCAAGATGGGCCTGGGCATGATCGTGCTGGGCCTGGGCTTCGTGCTGATGGCCGCCGCGCAGAGCCGCGCCGAGGCCCTGGGCTCGGTGGGACCGCTGTGGCTGGCCGGCGTCTACCTGCTGCACACCATCGGCGAGCTGATGCTGTCGCCCGTGGGTTATGCCATGGTCTCTCAGGTGGCACCGGCCCGGCTGGTGGGCCTGCTGATGGGTGTGTGGCTGGCCGGCATCGGCGTGGCCAACTACCTGGCTGGCGCGCTGGAGAGCCTGCTGGCCGGCAGCGGCATCCCGCCCTTCGTGTTCCTGTTCAGCTCCTCGATCGGCGCGGGCCTGCTGCTGCTGCTGATCACCCCCTGGCTGACCCGCCTGAGCCGGCGCGCCTCCCATTGAAACCGGTGGCAACCCGAGGGGCCGCATTGACCTCCGTCAACGCGGCCCGCGGACCTCGCTCGCAGACTGCCCGCACACGCACCGCCCTGGCCCTCACCCCGGGCCGGGTCGGTGCCCAACCATCCGTTGCGAGGAGCCTGCCATGAGCACCACCATCTTCTTCATTCCCAGCGTCAACCTGATGGGCGCCGGCTGCCTGAAGGACGCCGCCGCCGACATCCAGTCCAAGGGCTGGCGCAAGGCCCTGGTGGTGACGGACGCCCCGCTGGTGCGCACCGGCCTGGTGGCCAAGGTGACCGAACTGCTGGGCGCGCACGGTGTCACCTCGGTGGTGTTCGACGGCGTCAAGCCCAACCCCAATGTGGCCAATGTGGAAGCCGGCCTGGCCCTGCTGAAGGCCAACGGCTGCGACTTCGTGATCTCGCTGGGCGGCGGCTCGCCGCACGACTGCGCCAAGGGCATCGCCCTGGTGGCGGCCAATGGCGGTCGCATCACCGATTACGAGGGCCTGGACAAGTCCGCCAAACCGCAGCTGCCGCTGGTGGCCATCAACACCACCGCCGGCACGGCCAGCGAGATGACGCGCTTCTGCATCATCACCGACGACAGCCGGCACGTGAAGATGGCCATCGTGGACAAGCACACCACGCCGGTGCTGTCGGTCAACGACCCCGAGCTGATGATGGGCATGCCCGCCGGCCTGACCGCCGCCACCGGCATGGACGCGCTCACGCATGCGATCGAGGCCTATGTCTCCACCGCCGCCAACCCGATCACCGACGCCTGCGCCCTCAAGGCCGTCACGCTGATCAGCCAGCAGCTGCGCACTGCCGTGGCCCACGGCCAGGACGCCGCGGCCCGCGAGGCCATGGCCTATGCCCAGTTCCTGGCCGGCATGGCCTTCAACAACGCCTCGCTGGGCTATGTGCATGCCATGGCCCACCAGCTGGGTGGCTTCTACGACCTGCCGCACGGCGTGTGCAACGCCATCCTGCTGCCCCATGTGCAGGCCTTCAACGCCCGCGTGGCGGCCGGCCGGCTGGGCGATGTGGCCCGGGCCATGGGCGTGGACACCGCCCTGCTCACCGAAGCCCAGGCGGCCCAGGCCTGCCTGAACGCCATCCGCCAGCTCAGCGCGGACGTGGGTATCCCGGCCGGCGTGGGCAGCCTGGGTGCCAAGGAAGCCGACATCCCCACGCTGGCCGCCAACGCCATGAAGGACGCTTGCGGCCTGACCAACCCGGTGCAGCCGACCTTCGACGAGGTCTGCGCGATCTTCCGCGCGGCGCTATGAACCTCCGCGCCATGCCTGGGCAGCGCCCGGGCATGGCCGGCCTTCAGCCGAAGACCTTCTTCAGGATCTCGCTGCCGGTACCGGCCGGATCGCGCCGGATCTTCCTCTCCTCCTCGCCGATCATCAGGTAGAGCCCGTCCAGCGCCTTGCGGGTGACGTACTGCTGGATGTTGGCGTCTTCCTTGGCCACCAGGCCGAAGCTGCTGGCCTTGCCCGCCACGGCGTTGTACTTGCTGGCCAGGTCCACCTTCTCGGTTTCCTGGGTGACGATGGGCAGGAAGCGCTCGGTCAGCGGCACCCGCGTCTTCTTGGCGAAGAAGTCGGTCACGGACGTGTCGCCACCTCTGACGATGCCCACCGCGTCGTCCACCGACATGGTCTTGACCGCCTGCACGAGCAAGGTCTTGGCCTCGGGCACCGCCGCTTCGGCGGCCCGGTTCATCGCCGTGACCAGGTCGTCCACCCGCTTCTGCTGGCCGGTGAACTTCAGCATCTGCGCCGCGTCCTTCAGCATGCCCGGCAGCGGAATGCGCACCTGGGGGTTGCCCAGAAAGCCGTCCGGCCTGCCCAGCAGGGACACGGCACTCTCGGCGCCGCGCTCCAGCGCCGTCTTGACGCCCAGCGTGGCATCGGCCTGGCTGAACAGGGCCGCCCGGGCCGGCCACCCGGCGGTCAGACCCAGCAGACCACCCAGGGCCCAGCGGCCGCAGCCGCGTCGCTCGAGATCCATTTTCTTCCTCAGCTGTGGGATGTCGGTCCCATGGTGCGCCAGGCGCCGGAGGCTGGCAAGCCACCGCCGACGCCGCCGCGTGACTTAGGGTAAAACCGGCTCCTCACTCCCGGACGTCTGCCAGCGTGGCTTCACCCTCCTCCGAGCCTTGCAACGATGCGCCCCTGCCCCTGGGGCGCTGGGCCCATGCCTGGCAGCAGTGGCGCCCGTGGCTGCTGGGCGGTCTGGGGCTGCTGCTGGTCCTGCTGGTGGGCACCGCGCTGGCCCACCTGCTGCAGGAGGTGCGCTACGGCCAGGTGATGGGCGCCGTGCGACGCACCCCGGGCGCCTGGCTGCTGTGGTCGCTGCTGGCCACCGCCATCAGCTACGCCACGCTCACCCAGTACGACGCCTCGGCCCTGCGCTACATCGGCGCCAAGGTACCCCGCGGCACGGTGGCCCTGACGGCCTTCGTGGCCTACGCCTTGTCCAACACCATCGGCCTGGGCCCGCTGTCGGGCGGCGCGGTGCGCATGCGCCTGTACACCCAGGCGGGGCTGGAGCCCGGGCAGATCGCGCGGGTGATCGGTTTCAACACCGTGGCCTTTCTCTTGGGCATGCTGGCCTTCGGCGCCATGGGCCTGCTGTGGGGGGCACCCACCATCGCCCCGCTGCTGCACCTCCCGGCCGGTGGCCTGCAGACGCTGGCGGTGGCCCTGCTGCTGGGCCTGGCGGCCTTCGTGGCGCTGTGCCATCGGCAGCGAGTGCTGGCCTGGCGCTGGGGGCCCCAGCGACGCTGGCACGTGGGCCTGCGCCTGCCCCCGGCCGGCCTGGCCCTGGCCCAGCTGGCCATCTCGGCGGTGGAACTGACCGCCTCGGGCCTGGCCCTGTGGTGCCTGCTGCCGGAAAACCCCTTGCCGCTGCTGAGCTTTCTGGCGCTCTATGCCGTGGCCATCTCCGCAGCGCTGATCAGCCATATACCGGGCGGCGTGGGCGTGTTCGAGGCCGTGATGCTGCTGGCCGCCGGCCCGCACCTGCCCACCGCCCAGCTGCTGGGCGCGCTGCTGCTCTACCGCGGCCTGTACTACGTGCTGCCCCTGGTGCTGGCCAGCGGCCTGCTGGTGGCCTACGAGTTGCGCCCGGCCGCGGTGGCACCGATGGGCCGGGCGGCGGTGCGGCAAAGCCCGCGCTTGCTGGCCGCCCTGACCCTGGTGGCCGGGCTGTGGCTGGTGGTGTCCGGTGTCACCCCCTTCACCCGCGACGCCCGCGAGGTGCTGGTGGCGCTGAGCGTGCCGCTGCCGCTGATCGAGGCCTCGCACTTCCTGGGCAGCGTGGCCGGCCTGGGCCTGCTGGTGGTGGCCCGCGGCCTGCTGCACCGGCTGGATGCCGCCTGGTGGGCCGCCCTGGGCCTGTCGCTGGTGGCGGCGCTGCTGGCCTGGCCCAAGGGCATCGCGCTGAACGAGGCAGCCCTGCTCGTCACGCTGGCCGTGCTGCTGGTGGTCTCGCGCCGCCAGTTCGACCGCCCCTCCTCCCTGTTCGCGCAGCACCTGGAACCCGAGTGGCTGCTGGGGTTGGCCGGCGTGCTGCTGGCCAGCCTCTGGATCCTCTTCTTCGCCTACAAGCAGGTGGCCTACAGCAACCACCTGTGGTGGCAGTTCGAGCTGGACGGCCAGGCCCCGCGCTCGCTGCGGGCCCTGACCGCCATCGCCCTGCTCTCGCTGGCACTGGGCCTGTGGCAGTTGCTGCGGCCCCGCTCCAGCACCCTCGCCCGGCCCACGGCCGAGGAGATGACCCGGGCCGCGGCCCTGGTGCAGGCCGGCCCGCGGGCCGAAGGCTGCTACCTGCTGATGGGCGACAAGCACCTGCTGTTCTCGCCCAGCGGCCGCAGCTTCCTGATGTACGGCCGCCAGGGACGCACCTGGGTGTCGCTGTTCGGTCCCTTCGGGGAGCGCAAGGAATGGCCGGACCTGGTCTGGCAGTTCATCGAACTGGCCGCCGCGCACGGGGGGCGCCCCGCCTTCTACCAGGTGCGCCCGGCCCATCTGCCGCTGTACCTGGACTGCGGGCTGCAGGCCATCAAGCTCGGCGAGTACGCCCAGGTCAGCCTGCCGGATTTCAGCCTCAAGGGGGGCAAGCGGGCCAATCTGCGCGCCGGCGTGAACCGCGGCGAGCGCGAAGGCCTGAGCTTCGAGGTCGTGCCACCGGAGGCCGTGCCCGCCCTGCTGCCGGAGCTCAAGGCCATTTCAGACGCCTGGCTGCAACAACAGCAAGGCCGCGAGAAGGGCTTCTCGGTGGGCCGCTTCGACCCGGACTACCTGCGCCAGCTGCCCGTGGCCCTGGTGCGCCAGCACGGCCGGCTGGTGGCCTTCGCCAATCTGCAGCTGACCGCCTGCCGTGAGGAAGCCAGTGTCGATTTGATGCGACACCGGCCCGAGGCCCCGGCCGGCACCATGGATTTCCTCTTCGCCAAGGTGATGCTGCATCTCCAGGCCCAGGGCTACCAATGGTTCGGCCTGGGCATGTCCCCGCTGGCCGGCATGGCCGAGCGCCGCAGGGCCCCGCGCTGGCAACGGCTGGGCCGCCTGCTGTACAAGTACGGGGACCGCTTCTACCGCTTCCGCGGCCTGCGCAGCTTCAAGGACAAGTTCGAACCCAGTTGGGAGGCCCGCTACCTGGCCACCCCGGGCGGACTGGCCCCGGTGTTCGCGCTGGCCGACATCGCGGTGCTGATCGGCGGCCATCCCGACGAGACCGAGCCCTGATGTTGCCCTGCCTGCCCAACCCCATTGCCTGTATCCGCAGCCCGGCCCGCCCCCCCGCGCTGGGCGCCGGCCTGCTCCTGCTGGCCACCAGCGCCTTCGCAGCCCCACCCCTGCCGCAAACCGTCTCGCACGGCCTGTTCAGCAACGTGAAGGTGCAGCGCCCGGAAGGCACGCCCCAGCAGTTCGTGCTGCTGCTGCAAAACCAGGCGGACGAGGCCAGTCCCGCCGAGCAGGCCCTGGCCGACCGGATGGTGGCCGCTGGCGCCATGGTGGCCAGCGTGCCGCTGCCCCCTTTCTACAAGCGCCTGGCGGCCCAGGACGGCAGGTGCACCTACCCCGGCGGCGCCTTCGAGAACCTCTCACGCAGCATCCAGGCTCAGGCCCGGCTGCCCGCCTACCTCCTGCCTTTGCTGGTGGGCAGCGGGCCAGCCGCGGCCACGACCTACGCCACCCTGGCCCAGACACCGGCCGGCACCTTCTCCGGCGGCCTGTCGCTAGGTTTCTGCCCGCGCCTGCCGCTGGACCCGCCCATGTGCGCGGGCCCGACGCTGAAGTGGCAGACCGCGGCCGACGGCCCCGGGGTGGACCTGCAGCCCGCCCCGGCCGCGCTGGCCAGCCACTGGATGGCCCTGGGCGGCGGTGAGGAGGGCTGCACCAGCGCCCAGGCCCAGGCCTTCGTGCAGAAGGTGCCGCAAGCCAAATGGCTGGGCGCTGGTGGGCCTACGGCCGGCAATGGCCTGCCCGCGGGCTTCGAGGCCGCCTGGGCGGCCCTGGCCGTCAGGCAGGTGCCGCTGGGCCCGCCGCCCAGCCAGCTCTCCGACCTGCCCCTGGTCGAACTGCCCACGCCCGACGACGGCGCCGGCGCTGGCCAAAGCCCCTTCGCGGTGCTGATTTCGGGCGACGGCGGCTGGGCCAGCATCGACAAGGGCATTGCCAAGGCCCTGGTGGCCCGGGGCGTGCCGGTGGCCGGGCTGGATTCGTTGCGCTACTTCTGGAGCGAACGCACGCCCGAGGGGCTGGCCACCGATCTGGACCGGGTGATCCGCTACTACGCCGCTCGCTGGGGTCGCAGCAAGGTGATCCTGATCGGCTACTCGCAAGGGGCCGATGTGCTGCCCTTCGCGCTCAACCGCCTGCCCGCCGGCACCCGGGCCCGCGTGCAGCTGGCGGCCCTGCTGGGGCCGGGCCAGAAGGCATCCTTCGAGTTCCACGTCAGCAACTGGATCGGTCCCAGCGGCGACAAGCCCATCCTGCCGGAGGCCCGCAAGCTGTCGGCCAGCAACACCTTGTGCGTCTACGGTGAAAGCGAAAAAGACTCGCTGTGCCCCGACCTGAGCCCGGCCCAGGCCCGGCGCCTGCCGCTGACCGGCGGCCACCACTTCGGCGGCGATTACGAGGCCCTGGCCGGCAAGATCCTGGAGGCCGCGGGCCGCTGAGGGCATGATCGCGCCATGGACGATTTCGACCTCAACCCCGACTTCTTCAAGCCCCCGGCCTTCCGCCCGGACGAGGCCCTGCAGCGCCTGCGACGCGAGCTGCGTGCGCTGGGCCTGAATGAACGCGAGGGGCGCTTCGAGCGCCAGGGCCAGGCCCTGCTGAAGGACGTGGCCGTTTCGCCCGATGGCGCGGCCCTGAACCTGGCACTGGCCCGGCGGCTGGCCCGCACGCCCGAATGGCAGCCGCGCAGCCTGCGCGACAGCGCCCAGCTGCGCGACCTGCTGGCCGAGGTGAAGAGGCGCCTGTCGGCCGCCACCGACGAGGAGTGAGACCGCGCCGGGGCGCCGCCCGGGCCCCTGCGCTCACTTCTCGACGATCACGAAGTGCTTGCGCAGCGTCTGCAGCACCTCGAAGGAACCGCGGAAGTTCGGCGGGATCATCACCGCCTGGCCCGGGCCGATGTCGGTCACCGAGCCGTCCTCGCCATGCAGCCGGGCCTGGCCCGAGACGACATGGAAGTACTCGTGCTCGGCGGGACCGAACTCGATGCGCCAGCGGCCGGGCTCGCAGTCCCAGATGCCGGCGCACAGGCCTTCGGGGCCGCTTTCGTACAGGGTCCAGGTCGAGCGCAGCGGCGCGCCCACCTCGCGGCGCTCCTCGCGCGGCTGGTCGATCACCGGTGCCTGGGCCGGCACCTCGAAGCGGACAAGGGAAGCCATGAAGAATCTCTCCGGAAACTGCGTTGAAGACCGTGCTCAGCGCACGGTCATGGGGATGGTGACCGGGCCATCGTTGACCAGGTGCACCTGCATGTCGGCGCCGAACTCGCCGGTGGCCACCTGCGGGTGACGCACCCGCGCCTGGGCCACCAGGTGGTCGTACAGGGCCTGGCCCAGCGCCGCCGGTGCCGCGCCGGTGAAGCTGGGACGGTTGCCGCCGCGGGTGTCGGCCGCCAGCGTGAACTGCGAGACCAGCAGCAAGCCGCCGGGCGTGCCGGCACCGTCCAGGTCCTGCACGCTGCGGTTCATCTTGCCGGCCTCGTCGCTGAAGATGCGCAGCTTGAGCAGTTTGTCCAGCAGCTTGTCGGCCTGGGCTGGCGTGTCCTCGGGCTCGGCGCAGACCAGCACCAGCAAGCCCTGTTCGATGGCCCCGGTGACCCGGCCGGCCACCTCCACCCGGGCGCCGCGCACCCGTTGAATCACTGCAATCAAGCCAGAACCCTGAAGATCAATGCGGAAGCCCGGATGATAGCCAGCCACTTTGTAACAGGCGGGTACACGCATCCCGTTTCAAATGTGTAGGATGCACAGCCTTTCCTGTCGGCATTTCAAGGAGTCCTGACCGATGTCTGTCACCGCCCGTTCCCGTTCGTCCCGTTGGCTCAGCCTGGTGCTGGCCGCCAGCCTCAGCTATGCGGGCATGTTGCAGGGTGCTCAGGCAGCGCTGATCGGCACCGATGCCGTGGCGGCAGCGCAAGCCCCGGCCAGCCGTTCCGGCGCCGAATCCCGCGCCCTGCTGAACCAGGCGCTGGACCGTGCGGACGTGGTCCAGGCCCTGCAGGACCGGGGCGTCGATCCGGCCGAGGCGCGTGCCCGCGTGGCCGCCCTGAGCGATGCGCAGGCCCAGTGGATGGCCAGCCAGATCGATCAGGCCCCCGCCGCCGGCAGCGACATCCTGGGCGTGCTGGTCTTCCTGTTCGTGCTGCTGTTGATCACCGACATCCTGGGCCTGACCAAGGTCTTCCCCTTCACCCGCTCGGCCCGCTGAGCCGCTTGCAGGTCTTGAAGGGCCCGGCATCCCGCCGGCGGCGCCTGCTGGCCTGGCTGGCCGGCACCGCCTGGGTTTCGGCCGGCCTGACGGGCTGCGCCAGCCTGGACGCACCGTCCGTCACCGCGCTGCAGGCGCGGCCTCCGGCCGACCTGCCTCGCCAGGTCCTGCTGCGCGGGGTGCCCTTCTTTCCCGACGAAGGCACCTTGTGCGGCCCGGCCACCCTGGCGGGCGTGCTCGGTGCGGCCGGCCGGCCGGCCTCGCCCGAAGCGCTGACGCCGCAGGTCTATCTGCCCGGCCGCGAGGGCAGCCTGCAGCCGGAGATGCTGGCCGCCGCCGCCCGGCAGGGCGCCCTGGCCGTGCAGCTGCCCCCCCGGCTGGACGCCGTGTTGAGGACGCTTGCCGCCGGCCAGCCGGTGCTGGTGCTGGTGAACCTGTCGCTGCCGATCTGGCCGCGCTGGCACTACGCCGTGGTGGTGGGCTACGACCTGGACCAGGGCGAGGTGCATCTGCATTCCGGCACCCAGGGTGATGCCCGGTGGTCTCTGCAGACCTTCGAGCACACCTGGGCCCGCAGCGGACACTGGGCCATGGTGGTCAGCCCGCCGGAACAACTCCCGGCCATGGCCGACGCGACCGCGGTGCAGGAGGGGCTGCTGAGCCTGGAGCGGGCCAGCGGCGCGGCCGCCGCCCGACCGGGCTGGGAAGCGGCCGCCCAACGCTGGCCCGACGCCCTGGTGATCGGCATGGGGCTGGGCAACAGCCGTTACGCGACAGGCGACCTGCCCGGCGCCGCCCGGGCCTTCGAGCAGGTGGCCCGCACACACGACAGTGCCGCCGCATGGAACAACCTGGCCGAGCTGCGCCGCGCGCTGGGCCAGCCCGACGCCGCGCGGGATGCCGCGCGCCGCGCCTGGCAGCGCGCCCTCAGCGCGGAGCCGGCCTTCCAGCCGGCCGTGCGCGACACGCTGCGCGAGCTGGGCCTGTCACCCGACACCCTGGCCACCACGCCCGCCGCGCCTTGAGCGGCTGGGCGCTGCTGGCCGTCAGAAGTTGGTGATGGCCAGCAGCTCGACCTCGAAGGTCAGCGTGGCATTGGGCGGGATCACGCCGCCCGCGCCGCGGCTGCCGTAGGCGATGGCCGGCGGGCAGGTCAGCTTGGCCTTGCCGCCCGCCTTCATGCGCTGCAGGCCCTCGGTCCAGCAGGGGATGACGCGGTTGAGCGGGAACTCGGCCGGCTGACCGCGGCGGTAGGAGCTGTCGAACTCGGTGCCGTCGGCCAGCGTGCCGCGGTAGTTCACCTTCACCGTGTCGGTGGCCTTGGGCGACAGACCGGTACCGACCTTGAGGTCCTGGTAGACCAGGCCGCTGGCGGTGGTGACCGGCGCGGCCGGAGCCGGGGTGGCCGCCAGGGCCAGCGAGGACAATGACAGTGCCAGCGCACCGGCGGCAAACGACAGACGCATCATGGAAAGAATCCTTTCAGGAGCCAGAGGCCCGGACGCACCGGGCGGCAGGCCGCAAGCTTAGCCGGCTTCAGCCCAGGGTCACGCGGGCGAACTTGCGTTTGCCCACCTGCAGCACGAAGGTGCCCGCGTCGACCTTGAGGCCCTTGTCGCTGACCACCGTGCCGTCGATGCGCACGCCGCCCTGCTCCACCATGCGCAGGCCTTCACTGCCACTGGCCACCAGGTTGGCGGCCTTGAGCAGGGCGCCGATGGCCATCGGCGCACCGCTGAGCGCCACCTCGGGGATGTCGTCGGGGATGCCGCCCTTGCTGCGGTTGACGAAATCCTGCTCGGCGGCGTCGGCCGCGGCCGCGCTGTGGAAGCGCGCGGTGATCTCCTTGGCCAGGGCCACCTTGGCGTCGCGCGGGTTGCGCCCGCCCTCGACCTCGGCCTTCAGCGCGGCGATGTCGGCCTCGGAGCGGAAGGACAGCAGGGTGTACCAGCGCCACATCAGCTCGTCGCTGACCGACATGACCTTGGCGAACATGGTGTTGGCCGGCTCGGTGATGCCGATGTAGTTGCCCTTGGACTTGGACATCTTGTCCACGCCGTCCAGGCCTTCCAGCAGCGGCATGGTCAGAATGCACTGCGGCTCCTGGCCGTACTCGGCCTGCAGGTGGCGGCCCATCAGCAGGTTGAACTTCTGGTCGGTGCCCCCGAGCTCCAGGTCGCTCTTGAGCGCCACCGAGTCGTAGCCCTGCATCAGCGGGTAGAGGAACTCGTGCACCGAGATGGCGGTGCCGCTCTGGAAGCGCTTGGTGAAGTCCTCGCGCTCGAGCATGCGGGCCACGGTGTACTTGGCCGCCAGCTGGATCATGCCGCGCGCGCCCAGCGGGTCGCACCACTCGCTGTTCCAGCGCACCTCGGCCCGGTCCATGTCGACCACCAGGCGGATCTGCTCGAAGTAGGTCTTGGCGTTGGCCTCGATCTGCTCGCGGGTGAGCGGCGGGCGGGTGCTGTTGCGGCCGGACGGATCGCCGATGGTGGTGGTGAAGTCGCCGATCAGCGGGATCACGGCCAGGCCCAGGTCCTGCAGCTGGCGCATCTTGTTGAGCACCACCGTGTGGCCCAGGTGCAGGTCCGGCGCGGTCGGGTCCATGCCGAACTTGATGCGCAGCGGCACGCCCGTTGCTTCCCAACGCTGGAGCTTCTTCACCCAGTCGGCCTGAGGCAGCAGCTCGGCACAGCCGCGCAGGCTGATGGCCAGGGCCTCCTGCACACGGTCGCTCAAGGGGAGATCGGAGGGCACGGCGCCGGCCGGGGCCTGGGCTGCATCAAGGTCGGACATGGTGGTTCAAAGCGGGGTGAATCGCCCTTGGGACACAGGTCGACTTGCTATACTCGACCGATCGGTTGCTGACCGGCATCGTGGCCAAGCCCGGGCGCAAAACGCCCGATTCTACGAGGGAGTCCACGGAGTGCCGGAGAGGTCGCCCCAGCCTGCGCCAGGACGGCGTCGTCCGCGCAGGCTGGTTCGTATCAGGCCGGTGCGTCGGTGCCGCTTCAGGGAGCAGCGCCCACCCACCGCCTGACCACATCGCTGACTTTCCGGACGGGGCCCGGCCCCGGCAGAACCTTGAGCTTGTTGGGCCCCTTTTCCCGTTTTCCGCTGACTCCGTTGCGCCAAGCCTTCGAGTCGGCCACCAAATCCCTCCGTCAACACCCCCGCGCCGTGGCCGCCGCCGTGCTGGCCCTGGTCGCCGGCACCGGCGTCACCGCCTTCGGCATCGCGCCGCTGGCACCGGATGCGTCCCTGCTGCCCCGCCGTCAGATCGTCGAGGACGTCACCCCGGAAGCCATCGCACCGCAGCTGGAAGCCCTGGCCGGCGCCCCGCTGGTGCTGCATCGCACCGAGCTGACCCGCCCGGCCGACACCGCCGACACCCTGCTGCGCCGCCTGGGCGTGGTGGATGCCTCGGCCGCCGCCTGGATCCGCAACGACCCGATCGGCCGCCGCCTGTTCGAGGGCAATGCCGGCAAGATGGTCACCGTCGGCAAGGATGCCGATGGCCGCCTGACCGAGCTGGTGGCCCGCTTCCCGACGGCCGACGACGAGAACGGTCATCCGCGCTTCGCCCGCCTGCGGGTGGAGCGTCAGGCCGATGGCCGCTACGCCTCCCATCTGGAGCAGGCCCAACTCGAATCGACCCCGCGCCTGGCCAGCGGCACCATCCAGAGTTCGCTGTTCGCCGCCACCGATGCGGCCGGCCTGCCCGACGCGGTGGCCACGCAGCTGGCCGAAATCTTCGGCAGTGACATCGACTTCCGCCGGGATCTGCGCAAGGGCGACACCTTCCGCGTGGTCTTCGAAACGCTGACCGCCGACGGCGAACCCGTGCCCTGGAGCCAGGGCAGTGGCAAGGTGCTGGCCGCCGAGTTCGTCAACGCCGGCCAGGCCCATCAGGCCGTCTGGTACGCCGGTGTCGGCAAGGGCGGCTATTTCGATTTCAACGGCGAGAGCAAGCGCCGCGCTTTCATCTCCAGCCCGGTGGCCTTCTCGCGGGTGAGCTCGGGCTTTGCCATGCGCTTCCACCCCATTCTGGGCGTCTGGAAGAAGCACCTGGGCGTGGATTACGCCGCCCCCACCGGCACCCCCGTGCGCACGGTGGGTGATGGCGTGGTGTCGTTTGCCGGCGTGCAGAACGGCTACGGCAACGTCATCATGGTCCAGCACTCGGGCGACCGCATGACGGTGTACGCCCACCTCAGCCGCATCGGCGTGCGCAAGGGCCAGCATGTCAGCGCTGGCGACACCATTGGCAATGTCGGCATGACCGGCTGGGCCACCGGCCCGCACCTGCACTTCGAGTTCCGGCTGCACGGCCAGCAGAAGGATCCGGTCGCGGTCGCCAAGTCCTCCGAGACCATCCGGCTGGATCCCGCCCAGCGCGGCCGCTTCGCCCAGCTGGCGCAGAACCTGAAGTCCGAGCTGGACCTGGCCACCGACCTGGGCGGCATGCCGGGCCGGTTCGAATGAGCGCCTGACGGCTCCGTGGACACCGAGGTCCTGATCGGCCTGATGTCCGGCACCTCGCTGGACGGCGTGGACGGCGTGCTGGCCCACTTCGACGCGGCCGGACGCCCCCAGGTCCGGGCCCATGCCCACCGGCCGTTTCCCGCGGCGCTGCGCGACGAACTGCTGGCGCTGAACCAGAGCGGTGCCGATGAACTGCACCGCGGCGCGCTGTCGGCCAATGCCCTGGCCGAGGTGCAGGCCCAGGTGGTGGCCGAGCTGCTGGTCCGCAGTGGTCTGGCTGCGGACGCGGTGCGGGCCGTGGGCTCCCACGGCCAGACCGTGCGCCACCGCCCCGGCGAATTCGATGGCACCGGCTACACCCTGCAACTCAACCAGCCCGCCCTGCTGGCCGAACGCTGCGGCATCGACGTGGTGAGCGACTTCCGCAGCCGCGACGTGGCCGCGGGAGGCCAGGGCGCCCCCTTGGTGCCGGCCTTCCATGCCGTGGTCTTCGGCGGCCAGGCCTGCCCCGCCGCCGTTCTCAACCTGGGTGGCATGGCCAACCTGACGCTGCTGCCCGCCGCGGGCGATCCCGCCCCGGTGCGCGGCTTCGACTGCGGGCCGGGCAATGCACTGCTGGACTTCTGGATCCAGCAGGAGCTGGGTCGCCCCTATGACGAAGGCGGCCGCTGGGGTGCGGGCGGCCGGGTCGACCCCGCCCTGCTGGCGCGCCTGCTGGACGAACCCTTTCTGCGTGCCGCGCCGCCCAAGAGCACCGGCCGCGATCTGTTCAACCCGCCGTGGCTGCTGGCCCGGTTGACGCCCGGCCTGCCCCCGCAGGATGTGCAGGCCACCCTGGCCGAATTCACCGCCAGCTGCGCCGCCGAGGCCCTGGTCGCCCAAGCCCCGGACACCACCACCCTGCTGTGCTGCGGTGGCGGCGCGCTGAATCAGGACCTGATGCGCCGCCTGCAGGCCCTGCTGCCCGACCTGCGGGTGGGCAGCACCGACAGTGCCGGCCTGCCGCCGCTGCAGGTGGAGGCCACCGCCTTCGCCTGGCTGGCCTGGGCCTTCCTGCACCGGCAGCCGGGCAACCGGCCCGAGGTCACCGGAGCCGTCGGCTTGCGGGTGCTGGGCGCGCTGCATCCCGCCTGAAACGACACAGGCCGCCCGAGGGCGGCCTGCAATGGGGCGGGATCTGTCCCTGGATCAGACCGAGAAGCTCGAACCGCAACCGCAGGTGGTGGTCGCATTCGGGTTCTTGATCACGAACTGCGAGCCCTGCAGGTCTTCCTTGTAGTCGATCTCGGCGCCGACCAGGTACTGCAGGCTCATGGCGTCGATCAGCAGGGTCACGCCGTTCTTGCTCATCTGCGTGTCGTCCTCGTTGACGATCTCATCGAAGGTGAAACCGTACTGGAAGCCGGAGCAGCCGCCGCCCTGCACGAACACGCGCAGCTTCAGGTCGGGGTTGCCTTCCTCGGCCACCAGATCGGCCACCTTGGCCGCGGCGCTGTCGGTGAAGATGATGGGGGCCGGCATCTCGGTGCTGGCAAGGTCTTGGGTCTCGGCGACGGCGGTCATTCGGATGTCCTTCGAGGGGTTGCTGCGCCCCAGGCTCAGGGGCGGCACCGTGAGAGATGGAGGCGCCCAGGCACGCTTTCAAGGCGCAGGCCCGCATGTTCCCATGCCGGCCCATGTCCTTGCCAGGGGCGAGGGTTTGGTCGTTTCGGTGACACCACGCGGCGGCCGGCCCGAAACGACAAAGGCCGCCCAGCGGTGAAGCTGAAGCGGCCCGGATCCGGATGGCCACGCCAGGCGCGGCCATCGGGAGATCGATCAGCGCTTGCTGAACTGCTTCCGACGACGGGCGCCGTGCAGACCGACCTTCTTACGCTCGACTTCACGGGCGTCGCGGGTCACGAAGCCGGCTTGGCTCAGCGCGGACTTCAGGGCGGCGTCGTAGTCGATCAGGGCGCGGGTGATGCCGTGGCGCACGGCACCGGCCTGGCCGGATTCACCGCCGCCGGCGACGTTGACCTTGATGTCGAAGGCTTCGACGTTCTCGGTCAGCACCAGAGGCTGCTTGACCACCATGATGGAGGTCTGGCGGCCGAAGTACTCGTCCACGGGCTTGCCGTTGACGACGATCTGGCCAGTGCCCTTCTTCAGGAAGACGCGGGCCACGGACGACTTGCGGCGGCCGGTGCCGTAATTCCAATTACCGATCATTCAGCGCTCCTCAGATTTCCAGGGGCTTGGGCTGCTGAGCGGTGTGCGGGTGTTCACCACCTGCATAGACCTTCAGCTTCTTGATCATGGCGTAGCCCAGCGGACCCTTGGGCAGCATGCCCTTGACGGCCTTCTCCAGGGCGCGGCCCGGATGCTTGGCTTGCATGTCCTTGAACTTGGTGCCGTAGATGCCACCCGGGAAACCGGAGTGACGGTAGTACACCTTGTCGTTGGCCTTGTTGCCCGTCACACGCAGCTTGTCTGCATTGACGATGACGATGAAATCGCCGGTGTCCACGTGAGGGGTGTAGATGGCCTTGTGCTTGCCGCGCAAACGGAGTGCCACTTCGCTGGCAACACGTCCGAGCACCTTGTCGGTGGCGTCAATCACAAACCACTCGTGGACCACCTCGGCCGGCTTGGCGCTGAAGGTCTTCATGAGAGTCTCTGAGAACAGAAGAAAACGGCTGTGCGAGCGGCCACGCCAGGTGTCTTCGGCACTGCTTGGAAAGGGAAACCGCCTCGCAGCGACGTTTCCGGCAGCCTCTCAGACCCACTGCGCAACCCGCTCGAAGCCATGCTGGATGGGCATTCAAGACGGGCGCCACTCTCCCCGCCGATAACGGGAAAGCCGGCAAGTATAGCCCAACCCCACCGGGGCGAACAAGCCATCAATCCGGCGAAGGTCGTGCAGACTGCACTGCGGAATCCGTGAAAACCCTGTACAGTCCGGGTAAACCCTAGACCTGACACAGGCCTGTCACGCCTGCTGATGGCCATGACCTCCCTGAACACCTCTTCCGCCCCTCGCCCCGTCGCCCGCAGCCGCTGGATCCCGATCCGCCCCCTGAGCGAGATCAACCGGCCGGACGTGCTCGCGCACCTGCTGGCGCTGTCGCCGCCCGACCGCTACCTGCGCTTCGGCTACGCCGCCAGCGACACCCAGATCGAGCGCTATGTCGCCTCGCTGAACTTCGCCCGCGACGACATCGCCGGCGTGTTCAACTGGAAGCTGGAACTGATCGCCATGACCCATGTGGCCTACCTGGGCCAGGAGGGTGAGGCTTCGAATCTGGCGGAGTTCGGCGTCTCGGTGGCCGCCCACGCCCGTGGCCGCGGCTACGGCGCCCGATTGTTCGACCATGCCGTGTTGCGGGCCCGCATCCGTGGCGTGGACACCATGATCATCCACGCCCTGACCGAGAACACCGCCATGCTGCGCATCGCGCGCAAGGCGGGCGCCACGGTCGAGCGGGACGGCTCGGATTCCGAAGCCCGGCTGAAGCTGCCGCCCGAGAACCTCGGCCTGCGCCTGGAGGCCCTGATGTCGGACCAGGCTGCCGAGTTTGACTACGGCGTCAAGAGTCAGGCCCAGTTCATGCAGATGCTGAGCTCGTGGATGGGCGCCGATCTGACCTGGCCCCCGCACAGCCGGTCGGGCACGCGCGAATCGGCCACCGCCGAGTGAGCCTGCCGGCGGACGCGGCGTACCATGCGCCGATGCCCGCTTCTCCGCCCTCTCCACCCTTTGCCGGACTCGATCCAGCCGCCGTGCTGCAGGCCCTGCATCTGGCCGGCCTGCCTCCCGACGGTCGGCTGCTGCAGCTGAACTCCTACGAGAACCGCGTCTGGCAGGCCCATCTGGACGATGGCCGGGTGGTGGTGGCCAAGTTCTACCGCCCCGGCCGCTGGAGCGATGCCCAGATCGCCGAGGAGCACGCCTTCGCCGCCGAACTGGCGCAGGCCGACCTGCCTGTGGTGCCGCCGCTGGTGCTGCACCCGCTGGAGCACGTGGGGCCGCTGCAACTCTCTCCCATCACGCCCACGCTGGCCCATGTCACGACCGACGAGGGCCAGGTCTTCCGCTTTTCCGTCAGCGAGCGGCGCACGGGCCGGGCGCCGGAACTGGAGGACCCGGAGGTGTTGCGGCGCCTGGGCCACCTGCTCGGCCGGCTTCATGCGGTGGGCGCACGCGGCCGCTTCGAGCACCGCCGCCGCATCGACAGCGCGACGCTGGGACACCAGCCGCGCCAGCGCCTGATCGACAGCGGGCGCGTCGATCCCGAGATCGACCATGCCTGGGTGCGGCTGAGCGCCCAGGCCCTGGACCTGGTGGACGCGGTGATGGAGCGCCATCCGCCGGCCCGGCTGCTGCGCCTGCATGGCGACTGCCACCCCGGCAATGTGCTGTGGCGCGAGGAAGGCGCCTTCAGCGGGCCCAACCTGGTGGACCTGGACGACTGCGCGACCGGTCCCGCCATCCAGGATCTGTGGATGCTGCTGCCGGGCGAGCGCGCCGCCGTGGCGGCCGCCCAGGACCACCTGCTCGACGGCTACCGCGACTTCATGGACTTCGATGACCGTGAGCTGCTGCTGATCGAGCCGCTGCGCACCCTGCGCATGATTCACCACAGCGCCTGGATCGCCGAGCGCTGGGACGACCCCGCCTTTCCCGTCGCCTTCCCCTGGTTCGCCAGCCCGTCCTACTGGAGCCAGCAGGCCAACGAACTGCGCGAGCAGATCGACCGCCTGCAGGATCTGACTTAGGATGGCTCCAGATACCCAACGCGGTAAGACACGAGGGGACAGATCATGAAGTTCACGGCATGGATCCGGGCCTTGGCCGGGCGCAGCCGCAGCGAGCCCCCCGAAGACACGGGGGGGCCCTCCAGCCTGCTGGCCACCCAGCCCCCGGAGGAAACCGGCCAGGGCGAAGTCGGCGGGCTGGACTTCGCCGCCGCCATCCGCGCCCACCAGGCGTGGAAGGGGCGGCTGCAGGCCGTGGTGAACGGTGAGTCGAATGAGCAACTGCGGTCCACGGACGTCAGTCCGGACGACCGCTGCGTGCTGGGCCAGTGGCTGCACGGCCCGGGCTGCCAGGGCTTTCACGGCGAGCCCCTGCTGGACACGGTGCGCGCCACCCATGCCCGCTTTCACCTGATGGCCGGGGCCGTGCTGCGGGCGGTCGAGGAGGGCCGCCCCCAGGACGCCCGCCAGCTGCTGGCCAGCGACTACCAGCGCGCCTCGGTCCAGGTGCAGGGCAAGCTGGCCGAGCTCTTCCTGCACGCCACGGGCAGCGAACGGGCCACGCCCTGATCCGCCGCCCGCCCGACGGCCTCAGGCCGCCGGTGCCAGCAGGCGCGTCACGCGCTGCACATAGCCGGCCGGGTCGTCCAGCTGACCGCCTTCGGCCAGCAGGGCCTGGTCGAAGAGGATCTGGGCCAGGTCGTCGAAACGCGGATCGTCGGCCAGACGCTTGACCAGCGCATGCTCGGGGTTGACCTCGAGAATGGGTTGGGCGTCCGGCGCGGCCTGACCGGCCTGCTTGAGCAGGCGCGCCAGGTGGGCGCTCATGTCGCCCTCGTCCACCACCACGCAGGCGGGCGAGTCGACCAGCCGGGTGGTGACGCGCACATCCTTGGCGCGGCCCTTCAGGGCCTCCTTCAGGCGCTCCAGCACCGGCTTGAAGGCCTCGGCCACTTCCTCGGCCTTCTTCTTCTCTTCCTCGTCCTGCAGCTTGCCCAGGTCCACGGCGCCCTTGGCCACGCTCTGCAGCATGTGGCCCTCGAACTCGTGCAGGTGCGACAGCAGCCACTCGTCCACGCGGTCGGTCAGCAGCAGCACCTCGATGCCCTTCTTGCGGAAGATCTCCAGCTGCGGGCTGTTCTTGGCGGCGGCCAGGCTGTCGGCGGTGATGACGTAGATCGCCTCCTGGCCTTCCTTCATGCGGGCCACGTAGTCGGCCAGCGAGACGCCTTCGTCGGCATGCGTGGACGCGAAGCGCAGCAGCTTGGACAGGCGCTCGCGGTTGGCGAAGTCCTCGCCCACGCCCTCCTTGAGCACCGCACCGAACTCCTTCCAGAAGTCGGCGTACTTGGCCTTGTCCTCGGCGCTGTCGCTGTCGGCCAGGCTCTCCAGCATGCCCAGCACCCGCTTGGTGGAACCCTCGCGGATGGCCTTGACGTCGCGGCTTTCCTGCAGCAACTCACGGCTGACGTTGAGCGGCAGGTCGGCCGAGTCGATCACGCCCTTGACGAAGCGCAGATAGGCCGGCATCAGGGCCTCGGCGTCGTCCATGATGAAGACCCGCTTGACGTAGAGCTTCACGCCCCCACGCTTGTCGCGGTTCCACAGGTCCATCGGCGCCTTCTTGGGAATGTAGAGCAGCTGCGTGTACTCGCTGCGGCCTTCCACCCGGTTGTGGGTGTAGGCCAGGGGCGGCTCGCTGTCGTAGCTGATCTGCTTGTAGAAGTCCTGGTACTCGGCGTCGGTGACCTCGCTCTTGGAACGGGCCCACAGGGCAGCGGCCTTGTTGACGGTCTCCCACTCGTCGGTCACGACCTGCTTGGCCGCCTCGGCGTCCCAGGTCTCCTTCTTCATCAGGATGGGCAGCGAAATGTGGTCGCTGTACTTGCTGATGATGGCCTTCAGGCGCCAGGTGGAGAGGAACTCGGCTTCCTCGTCACGCAGGTGCAGGATGACGTCGGTGCCGCGCTCGGCGCGGGCAATGGTTTCCAGCTCGTACTCGCCGGTGCCTTCGCTGCTCCAGCGCACGGCCTGGTCGGCCGGCAGCCCGGCGCGGCGGCTTTCCACCGTGATGCGGTCGGCCACGATGAAGCCGGAATAGAAGCCCACGCCGAACTGGCCGATCAGGTTGGCGTCCTTCTTCTGGTCCCCCGAGAGCTTGGCCATGAAGTCGCGCGTGCCGCTCTTGGCGATGGTGCCCAGGTGGGCCGCGGCCTCCTCGGCGCTCATGCCGATGCCGTTGTCGCGGATGGTCAGGGTCTTGGCCTCGGCGTCGAAGAACACCCGCACCTCCAGGTTGGGCGCGTCCTCGTACAGCTCGGGATGGTCCAGGGCCTCGTAGCGCAGCTTGTCGCAGGCGTCCGAGGCGTTGGACACCAGCTCCCGCAGGAAGATCTCCTTGTTGGAGTACAGCGAGTGGGTGACCAGGTGGAGGATCTGCTTGACCTCGGCCTGGAAGGCATGGGTTTGCTTGCTCATCGTTGCGTGAACTGTGGGTCTGGAAAATCGTGAAAAAGCCCTGGCCGGGCTCCAGCCGCCACAGCTGGGGGCGGCGCGCGCTTTTTCAAGAGCCCCGGGTTCAGCAGACCCGCCAGCGCCCCTGTGCCTCGGTGGCGCGGCCGTCGGCCTGCAGCTTGAGCAGGTGGGCCCGCAGCGAGCGCTCGGCCACCGCATGCCGCGCCGGCGGAACGTCGCCATAGACCCGGGGCAGCAGTTCGGCCGGGGCCACCGGCCCGGGCTGCTCGCCCAGGGCCGCCAGCACCTTGGCCTCCCGGGCCAGGCGATGGTCGATCAGGCGCTGGAACTCGCGCCGCGGCGCCTCGATCAGGAAGCCATGCCCGGGCGCGAGCCACTGCAGCGGCAGCGACTGCAGCCAGTGCAACGAGGCCAGGTAGGCGGCCATGTCGCCGTCGGGCGGGTTGATCACCACGGTGGAGCCCTGCATCACATGGTCGCCGGTGAAGAGCAGGGCCTCCTGCTCCAGCCACCAGCAGACGTGGTTGGCGGCATGTCCGGGTGTGTGCACCGCGCGCAGCGTGCAGTCCTCGCCGAGCCGCCAGCATTGCCCGTCCTGCGGCACCTCTTCGGGCTGGAAGCCGGTGTCCTGCCACTCGGGGTGCTGGGCCGGCAGACCGATCAGCCGCGCACCGGTCAGGGCCTGCAGGCGCCGGGCCGCGGGCGAATGGTCGTGGTGGGTGTGCGTGACCAGGATGCGGGTGATGCGCCGGCCGGCGGCGGCGGCCATCACGGCCTGCAGATGGGCCTCGGTGCGGGCGTCCTCGGGGCCGGGGTCCAGCACGGCGACCTCGTCGTGGCCGGGCGAGCCGATCAGGTAGGTGTTGGTGCCCGGCCCGGTCATCATCGAGCCGTTGCCACAGGTGATGCGCTGCACGCGTGGCGAGAGGGTGACGATGCGCTCGGGCGTCAGCGCGATCCACACATCCCCCCGACCCTCGGGGTCCAGGCGGCTGATCTCGGCATAGGGCAGTTCGTGCGGCAGCACGGGACGCACGCCCTGCGCATCGCAGCCCAGGCGGGGAAACTGGCGCTCGATGGGCCCCTGCTGCCGTGCGGCGTCCAGGGCCGCGTCGACCGTGGGATGGGCGGTCAAGCCCTGCAGCAGGGCCCGGGTGACCGGCAGCATGCGCAGGCCGGCCGCCAGGGCCTGGGCCGGGGTCATCCAGGCCAGCTCCAGCGCCTCGCCGGCATCGGCCACCGCCTCCTGCCCCTCGGGGGCCCGGGCCAGGAAGAAGCGGGTGTCGAAGCGGGGCTTCATGCCCAGGGGCGTCAGCCAGTGGGCCAGATAGACCAGCTCATCGACGGCCAGCACCAGCCCGGCCTGCCGCACCCAGTCGGCAAAAGCGGGGCCATCCTGCAGTTGGGGACGGACCGAGGCCGCCTGCCGCAGGACCGTGTCGGGGCCGTCGGCCAGCAGCAGGCCCACCTCCTCGAAGCACTCGCGCACCGCTGCGATCGCATAGTCCAACCCGCGACAGGGCAGCTGCATGCGTTGGCTGAAGGCGGCGTCCTGGCCCCGGGCCCGGTCGTGCAAGCCGGGGTCGGCGGCATCGAGCACCCCGCCCGGGAACACCCAGACGCCGCTGCGCATGTCGCCGTCGCGCACGGCCCGGCGCAGCAGGAGCACCTGCGGCCCGCCCTCGGCATCGCGCAGCAGCACCACGCTGGCGGCACGGCGCGTGCCCTGCAGCGCGTGGTCGTCCGACCAGGGGCCGCCCGCAGGCCATTCCGAAAGGCGCTCTGCCAAGGTGTCCGAGGGGGCATTCATCCCAAGTCTCCTTTGTCGTGTTCTGTCGGGTCCTGCACATGGCGCAGTCTACGGAGTTCCGTCGCCGCTACAGTGCCGACATGTCCGAGACCCCACCCCCGGTCGTGCAGCTGCGCATCGAGCCGCTGGGCCGCGTGCTGCCCGTGCCCGCCGGCCTGAGCCTGCTGGAAGCGGCCGACGCGGCAGGCATTCGCCTGCCCCGCTCCTGCCGCAACGGCACCTGCCGGACCTGCCGCTGCCGCCTGGCGGCCGGGGCGGTGCGCTACCGCATCGACTGGCCGGGCCTGAGTGCCGAGGAACGGGCCGAAGGCGAGGTGCTGCCCTGCGTGGCCGAAGCCCTGGGCGACGTCACCCTGTGGGCGCCCGGCGCCGAGGCGCGCTGAACACACCCCGGCCGCAAGGGCCGTCGCAGAGCCGTCAGCTTCGGGTCTGATCCTTGCTTGGAGTTGGCCATGGCCCCGGCATGTCCGGGATTCCTCGCCGACTGCCCCTGGAGGACACGATGCCTGGATGGTCGAGCCTTTCCTGCCGCACCTGGCACCGCCTGGTCTGCGCCGCTCTCGGGTGGCTGTGTGCCAGCCTGGCACAGGCCGAAGGTGACAGCCTGGTGCTGCACCGGGTCGGCGCGCGGGAGAACGCGGTGGCCGCCCTGCGCGGCCCGGCGCTGTATCTCAAGGGCGACGGGCCGCCGGACAGCGCCTCCTTCGCCGCCTTCCTGCAGCAGGTGTCCGGGGATCGCCTGGACGTGGTGGTGCTGGGCGCCAGCTACCCGGACTGGGAAGGCGAGTGCCGCACGATCACGGGGCTGGACCAGGTCAACTCCTGCACCACCATCGTGATCCGCCAGCCGCAGGACGCGTCGGACCCGGCCGTGCTGGACGCGATCCGGCGGGCCGAGGTGGTGTATTTCCGCGGCGGGGACCAATGCAACTTCATGCGCTGGCGCGACAGCCCGCTGCCCGCGGCGGTGCGGCAGGTGGTGCAGCGCGGCGGCGGCACCGGCGGTGGCAGCGCCGGCCTGGCCATCCAGGGTTCACTGGCGGTGTACGACGGCTGCCAGGGCAGCGTCAGCTCGACCTCGGCACTGGCCGAACCCTACCGCGACAGCGTGAGCTTCAGCGAACACCTGTTCGACTGGTCCGCCCTGCGCAACACCCTGACCGACAGCCACTTCGTCAAACGCGACCGCATGGGCCGGCTGATGGCCTTCCTGTGCCGGCAGCTGGCGACCGGTCATACCGCGCAGGCCTGGGGCCTGGGCATCAACGAGGGGGCCGCGGTGGTGATCGACCGCCACGGTCTGGGCACGGTGTACGGCGACACCGCCTACATGGTGCTGGCCGACCGGCCTGCGGACAGCTGCCGGCGGGAGGCCGATCCGGTCAGCTACGCCGGCTACAAGGTCTGGCGCCTGGACGCCGGTCAGCAGTTCGACTTCGCCCGGCGCCCACAGACGGGCTACTACCGGGTGGACGTGGACCAGGGGGCGTTCAGCGCGAACCCCTACGAGCCCCCTGCCCCGGCGCACACCCTGGCACTGCGCGAACGTGACCGACTGGACGGCTTCTGAGGTGCCGCTGCGGCGCTCAGCGGCCGCCGCGACGCGCCAGCAGCGCCAGCACGGCATCGGGCACACTGCGGCTGAGCGAGTCCAGCACTTCGGGGTCGTCCAGGTCGGCGGCCTCGCCATCGTCCTGCCCTTCCCCGCCCAGCAGCGCGATGGGCACCAACAGCGGTCCGATCTCGGGGTCGTCCCACAGCGGCTCCCATGCTTCGGCAGCCAGGTCCGTGGCCTGCAGGAAGCCGGTGCACCAGTCCCGTGCATCCACCCACTCGCGCTCGCCCTGCTCGGCGACGCTGAAGATGGGCTCCCAATGCTCGGCATCGTCGCGCCATTGGCAAGCCAGGGATTGCAGATGGCGCAGCACCAGCACCGTGGTGTTCTTGCGCTGACGCTGGCTGGGGAAGGGTGCGGCCTCATCGCCATCGCCGCCCCACACCAGGGGCAGCCACCCGGCGGTACCCAGCCGCTCCAGCACGCCCGGCAAAAGCCACAGGCCTGTCAGGTAGCCATCCATGCCCTCGATGTTCATGGCCGCCTCGCTGGGCAGGGAGGCCAGCAACTCGTCGAGCTGCTGGAGTTCGGCATCGCTCAGCGGGGTGTTGGGCGAGGCGGGATTGAAATCAGGGTAGTTCATGGCGGAAGGAATCAGGGCCGGGCACCGCGTCCACGACGCGGTCTGCCCATTCTCGCGCGGGAACCCCTGCGCCGCTCACCAGCTGCCGGTGTTGGGCATCGAGGCCCAGGGCTCGGCCGGCGGCAGCGGGCTGCCGGCCTGCAGCAGTTCGACCGAGATCTGGTCCGGCGAGCGCACGAAGGCCATGCGACCGTCACGGGGCGGACGCAGGATGGTGACACCATGGGCCTGCAGCCGCTCGCAGGCCGCGTAGATGTCCGACACCTCGTAGGCCACATGACCGAAGTTGCGCCCGCCGGTGTAGGTTTCCGGGTCCCAGTTGTGGGTGAGTTCGATCTGGGCGGCGTGGTCGCCGGGAGCCGCCAGGTAGATCAGCGTGAAGCGCCCCTGGGGGTAGTCGTCACGGCGCACCACTTCCAGGCCCAGCGCGTCGCGCCAGAAGTGCAGGGAGGGCTCGACCTCGGTGACGCGCACCATGGTGTGTAGGTATTTCATGCTCATCCGGGCACTTTACGGTCTTTCGGCGGCCATGGACTGGCGCGGGTCTTGCTGTGCATGTTCTGCGGCAAGAACAGACTGTACGTAACACAGTTTAGGGATGGGTCCGGAATGCTGAGATGTGAAAATTTGAGAAAGGTGTATCGCACAGTTCATGCCACAAGGGCGAAGGTGAAGATCTTGAAAGCAGACTTTCCGTGTTTCTTCTCCGGCCCCCTGAAGGGACTGGCCGGGATCTGCCTGGCGGCGCTTGCCGCGGCCGTCCCCGCCGCGACCGTGCCGGCCGCGGGCTTCGCGCCCAACGAGGTTCAGGCCAATGCCCGGGTCGATCTGCTGGACACGGAGTTCAGCCAGTCCCGCAACATGTTCACCTGGTGCGATTACCAGGGGCACCTGTGGGTCGGCAAGCTCGACCCCGCCACCGGCAACATCGTCACGCCCACCTACAAGCTGATCGACGCCGACGCGATCACCCCGGCGGAGATGGGCATCACGACCAACGGTCCGGAGTGGGTTGCCACGGCCACCGGTGACCACCTCGTCTACACCAAGTTCGTGGCGGGACAGACCCCGTCCGCCAAGACGGCGCGGCTGGCCTATGCCCAGCTCAATGCCGACGGCTCGGTCAACACCGTGTCGGTGCTGGGCCCGGACCTGCCGCGCAACGCGCCCTATGCCAGCGATGACGAAGGCGATGCCAATCCGCGCATCAGCTATGTCGACCAGTTCAACCGCCACTACTGGCGCTACCTGAACGACGACACCAGCGAGAAGCAGGTCAAGGGCATGAAGGCCACGCCCAAGCCGGTGTCGGTGCGCTTCGTGCGGGGCGCCAATGCGCTGGTCTATGCCCAGAACGTGAACGGCGTGAAGCAGGTCTTCATGCTGAAGATGGACAGTGGCAAGCTGATGCAGATCACCACCGACGACGGTGACAAGGACCTGCGTACCGTGCCCTGGATGTGGTCCGCACCCGAGTTCAACGGCAAGCAGGTGCTGATGACCACGGTCAACGAAACCGAGCTGCGCTTCTACCGCCCGATGGACAAGGACGGCGACGGCGTGGCGACCTGGACGCTGTTCAACACCATCACCATGCCGGCCGGCACCACGGTGGCCTCGCCCGAGCCCTTCGTGTACAACGGCAAGTCCTATGTCTCGATGGCCCTGACAGAGACCGCCAACGGTTTCCCGTCCTCGATCTGGCTGGGCGTGGTCAACCCCAAGAACGCCGCCTTCTGGAAGGTCAGCGACGACAGCACGCTGCGCGTGCGCATGGACCCCGAGGTCTACATCACCGACAACGGTCCGGTGGTGTTCTACAACCGCTTCGACCCCAGCCGGGCCACCGGTGACCAGCCGCCCTGGTGCGGTGACTGCTCGGAAGGCCTGTTCCGCGCCACCTCCGGCATCCTTCCCGGCAACTGAGTCACCTTCGCGCGGCACCTGCACCACAGCCGGCCCCGTGCCGGCTGTTCTGTCATTGGCCCCGCCCCCCGGCTGTGCCAACATCGGATGCGCCGCAGCCGCGCGGCATTCCCGTCTCGCCGTGATGAAAAAACTCCTGCTTGCCCTGCTCGTGCTGATCGCCCTGACGACGCTGATGCTCGTCTTCTTCTGGCACTGGAGCTATTCCACCGGCGACCGCGCCGGCTACCTGCAAAAGTTCTCGCGCAAGGGCTGGATCTGCAAGACCTGGGAAGGCGAGCTGGCCATGGTCACCCTGCCCGGCACGGTGTCCGAGAAATTCCCGTTCACGGTGCACGACGAGCAGGTGGCCCAGGGCCTGCGCAAGGTGATGGGCCAGCGGGTGGACCTGCAGTACGAGGAAAAGGTCGGGCTGCCGGGCTCCTGCTTCGGCGAGACCCGGCATTTCGTGGTTGGCTTCACCACCGACGGACCGGTGGCCCCGATGCCCGGTGCTGCCAACGGTGCCGCGCCGGCCGGCCTCCCGGCCAGCAGCGCCGCTTCGGCGACCGCCGCCCCCTGAGAGGGCGCGCCAGCCGCCGCATCTCCATCAGCCGCGCAGCTTGGCGGTGATGGCGGCGATGCGCTCGCCGTAGAGCTTGGCGGTGTCCAGGTCGCCAGAGGGGATCTCCTCCACGCTGGCGTCCGACGGCGACTGCACCAGCAGGCCGACCGAGCCGCCCAGGTTGTTCACATCGGTGCGGGCCGCGGCCTTGGAGTTGGCCGGGGGCAGACCCAGGCTGACCCAGATGCCGCCGTGCTGCGAGGCCAGGGTCTGCAGGGCGATCAGCGAGACCTGCTTGTCACCGTTGAGGCTGGCGCTGTTGGTGAAACCGCCGAAGACCTTGTCCTGCCAGGCGCGGGTGAACCAGGCCTTGGAGGTGGCGTCGGCAAACTTCTTGAACTGCCAGCTCGGGCTGCCCATGTAGGTGGGCGCGCCGAAGACGATGGCGTCGGCCGCAGCCAGCGTGTCCCAACCGCCTTCGGGCAGGTTGCCCTCGGCGTCGATGGCCAGCAGCTCGGCGCCGCTGCCGGCGGCCACGGCCTCGGCAACCTTCTTGGTGTGGCCATAGCCGCTGTGAAACACGATGACGATCTTGCTCATAAAAAACTCCTGTGAAGGTGAATGCGGCTGACTGCGGCAGCGCACGCGGATGGGTGGAATCTGTGGAACAGTCTAGGCAGGCCCGGCCGATGCGGTGCGGGTGACGCGTTGAAGCACGCATTCAAATTCCCTGAACTCGCCCACCTGCACGATGACCGTCTCTTCCGCCGCCCTGCCGCCCATCCGCTCCGACCTGCTGGTCACCGACGAACTCGAGGTGCTCTCGGCCCTGGTGCCGCTGGCCGGCCGCAAGATCATCGAGCTGGGCTGCGGCGCCGCCCGGCTGGCGCGTGATCTACTCGCCCGCCACCCCGACAGCCAGGTCACCGGCCTGGAGGTGGACCGCATCCAGCACGACAAGAACCTGGCCGCGGCCCCGGTGCCCGGGCTGCAGTTCATCAGCGCCGGGGCCCAGGCCATTCCGCTGCCGGACGAGTGCTTCGATCTGGCGCTGATGCTCAAGTCCCTGCACCACGTGCCGGTGCACGACATGGGCACGGCGCTGGCCGAGGTGGCCCGGGTGCTCCAACCCGGCGGCCACCTCTATGTATCGGAGCCCGTCTATGCCGGCCCGCTCAACCGCATCGTGCGGCTCTTCAACGACGAGGGTCCGGTGCGCACCGCCGCCCAGCACGCGCTGGACGAGGCCCTGACCACCGGCACCTGGGCCCAGGTGGCCGAGCTGCGCTTCGACATGCCGGCCCATTTCGACAGCTTCGAGACCTTCGAAGCCCGCATGATGCGGCCCAGCTTTGCCCGCCACTACCTGGACGCGAACCGGGTGGCCGAGGTGCGCGCCGCCTTTCAGCCCCATCTGGGGCCGGATGGGGCCAACTTCCTGCGGCCCATGCACGTGCGCCTGCTGCAGCGGCGGGACTGAAGACCGGTCGGCCTCTGGGTCAGCGCCGCGCGGGCGCAGGCCGGTGCAGCACCAGGGCCATGCCCGCCACCAGAGGCAGCAGGCCCAGCAGATCCAGCGGATAAAGCCGCTCGCCCAGCAGCCCCACCGCCAGCGCGATGCTGAAGAAGGGGCTGAGCAGGTGGAAGCTGCTGGCCCGGCTGGCCCCGCCCTGGCGCACCAGCCACAGCAGGATCAGCGTGGTGCCCAAGGACACCGGCCCGGCCTGGTAGAGCAGGCTGCCCCAGAAGGCCGCCCCCCAGCGCACCTGCAGGCCCTCGGTGGCCCAGGCCAGCGGCAGCAGCACCAAGCCGCTGGCCAGCAGCTGGGCACAGGCCACCTGCCAGGGGTCTTCCCGCCCGGCCACGCCCTGGTTCAGGCGCGTGCCCAGCGCCAGGGCCAGCGTGCCCGCGGCGATCAGGCCCACCGCCCAGGGCGCCAGCCCGTCCAGGTGCAGGCGCTGGCCCATGATCATCACCACCGCGCCGAAGGCCAGGGCCAGGCCCCAGCCGGCCCGCGCGCCCAGGCGCTCGCGCCCCAGCCAAGCGCCCAGGGCCACCACCAGCAGCGGTGTGGTGCAGACGATGATGGCGGTCAGCGCCGCGGGCACATGGGTCATGCCGCTGTAGGCCAGGCCCAGGTAGACCGCGTTGCTGAGCAGCCCGGCCAGCACCGCCCGGCCCGAGACCCGCAGCCGCTGCCGTTGCAGGGCCAGCGCGACGGCCAGCACCAAGCCCACCAAGGTGAAGCGCAGCGACAGCAGGGTCAGCGGCCCACAGGCGGTGAAGCCGATCTTGCCGGCGATGAAGGCCGAGGCCCACAGAAAGCTGAACAGCGTGCCGGCGGCCGCCAGGGCCCAGGGCGAGGGAGCGGCACGGCTCACGGAAGGGGTGGAAGGGACGGAAGGGGCGAAGGAGGTGTCCATGGGCGACACCTTAGAGGCTGGCCCATCATTTTCAAAGTTGATATTTATCGACGCATCATTGATGATTCGAATGATGAACCCCCGACACCTGGACCTGGACCTGCTGCGCACCCTGGTGGCCATTGCCGACAGCGGCAGCTTCTCGACCGCCGCCGAGCGTCTGGGCCGCAGCCAGTCGGCCGTCAGCCTGCAGGTCAAGCGCCTGGAGGAACAGGTGGGCCAGCCCCTGCTGGATCGGGCCCAGGGCCGGCTCAACGGGCCGACCGAGGAAGGCCGCGCGCTGCTGGACTACGCCCGCCGCCTGCTGCGCCTGCACGACGAGGCCTGCAGCCTGTTCAGCGCCCCCGGCGTGTCCGGCCAGCTGCGGGTGGGCCTGCCCGAGGAGTTGATGGAAGACGCTTTCCCGGCCGTGCTGCAGGCCTTCGCCCAGGCCTGCCCGCGCGTCACGCTGAGCCTGCGCAGCGACCTGTCGGTGCGCCTGGGCCAGGCCCTGGAGGCCGGCGAGCTGGACCTGGCCATCGTCAAGCGGGTGGGCGCCGGCGCGCCGCAGCCGCCGGCCGGCCTGGGGGAACGGGGGCTGCGTCAGGAGGCCCTGGTCTGGTTCACCGGCGAGGGCAGCGAGGCCGCCCACCAGCGACCGCTGCCGCTGGCGGTGTTCCAGGAAGGCTGCGTGTTCCGGGTGGCGGGCCTGGCCGCGCTGGCCCAGGCCGGCATCGAGCCGGTGCTGCGTTTCACCGGCCACAGCGCCACCGGCATCCGCCACGCGGTGGCGGCCGGGCTGGCGGTCGCCCCGCTGCCGCGGGGCATGGCCCAGCCGGGCCTGGTGGCGGTGCGCCAGGGCCTGCCGCCGCTGCCGGCCACCGCGCTGGTGGCCCGCTGGCGCGGCGCCGAGCCGCTGGCCAGCGCCGCCCACCTGCTGGAACTGCTGCAGCGCCAGCTCTGGGCACCGGCCGCGCTGCCCGCCTGAGCGGGCGGGGCTCAGCCCTGCAGCTGGGTCAGCTCGGCCTGGGTCTGCACCACGCGCGAGACGATGCCGTAGGCGGTCGCCTCCTCGGCGTTCATCCAGAAGTCGCGCTCGATGTCCTGCGCCACCTTGTCCAGCGGCTGGCCTGTCTGCTCGGCGATCACCTTGGCGATGCGGGCCCGGGTGCGGATGATCTGCTCGGCCTGGATGGCGATGTCGGTGGCCTGGCCGCCGGCGCCGCCCGCGGGCTGGTGGATCAGGAAGCGGGTGTTGGGCAGGCACAGGCGGCGCTCCTTCGGCGCGGCCAGGTAGATGTGCGCCGCGGCGCTGCCCACCCAGCCGGTGCCCACGGTGAACACCGGCGCGTTGACGAAGCGGATCATGTCGTGGATGGCGTCGCCGGCCTCCACATGGCCGCCGGGCGAGCAGATCAGCACGGTGATCGGCTTGTCGGACTCGGTGGCCAGGGCCAGCAGGCGGCGGCAGGTCAGCTGGGCCAGCTTCTCGTTGATCTCGCCGAACACCATCACGGTGCGCGACTTGCTGGTGAACTGGTCCTCCAGGCGGGTGCTGTCCTCGGGGGTGGCGGGCGTGTCCTTGGCGTCGGCCAGGCGGGTCATGGTCATCTCCTGTGGGGTGCGGGGGTGGCGGGCCGGCGGCGCGCCGATGGTCGGCATTGTGGGCTCATTGTGCGTCCGTCTCGGACGCGTCTTCCCAGCCCAGGTGCTGCAGCCGAGCGCGCAACCGGGAGATCTCGGTTTCCAGGTCGGCCACCAGCGCGGCCAGCTCCGGCACGGCGTCGAAATCGCGCTCCAGCGCGGCCATGCGGCAGGCCCGCTGCAGCATGGCCGCATCGAAGCACTCGGCCGCCTCGCCGGCCACGGCCTGCAGCAGGCCGGTGCTCAGGCGCGAGCGCACCCAGTCGGGCGAGAGCGCCCCCACCCGGCAGAACTCGTCCAGGCTCAACCAGGCCTCGAAGGTGGTGATGTGTCGACTCATGTCGGTGTCTCCCCGCGCTCGGCTTCGGCCGCGGCCACCTTGCGCGCATCAAAGTCCGTCAGCTCCCGGGCCATCTGCTCGTAGAGCGCCTGGGCCCGCGGGTCCAGCCCGCTGGGCAGCACCACCTGCACCACCAGTTCCAGGTCGCCCGGCGTGGCCGAGGGCAGGCCACGCCCGCGCACCGTCAGACGGCGCCCGGCCTGGGCACCGGCCGGCACCCGCACCTTGAGCGTGTGGCCATCGGGCAAGGCCACCGGCACGACGGCGCCCAGCGCCGCCTCCCAGGGGGCCACCGGCAGCCGGCCCACCAGCACGCCGTTCTCCACATGGAAGAGCGGATGCGGACGGAAACTCACTTCCAGCAGCAGATCGCCCGGCGGCTGTCCCGGCCCGCCCTGCCCGGCCAGGCGGATGAACTGGCCCGGTCGCACGCCGCGCGGGATCTGCACCTCCAGCACCCGCGAACGCATCTGCACCCGGCCCTGCGCATCCACCTCGGGATGCTGCAGGGTCAGGTGGCGCAGCCCGCCGGTGAAGGCGTCCTCCAGCGCCAGCTCGATGCGGGCGTGGCGATCCTCCCCCCGCCCGCCACCGGCGGGTCGGCGGGCATGGTGGCGCGCCGCTCCGGCACGGCCGAAGAGCTGCGAGAAGAACTCGCTGAACTCGCCCGGGTCCATCTGCTCGAAGCCGCTGCCGGAGAACTCGTAGCCGCTGTCCCAGCCTGGTGGCGGCGTGAAGTGCTCGCCGCCCTGATGGCCCTGGCCGACGTTGTCGTAGGCCGCCTTGCGCTCGGGGTCGGAGAGCACCGCATAGGCCTCGTTGACCTCGCTCATGCGGGCGGCCGCGTCCGGCTCCTTGCTCACGTCGGGGTGGTACTTGCGTGCCAGCTGCCGGTAGGCCTTCTTGATGGCCTCCGGACTGGCGTCGCGCGCCACGCCCAGCATCTGGTAGTAGTCCTTGAATTCCACGGTGTGCGTCCTCTCCCGTAGAGATGGCGGCCAGGGGCCGCCGCTTCAAGACTCAGCTTGGCACAAGCCGGCCGCGCGCGCCACCCTTCAGGGCAGCACCGCCTCGAAACGGGCGAGCCAGCGGCCCAGCGCGTTGTCGTTGCCGATGTCCAGCTTGGCAAAGAGGTTGGCCCGGTGGGTCTCGACCGAGCGCGGGCTGCATTCGGGCACCAGGGCGCGGGCGATGGCCTTGTTCGACCAGCCCAGCGCCACCCAGCGCGCCACCTCGCGCTCGCGCGGGGTCAGGCCGGCCCACAGGCTGCGGGCCTGGGCGCGCTCGGCCGCCTCGGCCAGGGCCGGCGGCAGCTTGGCCAGCAGCGCGCCGGTGTCGGGCTTGACCACCCAGTCGAAGGCGCCCTGCTTGACGGCCGCCAGCGCGGTGGGAATGTCGCCATGGCCGGACAGGAACAGCACCACCTGCGGGCTGTGGGCCGCGCGCAGGGCCTCGAAGACCTGCAGGCCGCTCAGGCCCCCCAGGCGCAGGTCCAGGATGACGCAGCCGGGCTGCTGCGGGTCCACCGCGGCCAGGAAGTCCTCGCCGCTCTCGAAGCCCTGCACCGCCAGGCCCTGCGGAAACAGCAGCATCACCAGCGAGCGGCGCACGGCCTCGTCGTCGTCGACGACATAGACGGGCAGTTGGACTTTCGGCGCGAAGGTCATGGCGGGAGTCTGAGCGTCAGGAGGCCAGGGGCAGGCTGAATTCGAACACGGCGCCACCGCCTTCGCGGGGGTGCCAGTTCAGCGCGCCGCCGTGGGCCTCGGCGATGGAGCGGCAGATCTTCAGCCCCAGGCCCAGGCCCTCGGCCTTGGTGGTGAAGAAGGGGGCGAAGAGCTGCTCGGCATGGTCGGCCGCCACACCGGGGCCGTGGTCGGCCACGCTGAAAAGCAGGCGCGCACCGTCCGCGCGGGCGCTGATCTCGATGCGCCGCCGCTCTGCCGGCTGTCCCTCCAGCGCCTGCAGGGCGTTGAGCACCAGGTTGAGCAGCAGCTGCTCGGCCAGCACGCGGTCGGCCAGCACCGGCGGCAGGTCGGCCGGCAGGGCCCGGGCCACGCGCACGCGCCGGGCGGTGATCTCGGGCTTGAGCCAGCCCAGCACGGTGTCCACCAGCTCGGCCGCGCCGAAGCGCTCGGCCAGGCCGCTGCCCTGGCGCACCATGCCGCGGATGCGGCGCACGATCTCCGAGGCCCGCTGGGCCTGGGCCCGCACGTCCTGCAGGCTCTGCACCAGCAGGTCCGGCGGGCCGCCCTGGGCCAGGGCCTGGGCCGCCGCGGCAAAGTTGGACAGGGCCATCAGCGGCTGGTTGAGCTCATGCGCGAGCGTGGAGGCCATCTCGCCCAGGCTGGCCAGGCGGGCCGCCCGCTGCAGCTGGCCTTCCTGGGCCCGCTGGCGCGCCTCGGCCCGCTTCTGCTCGGTGATGTCCACCACCGAGCTCATCCAGCCACGCTGCACGCCGTCGGCGTCGATCAGCGGGGCGGTGTAGACCATGGTGATCACGTCATGCCCGGCCTTGTGCCGCACGCGGGACTCGAAGCCGCTGGGCTCGGCCTGGCCGGCCAGCGAGGCATTGCTGTCATGCCAGTGCTTCTCCAGGTCGTCCGGGTGCCAGTAGGGGTACGGCGGGCGCTGGCCCAGCAGTTCCTCGGGCTCGTAGCCGGTCATCTGGCACAGGGCCCGGTTGACGTAGATGATGGTGCCGTCCAGGTCGCGCGCCCGCATGCCCACCAGCAGCGATTCCTCCATCGCATGGCGGAAGGCCTGGGCCTCCTGCAGCTCGCGGGTGCGGTCGGCCACCCGCTGCTCCAGCTCGCGCCGGGCGTCGCGCTGCTCAGCGTAGCGGCGCTCGCGCAGGCGCCAGTACAGCCCGCCCATCACCAGCAGGGCCATGGCCAGCGCCGCCATCGCCCAGGCCTGGTCGCGCACCTGCAGGATCTCGTCGCGGTCGGTCATCACCGTCAGCGTCCAGCCGTAGTCGGGCAGGGGCTGCGCCAGGGCCAGGAAGCTGCGGGAGCGGCCCGCGACGCGGGTCTGCAACACGAAGGCCCCCTCGGCCTCGGCCGCCTGGGTCCGCCAGGGCATGGGACTCGGCACCGTGCCATGGCCATAGGCCTCGCTGTCGCGCAGGGCGGCCTCGTCGGCTGGCGTGAGCGCGCGGGTGGTGTGGTACCGCCAATCGGGGTAGGTCGCCAGAAAGGCCACGCCATGCTCGTCCAGCAGCAGCACCGGGTCGTGCGCGCGGGCCCAGGTGGCCGCCACCTTGTCCAGCGAGAGCTTGACGATCACCACCCCCAGCACGCTGCCATGGGCCCGGATGGCCTCGGCCACGAACAGGCCCGGGTGGCCGGTGGTCAGGCCCACGCCGTAGAACAGGCCGGTGCCGCCCTGCAGCGCCCGGGTGAAGTAGGGCCGGCGCGCATAGTTGCGGCCGACGAAGCTCTCCGGCGTGCCGGCATTGCTGGCCGCCAGCGCATTGCCGGCCGGGTCCATCACGTAGACGGCCAGGGCATCGGCCCGGCGGCCGATCTCGGCCAGGTCCTCGTTCACGCGCGCGCGCAGGGCCGCGTCGCCGGGCGTGGCCAGCAGCGCGCGCACCGCCGGCTGGCGGGCCACCACGGCCGGCAGGTAGCTGTACTTGCCGATGATGCCGCGCAGGCCCAGGGCGTGCAGGTCCTGGGCCGAATGCAGGGCCGCCAGGCGCTGGTCCGTCTCGTGACGCACGGTCCACCAGCCCGCCAGCCACACCGGCACCGACGCCAGCAGGAGCAGCAGCAGCCAGCGCCCCCAACGGCGAGAGCGGGAGGCGACGGGAGCAGCGGCCGGGGACACGGAGACGGACATGGACGGCCGTCATCTTGGCAGATGGTGGCCGTCAGCGCGGAGGGCAAGCACCCATCTCCGTAAATCTACGCAGAGCGTTCCGGGCGCGCTTGCGGATGCCCCCGCGTCCCGGGCTCGACACACTCGAACCCGGGCACGGCCGCAGGGGCGGACGTGCATTCGCCGTACCGAGGAGACAAATCCATGCCCCCCGCCACCACCCTGGACGCCGGCCGCGCGCCCACCACCCCCACCACACCGGCAGCCGACGAGGCCATCTCCCTGAAGCGCCTGAAGGCCATCATCGTCGGCTCCATCGGCAACCTGGTCGAGTGGTACGACTTCTACGCCTACTCGGCCTTCGCGCTGTACTTCGCCTCGTCCTTCTTTCCCAAGGAGGACCCGACCGCGCAGATGCTGTCCACCGCGGGCATCTTCGCGCTGGGCTTCTTCGTGCGGCCGATCGGCGGCCTGCTGTTCGGCTACATCGGTGACCACCTGGGCCGCCGCACCGCGCTGATGGCCTCGGTGCTGCTGATGTGCGGCGGCTCGCTGCTGATCGCCTGCGCACCCACTTATGCCAGCGTGGGCGCGCTGGCCCCGGTGCTGCTGCTGCTGGCCCGCCTGCTGCAGGGCCTGAGCCTGGGCGGCGAGTACGGCTCCAGCGCCACCTACCTGTCGGAGATGGCCACCTCCAAGCACCGCGGCTTCTACGCCAGCTTCCAGTACGTCACGCTGATCGGCGGCCAGCTCACCGCCCTGGTGCTGCTGCTGGTGCTGCAGCACCTGTTGCTCACGCCCGAGGAACTCAAGGCCTGGGGCTGGCGCATCCCCTTCTTCGTCGGCGCCGGCCTGGCCCTGACGGCGCTGTGGATGCGGCGCGACCTGCCGGAAACGGCGTCTTTCGAGAAGGCCAAGGCCCGCTCGGCCGGCCAGAAGATGGGCGGCCTGCGCCAGCTGATGCAGTACCCGCGCGAATGCGCCATCGTGGTCGGCCTGACCATGGGCGGCACGCTGGCCTTCTACGTCTACACCACCTACATGCAGAAGTTCCTGAAGCTGTCGGTGGGCCTGACCGACACCCAGACCACCGCCGTCTCGGCCGCCAGCCTGGTCTTCGCGCTGTTGCTGCAGCCGCTGTACGGCATGCTGTCGGACAAGATCGGCCGCCGACCGCTGCTGGTGGGCTTTGCCCTGCTGGGCACCCTGCTGACGGTGCCGCTGATGACCGCCATCCAGCACGCCCAGGGCCCCTGGGAGGCCTTTGCGCTGATCGCCTGCGCCTGGCTGATCGTCTCGGGCTACACCTCGATCAACGCGGTGGTGAAGGCCGAGCTGTTCCCGGCGGCCATCCGCGCCACCGGCGTGGGCGTGCCCTATGCCTTCGCGGTGTCGGTGTTCGGTGGCACGGCCGAGTACATCGCCCTGTGGTTCAAGCAGGGCGGCCATGAATCGGGCTTCTACTGGTACGCCAGCGCGGTGATCGGCTGCACCCTGCTGGTCAACCTGCTGATGCGGGACACGAAGAAGACCTCGCAGATCGACGCCGAGCAGAAGGCCTGATCGTTCCGGGCACCTGAAGAAAAAGGCCCGGCACCTCACGGTGCCGGGCCTTTTTGCATGCCGCGTCGCGCCGCGAGGGCTCAGCGCAGGTTGCCGGTGTGGCCCAGAGAGTAGCGACCCGGCAGCGGCCAGACGGTCAGGCCGTGCGGCTCCTGGCCCACCTTGATCTTGTCCACCGCGCCGGTGCTGGTGCTGATGCGGTAGACCACATCGTCGAAGCGGCCCGACAGCCACAGCCACTGGCCATCGGCGCTGACATTGCCCATGTCGGGGCTGCCGCCGCCGGGAATGGGCCACTGGGCGACGATCTTCTCGCTGGCGAAATCGATGACGGTGACGCTGCCCGCGCCCTTGGGCTTGCCGTGGATCTTGTGCGAGCCGCGGTTGGCCACATAGAGCTTGCTGCCGTCGCGGCTGGGATACAGGCCATGGGCGGCCACGCCGGTGGCGATGAAGCCGATCTCGGTGAAGGTGGCGGCGTCGATCACGTGCACACCGTCGGCCTCCATGTCGGCCACGAAGTAGCGCTTGCCATTGGGCGAGATGCGGATGTCCTGCGGCATGCCCTTCTGGGCCGAGCAGATCTCGCTGCCGGGCGGGCCGCCATCCACCGGGCCGGCGGCCTTGAAGCGGGTGGAGGGCATCTTCAGCTTCAGGTAGCCCAGCACCTGGCGGTTGATCAGATCGATCCGCGCCACGCTGCCCTGGAATTCGCAGGTGAACAGGGCCTCACGCCCGTCGATGGAGAAATCGGCGTGGTTGATGCCGCCGCACTGCGGCACGTCGATGCTGTACTGCATCGCCAGGGTCTTGGGATCGCGGAAGTCCAGGCGATGCCGGGCCTCGGCCACCACGATGGCGGACTTGCCATCGGGCGTGAAGTACAGGTTGTAGGGGTCGTCCACCTCCACCGATTCGCCCGGCTTGCCGGTGCGAGGGTCGATGGGGGTCAGGCTGCCGTCGGTGCGGCGCTCGGCGTTGTTGGCCACCCACAGGGTGCGCAGGTCCCACGAGGGCACGATGTGCTGCGGGCCGCGGCCGACCTTGAAAGTGTCCACCACCTTGAGCGTGGCCGGATCGATCACCGACACGCTGTTGCCGCGCAGATTGGGCACATAGACGCGCGGCAGATCGCCCTGGAGCGCCGGGCTGACGCGGCCGGTGGCGGTTTCGCTGTAGAGGTTGGCCGGGTTCACCACCCGGGGCATGCCCGGCACGGTGACGACAGCGGCCGCCGCGGGCGCGGCAGCCGGCGCAGCGGCGTGGGCGTACAGGGCTGCGGCGGCCGCAGTGGCCCCCAGCAACGCACCCGCCCAGCGCAGGCGGCGTGTCGAGACGGTCGAAGAGATCAAGAGAACGTCCTGGGAAAGAAGGCGGGTGATCGATTCGGCGACCGATCGGTCAACGGGTGGGAGAGGACACCGGAGGCAACTGCGCACGCAGCGCCGCGACCGAAGTGTCGATGATGTGGCGAATGCCGGGCTGACCCAGCGCAGACGTGGCCCGTGCGGGCTGACCCCGCACGCCATCGGCGCCATGGTCGATGCCGGCGCCACGCAGTCGATCGACACGCACCAGCGAGGGATCGACCGCCATCATCAGCGCGGTGTCGGCCAGACCGGCGTGCAGGCCGATCTCGGCCTCGGAGAAGCCCTGGGCCTTGAGCATGCCGTTGAAGTCCTCGGCGGCGCGGTAATACCCGGTCAGGGCGACCACGGCCGGCCCGCCGCTGCCGCCCTTCCACTCCTTGTTCAGACGGTTGGCCACGACCTCCAGGCTGTGCTGGTAGCCGCCGTGGTCGCCCAGGAACACGACATGGCGGAAGCCGTGCTGGTGGAAGCTGCGGGCCGCCCCTTCCAGCACGCCCTCGAAGACCGGCGTGGGGATAGAGATGGTGCCGGTGAAGCGCATGTGACCCTGCGGCGGCGTGACCGTGCCCTCGGGCACATAGGCCAGCACCGGGGCCACCACGGCCCGGCCCCAGGCCCGGGCGATCTCGTCGGCCAGGTGGTGCACCCGCACGTTGTGCTTGCCCAGCGCCATGTGCGGACCGCTTTGCTCGGTGCCGCCCACGGGGACCAGCACGGTGTCCACGCCGGCGGCCTGCCGAGCCGCCAGTTCGGTGGTCGTCAGGGCCTCCAGATCGACCGACTGTCCCGGTGCGACCGAGGCGCCCGGCTGGGCGGCGGCCGTCAGGCATCCGAAGGAAAAACCCAGCGCGCCAAGCGCCGCAGGGAACCGCCGTAGAAAAGTGAGGAACAAATGCATATGTGCTGCCAGAGGCTCCATTGTCGCCGGCCCCGCAGGGGGTAGACCACGAGGCAGCGTCCGCGCGACACTGGGCGTGAAGGATTCACCGACAGCGCACACCACTTCGTCTCATCCCAACGGAGGCACCATGAGCCAAGTTGACCGCCTGATCGAACAACACATCCTGGAGTCCGAGTCGCACCTGCGTCACATTGACGAGTTGATGGACCAGGCGCGCGAGACGAGCGCCCCCCTGCATCCCGCCCTGCAGGCCCGGCTCAGCGAAATCGACCAGATGCGCCAGGCCGTCGCCGACGACCTGGCCGGCCTGCGCATGGACACCGGCAGCGGGGATCCGGTTCAGGTGCGCAGCACGCTGCAGACCCTCGGTGCCGAGTTGGAGAAAGCCCTGGCGGCGGTGATGGACACCGGCCGCCACTGAGACGGCCTCAGGGCCGGCCCGTCACCGAAGCCGCCGTCTGCCCGAACAGCAGCTTCTTGCCGGCCTCGGTGACCGCCGAACGGCCGCTGAAAGGCTCGGTCTGCGCCACGGCATAGGCCCGCACCGTGGCCGGCCGCGCCGCCACCTCGGCGAACCAGCGCGACAGGTGCGGAAAGTCGGCCAGGCGCTGCTGCTGCCGCTCCCAGGGCACGATCCAGGGGTAGATCGCCATGTCGGCGATGGTGTAGGCCTCCCCCGCGACGAAAGGCACCAAGGCCAGGCGCCGGTCCAGCACGCCGTAGAGACGGTTGGTCTCCTTGACGTAGCGCTCGATGGCGTAGGGGATTTTCTCGGGCGCGTAGATCCCGAAGTGGTGGTTCTGCCCGGCCATGGGCCCCAGGCCGCCAACCTGCCAGAACAGCCATTCCAGCACCGCCTTGCGACCGCGCAGATCGGCCGGCAGGAAGGCGCCGTGCTTTTCCGCCAGGTACATCAGGATGGCGCCGGACTCGAACAGGCTCAGCGGCTCGCCGCCATCGGCCGGCGCCGGGTCCACCAGAGCCGGCATGCGGTTGTTGGGCGCGATGGCCAGGAATTCGGGCTTGAACTGATCTCCGGCGCTGATATTCACCGGATGGATCTCGTAGGGCTGGCCGAGTTCTTCGAGCAGCATCGTGATCTTGTGGCCGTTGGGCGTGGGCCAGTAGTGCAGCGCATAGGGGGGCGAGGCAAGGGACATGATGACCTTTCTGGATGCGAGGATCCGCCGCTGTGACGCGGGAGTGCTCCATTCTGGGACGTCTGCAATGGCCCTGGTACAGCCAGGTCCAGGGTTCGGCCGCTACCCCGGAACCAGCGGGCTTTCTACACTGAATCCGAAGCGGCGCCCCTGCCGCTGCAAGGATCCGTGATGCCTCCCGTTTCACCCCGATTGAAGCTCCTGAGCGCCGCGCTGCTGGCGGGCGCCTGCCTGACGCCCGCCTGGGCCGGCCCCCATGCCTATGTGCCCAACGAGGGCTCCGGCACCCTCAGCGTGATCGACACCGAGACCGACCAGGTCGTGGCCGAGATCCCCGCCGGCAAGAAGCCGCGCGGCACGGTGGTCACCCCCGATGCGCGCACCGCCTTCGTCACCGACCAGCCCGCCGGCGCGCTGAACGTGGTGGACCTGGTGGCCGGCAAGCTGGTGGGCAGCATCCCGCTGGGCACCTCGCCCGAGGGCGCCGGCATCTCGGCCGATGGCCGCTGGGTGGCCGCCGCGGTCGAGGAAGGCAACGAGGTGATGTTCATCGACACCGCCACCCGGCAGAAGGTGTTCGAGGTCAAGGTCAAGGGCCGAAACCCCGAGCACGCGGTGTTCTCGCCCGATGGCAAGACGGTGATCGTCAGTGCCGAGGAAGGCGAGGCGGTGGACGTGATCGACTTCGCCAGCCGCAGCGAGCTGACCCAGATCCCGGTGGGCGCGCGGCCGCGCGGCATGGGCTTCTCGCCCGATGGCAAGTTCGCCTGGGTGGCGGCCGAGACGGCCAGCGAGGTCTACAAGATCGACACCGCGAGCTGGAAGATCGTGGGCCAGGTGAAGGTCGGCCTGCGCAGCAACGGCATCGTGGTGCACCCGGACGGCCAGCGGGTCTTCGTCTCCAACGGCGGCGACCACAACGTGATGGTCATCGACACCCGGACGCTGGCGGTGCAGGCCACCATCCCGGTGGGCCAGCGGCCCTGGAACATGGCGCTCACCCCCGACGGCCAGAAACTCTACGTGGCCTGTGGCCGTTCGGGCGCGGTCTCGGTCATCGACCTGACGAAGAACGAGAAGATCAAGGACATCCCGGTGGGCAAGCTGCCCTGGGGCGTGGCCATCCGCTGACGCGAGCACCAAAGCAAAGGGCGGTCCGAGGACCGCCCTTTTTCATGGCCGAACCGCGGTTCAGCGCTGCATCACAGCACCCAGCCCACGTGGGCCGGCACCTGGCCGTCGACCGCCATCATCACGCTCAGGGCGGAGATGGTGATGGTCGAGAACAGGAAGACCTGGCGGGCCCAGCGGCGGTCGTCCACCGCCGGCTGGTAGCCGGCCAGCGCCATCTTCAGCCACCACAGGCTGGTGGCCACCGCCACCGCCAGGTAGCCGTAGCCGGCGTAGCCGCCCACCACCAGCAGCACGGTCGCCGCGGCAAAGGCCAGGATGTAGAGCACGATCTGGCGCTTGGCCTCGGAGATGCCTCGCACCACCGGCAGCACCGGGATCTGGGCCGCTTCATAGTCCTTGAAGCGGAAGATCGCGATGGCGTAGGAGTGTGGCATCTGCCACAGGCAGAACATCAGCAGCAGGATCAGCGCGCCGGTGTCGAAGCGGCCGCTGGCGGCGCAGTAGCCCGCCACCGGCGGCACCGCCCCCGACAGGCTGCCCACCACCGTGCCGTAGACCGAGCGGCGCTTCATCCACAGGCTGTAGACGCCCACGTAGATGAAGTAGCCGAAGGCCGCGCAGGCCGTGGCCAGCGCGTTGGTCCACAGCGCCAGGGTGGCGAAGCCCGCCACACCCAGCAGCAGGCCATGCGCGAAGGCCGCCTTCACACTCATCGCGCCGGTCACCAGCACCCGCTTCTGGGTGCGGGCCATGCGGCTGTCGATGTCGCGGTCGATGCAGTTGTTGATCGCGCAACCCGAGGCCACCACCAGCGACAGGCCGATCGCCGTGGCCAGCATCAGCCCCCAGTCCAGGGTGTGGCCCTGGCTGGCGAGCAGAAAGCCGCCGAAGGTGGCGATCAGGTTGCCGCCCGTGATGCCGGGCTTGGTGACCTGGAGGTAACGGCTGAGCTTCAAGTCGGCCTCGCTCAGCGCAGCATCAGCGCGTCGGCGGTGGTGATGATCCAGATCGACAGACCCACCAGCAGCACGATCACCATCGCCGTGAAGGCGAAGGAGAAGGTGTTGACCCGGCCGGATTCGGTCGTGAAGTTCAGGTGCAGGAAGTACTTCAGGTGCACCAGGATCTGCACCACCGCGAAGATCAGGATGCCGGCCGTGGCCGCCGAGGCGGTGAAGTGGCCGCTCATCACGATCCAGAACGGGATGGCCGTCAGGATCACGGACAGCGCGAAGCCGACCAGGTAGCTCTTGACGCTGCCATGGTCCTCGGCGGCGTGTTCATGCGAAGCGGCGCTCATCACAGCACTCCCTTCAGGTAGACGACGGTGAAGACGCAGATCCAGACGATGTCCAGGAAGTGCCAGAACAGGCTCAGGCAGCTCAGGCGCGTCATCAGGCGATCGCTCAGGCCGGACTTGACGGTCTCGATCATCAGGATCGCCATCCAGATCAGGCCCGAGGTCACGTGCAGACCGTGCAGACCCACCAGGCCGAAGAAGGCCGACAGGAAGGCGCTGACCTGCGGGCCGTGGCCCTCCTCGATCATGTGGTGGAACTCGTTGACTTCCATCCCGATGAAGACCGCGCCGAAGACGAAGGTCAGGGCCAGCCAGGCCAGCACGCCCGACTTGTTCTTCTTGTGGCCGGCGATCATCGCGAAGCCGTAGGTGATGGAGCTCAGCAGCAGGGCCGCCGTTTCCACCATCACATAGGGCAGGTCGAAGATCTCGCGGCCCATCGGGCCGGTGGCCACGTTCCGGTACAGCACCGCATAGCCCGCGAACGCCGTCGCGAACAGGATGCAGTCGGTCATCAGGTAGAGCCAGAAGCCCAGCACCGTCTGGGAACCGGTGTCGTGGTGCTCGTGCTCGTCGTGCGCGCCGTGCGCGTGCTCAGCAACGTAGGTGCTCATGTCGGTTCACTCGCTCTCAGGCCGTGGCCACGCCGGCGCTGCCGGGCAGGGCCTGGCCGTCGGCCTGGGGTTGCACACCAGCCTGGGCCGCGCGCACCTTGGCCAGGTGGGCGTTCTCGGTGGCCAGGATCTCGTCGGGCTGGATGTAGAAGTCCTTGTCCGGGTCGTAGGCGCGGCCCAGGGTGCCGGCCACGATGCCCAGCAGACCCACGATGGCCAGCCACCAGATGTGCCAGATCAGCGCGAAGCCCATGGCCAGCGTGAACAGGCCGATGACCACGCCCCAGGGGGTGTTCTTGGGCATGTGGATCGGCGCGTACTTGGCCGGCTGCTGGTAGGCCACGCCCTTCTCCTTCATGTCGGTCCAGGCGTCCACGTCATGCACCGTGGGGATCACGGCGAAGTTGTAGGCCGGCGGCGGCGAGGAGGTGGACCACTCCAGGGTGTGGCCGTTCCAGGGGTCGCCCGACAGGTCCAGGGCCTGGGCCTGCTTGCGCTGCATCAGGCTGACGGCCAGCTGCAGCAGCTGGAAGGCGATGCCCAGGGCGATCAGCGCGGCACCGACGGCGGCCACGTACAGGTACGGGGTCCACAGCGGGTTGTCGGTGTGGTTCAGGCGACGGGTCATGCCCAGGAAGCCCAGGGCATACAGCGGCATGAAGGCGATGAAGAAGCCGATCTGCCAGCACCAGAAGGCGGCCTTGCCCAGGGTGGGGTTCAGCTTGAAGCCGAACACCTTGGGGAACCAGAAGGCGAAGCCGGCCAGGTAGCCGAACACCGCGCCACCGATGATGGTGTTGTGGAAGTGGGCGATCAGGAACAGGCTGTTGTGCAGCACGAAGTCCGCGCCCGGCACGGCCATCAGCACGCCGGTCATGCCGCCGATCGAGAAGGTCACCATCGCACCCAGGATCCAGAAGATCGGGGGTTCGAAGCGCAGGCGGCCGCGGTAGATGGTGAACAGCCAGTTGAACAGCTTCACGCCGGTGGGCACCGAGATGACCATCGTGGCGATGCCGAAGAAGGCGTTCACGTCGGCGCCGGAGCCCATCGTGAAGAAGTGGTGCAGCCAGACCATGAAGCCCAGCACCGAGATCACGCCGGAGGCGATGATCATCGAGGTGTGGCCGAACAGGCGCTTGCCGGTGAAGGTGGAGACCACTTCCGAGAAGATGCCGAACGCCGGCAGGACCAGGATGTACACCTCAGGGTGACCCCAGGCCCAGAACAGGTTCAGGTACATCATCGCGTTGCCGCCGGCATCCGCGGTGAAGAAGTGGAAGCCCAGGTAGCGATCCAGGCTCAGCATGGCCAGGGCGCCGGTCAGGATCGGGAACGAGGCGACGATCAGCACGTTGGCCCAGGTGCAGGTCCAGGTGAAGATCGGCATCTGCATCAGCTTCATGCCGGGGGCACGCATCTTCCACACGGTCACCAGGAAGTTGACCGCGGTCAGCGTGGTGCCGATGCCGGAGATCTGCAGGGCCCAGGTGTAGTAGTCCACCCCCACGTCCGGGCTGAAGCCCAGCTCGGCCAGCGGCGGATAGGCCACCCAGCCGGTGCGGGCGAAGTTGCCCACGCCCAGCGACAGGTTCACCAGCGCCGCGCCCGCCACCAGCAGCCAGAACGACAGCGAGTTCAGGAAGGGGAAGGCCACGTCACGCGCGCCGATCTGCAGCGGCACCACGATGTTCATCAGGCCCGTCATGAACGGCATGGCCATGAAGATGATCATGATCACGCCGTGGGCGGTGAAGATCTGGTCGTAGTGTTCCGGCGGGAAGATGCCGAGGTTGCCCCCGGTGGCCATGGCCAGCTGGCCACGCATCATCGCGGCGTCGGCGAAGCCGCGCAGCAGCATCACCATGGCGACGATGATGTACATCACGCCGATCTTCTTGTGGTCCACCGAGGTGAGCCACTCACGCCACAGGTAGCCCCACTTGCCGTACTTGGTGATCAGGGCGACGATCACCAGCCCCAGCAGGCCGGCCCCGGTCAGCGTGCCCATGATGATGGGCTCGTGCAGGGGAACGGCGTCCAGGCTCAGCTTGCCCAAAAACGTCGACATCGCGTTACTCCTTGGTGGCGGCCACGGGCTCGCACAGCGCCTTGCTCAGCGCGGCCAGCTTCAGGTCGTCGTCGGTGGCGGCCAGCGACTGGCGGCCTGCCATGTACTTGTGCATCACGGCGTCGAACAGACGCGGCTCTGCGGCGGTGAAGTAGGCCGGCGGGTTGTTCTCGCTCGGCTGGGCCAGGGCCAGGTAGGCCTGGGCATCCAGCGGCGTCGCCTGGGCCTTGACCTTGGCCACCCAGGCCTGGAAGTCCTCGGGGGTCTCGGTGGCGATGGCCTTGAACTTCATGCCCGAGAAACCGGCGCCGCTGTAATTGGCGGACATGCCGTCATAGCTGCCGGCCTCGTTGGCCAGCAGATGCAGCTTGGTCTCCATGCCGGCCATGGCGTAGATCTGGCCGCCCAGCTGCGGGATGAAGAAGGAGTTCATCGCCACATCGGAGGTGATGCGGAAATTGACCGGCGTGTCCTTGGGGAAGGCCAGCTGGTTGACCGTGGCGATGCCCAGGTCCGGGTAGATGAACAGCCACTTCCAGTTCAGGGCCACCACGTCCACCTTGATCGGCGCCTTGTCCGATTCCAGCGGACGGTATGGGTCCAGCTTGTGGGTCGTTTCCCAGGCCAGGATGGCCAGGCCGATCACGATGATCACGGGGATCGTCCAGACCACCACTTCAATTTTCGTGGAGTGGGCCCATTTGGGGGTGTAGACGGCGGCCGTGTTGCTGGCCCGGTACTTCCAGGCGAACACCAGGGTCATCACGATGACCGGCACCACCACCAGCAGCATCAGGAAGGTGGCGGTCAGGATCAGCGATTTCTCGTCGGCACCGATCGGCCCTTTCGGGTCGAGGATGCCGCCCTTGCAGCCCGACAGGAGCGTGGCCAGCAGCGCTGTGCCGACGCCCAACCAGCGGGTGGGTCTAGAGTTACTCGTCATACGACTGGATGGTTGATGAAGATTCGGGAACCGCAGGGCGGCAGGACGATCGGTGCCGGGTACATCCGGCGCTGGGGGGCTGGGCGGGCGCGCGGGGCGCCGGCCAGGCATCAGCCCGGTGAGGCGGACGCCACTCCCCCGGACGGCGGACCGGCCGGGAACTCGGCACCAGGCGGCCAGACCGCCACCGGCACGAATGCACCGACACCCGCGCGCACCGCGCAGGCGTCACCCGAGCGCCGACGCGGGCGGCGCGCTTGATGCATCCGATTCATGTGGCTGGCCCCGCGGCATACCGCCCACCCCATTGATCTGGCGCATGACGCCAGGGGGCGGCGATTGATGTGCCGCAATACTGGTACTTGACCTAGATTGTAGGCGCTGCGCTGGTTAGCTCCATTGACGGGGCTGTCGTGTCGGAATAAGTTGCCAAGTTTTGCTCGCTTGCAGTAGATCAAATTTGTGCAAAGGCACCGCGGCCAAACCCGGCGGTCGGCGGCCTGACCCGATCCCTGCCCTTCCTCGGTGGGCCGGTTCCCGCCGCACCGCCGTCCCGCCTTGCAGGCGCGGCTCTCGGCAGGCGTGGTGCGGCCCACCCTGGCGTCAGAAAGCCCTGACACCCCGAATGGGCCGTGGTGGATGGACAACAAGCTGTCACACTCTCCGACAGCCTTCTGCAAGCTTGTAGAGAACATCACCAAAACGTCATCTGCGAAGGCGACGGAACAGGGGCCCGGCCCCGTCGGCGTCCCGAGGGTGGCAGGCCCGAGCGGCGCGAGCCGTGACGCGCCTGGATGGCCTGGGCCTCGGCCCGGGCAGGTGCCTGCTGACGCAGGCCGTAGAGCACGGTCTTGGCGTGGGCCAGCACCGTGGCCTCCTCCACCACCGGGGCCGGGTAGGCCGGCGTGCCCCACTCGGGCAGCCAGCGTCGCCGGTAGCGGCCCTCGGGGTCGTGCTCGGCGGCCTGCTTGGCCGGCGAGTAGATGCGCAGCGTGTTGATGCCGGTGGTGCCCGACTGCATCTGCATCTGGCTCCAGTGGATGCCCGGCTCGAAGTCCAGGAACTGGCGGGCCAGGAACAGGCCCGGCGCGCGCCAGTGCAGCCACAGGTGGTAGGCCGCGAAGCTCACCAGCATCGCCCGCATGCGGAAGTTCAGCCAGCCGGTGGCGCGCAGCTGGCGCATGCAGGCGTCCACCATCGGATAGCCGGTGCGGCCCTCGCACCAGGCCTCGAACAGCTCCTGGCGCCAGGGCGCCTCGCAACCGGCGTCGCCGGGCCGCAGACCGTCGTGGGCGCGGGAGAAGTTGCGCCACTCCACCGCCGGCTCGTCCTCCAGCTTCTGCATGAAGTGGCAGTGCCAGCGCAGCCGGGCGCCGAAGGACGTCAGGTCGCGGGCCAGCGCGGCATCGGGGGTGGCCTGGCGCGCCCGCTCGGTGGCCTGGAAGACGCAGCGCATCGACACCGTGCCGAAGGCCAGGTGCTCGCTCAGGCGGCTGCAGCCGGTCTCGGCGCTCAGCGGGCTGGACAGGGCGCGCCGGTAGCCGGCCGCCCGCCCCTGCAGAAAGCTGCCCAGCCCGGCCCAGGCCGCGGCCTCGCCGGCCGGCGGCAAGGTGGGCCCCGGGCCGGACAGGCCCAGATCGCCCAGGGTCGGCAACGGCTCGGGCAGCAAGTCGGGCACGCCGGCCCAGCCGGCAGAACGGGGCAGCGGCGGCGCCTGCATGCGGCGCGCCCACTGCGCAGCCCAGCCGCTGCGGCTGCGCAGCCGCCGCACCACGCCGGTCTGCGGCCATTCCAGCCAGGCCACGCCCTGGGTCCGGCACCAGGCGGCCACCGCCTTGTCACGGGTGTAGCTCCAACCGGGCCCGGTCTCCTCGTGGCTGAGCAGGTGGCTCAGGCCATGCATGCGGCGCAGCGCCTCCAGCACCGGCACCGCCTCGCCCACCCGCACCAGCAGCGGCAGGCCGCGTGCGGCCAGGGCCTCGCGCAGCGGCGCCAGGCAGGCCAGCAGATAGGCCACGTGGCGGGGGTGGCATTCGGGGCTGTCCAGCCAGGCCGGCTCGATCAGCACCAGTGCCAGCGCCCGCTCGAAACGGGCCGCCTCAACCAGCGGCGCATGGTCGCGCAGGCGCAGGTCGCGCTTGAACCAGACCAGGGCGGTGGCCGGCTCAGCCATGGCGCCCCCGGTCGGGATCGCAGGCAGCGCCGCAGTCCGCCTCGGCCCCTTCGCCCAGCAGGCGGCGGGCCCGCGCCTGCAGCGCCGGGCGCCAGCGCAGGAAGCGGCGGTAGGCCCGCTCGGCCAGCCAGGGCGCGCCCGGCAGGGCCTGCACCGCCGCGGCCAGCAACCACCAGCGCGGCAAGGCCGCCCACAGCCGCAGAAAGCCCGCAGCCCCGCCATGCCAGTGCCCGACCGCATCGCGCACATGAAAGCGCGCCAGCAGCGCGGCCCGGTCCGGCGCACGGGGGTCGTCCAGCGCGGCGCAGGTCGCGGGCTCGCTCAGGTCGCGCCAGACGATGGGCTGGCGGGGCGTGAGCCGACGGTAGTGGGCGATCTCACGCCGGCACAGGGGGCAGGCGCCGTCGAAGAAGACCTCCAGCGCAGCCGCGGCCTCGGGGCGGGAGAGCGGCTGGTTCATGCCGGCACCTCCTGCGCCTCCTGTTCCCCCTGCGCGCGCAGCGCCCGGGCCTGGGCCTGCAGCGCGGTGCGCTCGGTCTCGTCCAGGCGGGCCAGGTGGCGCACCTGCATGCCCAGGCGGGGGTGGCCGGCCAGCCAGTCCTGGTGGCGCAGCAGGAAGTCCCAGTACAGCGTGGTGTAGGGGCAGGCCCGCGGGCCGCTGCGCTGGCGCGGGTCGAAGGCGCAGCCCGCGCAGGGCGCGCCCTGGCGCTGCAGGTACTGGCCGCTGGCGATGTAGGGCTTGCTGGCCATCACGCCGCCATCGGCGTGCTGGGACATGCCCAGGGTGTTGGGCAGCTCCACCCACTCCACCGCATCGACATAGACGGCCAGGAACCAACGGTGGACTTCCTGAGGCCGCACGCCCAGCAGCTGGGCATAGAGGCCGATCACCATCAGGCGCTGGATGTGGTGGGCATAACCCCAGCGCAGGGTCTGGTGCAGCGCATCGCGCAGGCAGGCCATCGGCGTCTGGCCGGTCCAGAACCAGGCGGGCAGCGGCAGCGTGGCGTCCAGGCCGTTGAGCTCGGCGTAGCCCGGCATGCGCGTCCAGTAAATGCCGCGCACGTACTCGCGCCAGCCCAGGATCTGGCGGATGAAGCCTTCGGCGCCGGCCAGCGGCACCTGGCCGGCGCGCCAGGCGGCCTCGGCCGCGGCCACCACCTCGCGCGGGTCCAGCAGCTTGAGGTTGAGGGCCGCGGACAGCTGCGAGTGGTAGAGCCAGGGCTCGCCGACCCACAGCGCATCCTGGTAGCGGCCGAACAGCGGCAGCCGCTCACGCACGAAGGCGTCCAGCGCCTGCAGGGCCTGCGCGCGCGTGACCGGCCAGGCGAAGTCGTCCAGCGCGCCGGGATGCCCGGCCAGGCGGGTGCGCACCAGGGCCAGCACCTGCTGCGTGATCGCATCGGGCGCGAAGCGCGGCGGGGCCGGCAGCGGGCCCGGTCCCTCGGGACCGAAGGCGGCGCGGTTGTCGGCGTCGAAGTTCCAGCGCTCGCCCTCGGGCTCGCCATCGGGCCGCATCAGCACGCCAAAGCGGCGGCGCAGATGGCGGTACCAGTGCTCCAGCCGCAGGCCCTTGCGACCGCGGGCGAAGGCGGCGAATTCGCGCACCGTGGTGTAGAAGTGGCGGTCCTCGCGCAGGTCCAGCGGCAGGCCCTGGTCCCGGGCCACGGCCCGCAAGGCCTGCAGCACGCGCCAGTCGCCCGGCGCGGTCAGCACCAGGGCGGCCGGGCGCTGGCGGGCCAGCGTGGCGGCCAGGGCCGCGCCCAGGCTGGCGCCCGCGCCGGGGTGGGCCGGGTCCTCGGGTGCATCCAAGGGCCGGTAGTGCACCGTCCAGCCACGCTCCCGCAGGGCCTGGGCGAAGTGGCGCATGGCGGCCAGGAACAGCGCGGTGCGCGGCTGGGACGACCAGACATGGGTGCTTTCCTCCATCACCTCGGCCATCCACACCGCGTCACGGGCCGGGTCGAAGCCGTCGAAGGCCGAGGACCGCAGGTCGAGCTGGTCGCCCAGCACCAGCACCAGGTGGCGCAGTTCAGCCATCGCCCCCTCCCCGGCGCCCGGCCTGGCGGCGGCAGGCCGCGGAGCAGTGGCGCACCTCGTCCCAGCAGCGGGCCCAGCGCTTGCGCCAGCCCATGGGCCGGCCGCAGTGCTGACAGGGCTTGACCGGCAGGGCCGCCTTCAGGCCCTTGACCGCGCCGGCCACCTTGGGGGCCTTCATGCCAGCACCTCCACCACGCTGGTCTGCAGGGCACCGGCCAGGTCGCGCGCGGAACTCCAGGCCCGCTCCACCGGCTCCACCCCGGCGGGCAGCTGCGCGCCCCCCAGGAAGTCGCCGCAGACGCCCAGGGCCAGCTCGCCATCCCACCAGTGGGAGGCACCGGCCGGCGGCAGGGCGGGCACGGCGTAGCGCCAGCGGTGCGCCACCGCGCTGCGCCAGAGCACCGGCTCGCCCAGCCATTCGGCCAAGGCGGCCTGCAGTGCGGGCAGCACCACCTCGGGGGGCTCCTCCAGATGCAGCTGGCTCCAGGTCGGCGTGGCCTGCAGGACCCAGTGCGCCTCGCCCACGCGCTGTTCGCGGCCGGGCCGGGCATCCTGCCGCAGCACGCGGGCCAGCGGCCCGGTGGGCGGGCAGGCCAGGGCGCCGCCGGGCACTTCGGCCGCCAGTTCGGAGCTCACGCCCATCACCGTCCAGCAGGGCAGCATGGGCACCGCGGCGGCAGCGCCCGCCCAGTCCGGCCGCCAGGGCGCAAGCAGGGGCGCGGCCTGGGCCGGCGGCAGCGCCAGCACCACCGCGTCCAGCCCCTCGGCCACCCGCTGCCCCCCGGATTCCAGCCACCAGCCGTGCAGGCCGCGGCCCAGGGTGTCGACGGGGCAGGACCACCGCGCGTTCAGGCCGTCCAGCAGGCCGCGGCACCAGTCGGGCATGCCGGCCTGGCCCAGCCAGCGCGGCGTCACCTCGGCCAGCGGCGAGCTCGGCCGCGGTTGCCAGCGGCGGCACCAGCCTTCGGCCTGGGCCCGCAACAGCGCCCGCTGGAAGGCCGGCCCACGGGCCCCGAAATCGGCCGCCCCGTGGTCCAGCCAGGTCACCCGCTCCTGGCCGTCGGGGGTGGTCCAGACCATGCGCCGGGTGGCCAGGCGTCCGCCGGGTCCCCGGGCCTTGTCGAACACCTGCACCTGCCAACCGGCGTCGGCCAGCCAGCGCGCACAACTGGCACCGGCCAGACCGGCCCCCACCACGGCGGCACGGGGGTTCATGGGGCTCAGTTCAGGGCATTTCATGGCGAGCAGCTTAGTCAGCTTGGCGCCTGAGTGCATCGTCTTTGACGCATACTGTCGCTCCATCGGCTGCTTTTGCGAGTCAATATGGATTCATCCGAACCCGATCCCAGCCGCCGCCCGCAGTACCGCAGCGGGGCCGTGGCACGCATGGTGCGCATGCCGGTGACCACCCTGCGGGTGTGGGAGAGGCGCTACCGGCTCACCCAGGCCGCGCTCAGCCCCAGCGGCCAGCGGCTCTACAGCGCGGCCGATGTGCAGCGCCTGGCGCTCATCAAGCAGCTGACCGACCTGGGGCACGCCATCGGGCAACTGGCCGGGCTGGACATGGCCGCGCTGCTGGCGGTGCAGGCCACCCACGCCCAGGCGGTGGCCGGCAGCCCGGCCGCCCTGCCCCCGGCACCGGCCCCTGCCAGCCCGGCGCCCTGGCGGGTCGGGGTGGTGGGGGAGGCCTTGTTCCGGCGCCTGGCGCGCGACGCCGACCTGCCGGATAGCGGCCAGCCACGGCTGCTGGGGCCCTGGGCCGACCCGGCCGAGGCCGAGGCCGCCTGCGCGGCCCTGCGGGCACGGGGCGAAGCACCGGGGCTGCTGCTGTGGCACTGCCCCAGCCTGCAACCCGAGGCCTGGGCCCGGTGGCAGGCCGAGGCCCCCACGCTGAGCAGCCAGGCCCGGCTGGGCGTGGTCTACAGCTTTGCCAGCGCGGCCGGGCGGGCCCCGCTGCTGGCCGCCGGTGCCAGCCTGCTGCACGAGCCTGCCGAGGACGTGGCGCTGTGGCGCTGGCTGGGCACGCTGGGACCCACGGCGCCACCGCCTCTGCCCGGCCCGGCCGCCCTGCCCCCGGCGCCGCCGCGACGTTGGGACGATGCCGCGCTGGTGGCGCTGGCCGGCCTGTCGACCACCATGGCCTGCGAATGCCCGCGCCACATCGCCGGCCTGCTGCGCCAGCTGATGCACTTCGAGGCCTACAGCCGCGAATGCGCCCACCGCAGCCCCGACGATGCCGCCCTGCACGCCCACCTGGCCGAGGTGAGCACCCGCTGCCGGCTGGCCTTCGAGGAGGCCCTGGCCCGCGTCATCGCCCACGAGGGGCTGCTGCCCGGGGGCTGAGCCGCCACAATCGGCGCCATGTCGCCCGCCGCCCCCCACGCCCGTTCCACCCCCACGCCCACGGGCGACCGCCTGATCGCCCTGGCCGCCGGCCGCTGGACCGGCCCGCTGATCCGTGCCCTGGGCCTGCCCAGCCCGAAGGCCCTGCCCCGCGAGACCGGCCCGCTGCAGGCCGTGGCCCTGGCGGGACGGAGAGGCGCGCTGGGCGGCACCGGCATGACGCCCACCTTGCAGGCGGCCGAGGCTGCGCTGCGGGCGCTGGGTGTGCAGGGGCTGCAGGAGCAAGGACAGGCGGGGCCGACCGACGGCCCGCTGGACCTGGCGGTCTTCGACGCCACCGGCCTGGTGACAGTGGCCGCGCTGGACGGGCTGCGCCGCTTCTTCGCCCCCGGCCTGGGCCGGCTGCGGCCGGGCGCTCGCCTGCTGCTGCTGGCCCGCGCGCCCGACACGCTGACCGCACCCGAGGCCGCCGCCGCGGCCCAGGCATGCGAGGGTTTCATGCGCAGCCTGGCCAAGGAGGTGGGCCGGCGCGGCGCCACCGCCAACCTGCTGTGGCTGGAGCCCGGGTCCGAGGCCGGCCTGGCGGCGCCGCTGGCCTTCTTCGGCGGCCCGCGCAGCGCCTATGTCTCGGGCCGCACGCTGCGGCTGACGGCAGCGCCCATCCCCGCCGGCCACGGTCTGGGCGGGCGCACCGCGGTGGTGACCGGCGCGGCCCGCGGCCTGGGCGCCGCCACCGCCGAGCGCCTGGCTGCCGAAGGCGCGCGCGTGCTGTGCGTGGACGTGCCGGCGGCCGGCGAGCCGCTGGAAGCGCTGGCCCGGCGCCTGGCCGGCCAGGCCCTGGCGCTGGACATCACCGCGGCCGATGCCGGCGCCCGCCTGGTGGCGGCGCTGCAGGCCGCGGGCGGGGCGGACGTGGTGGTGCACAACGCCGGCATCACCCGCGACCGCACGCTGGCCCGCATGAGCGAGGCCGAGTGGAACGCGGTGCTGGCCGTCAACCTGCGCGCGGTGCTGGGCCTGGACGCGGCACTGGACGCCGCCGGCCTGTGGCGGCCGGGCGCGCGGGAGGTCTGCCTGTCCTCCATCAGCGGCATCGCCGGCAACGGCGGCCAGACCAATTACGCGGCCAGCAAGGCGGCGTTGCTGGGCTATGTGGCGGCCCGGGCCCGCCAGGCGCCTGCCGCGGGCATGACGGTCAATGCGGTGGCGCCGGGCTTCATCGAGACGGAGATGACGGCGCGCATCCCTTGGATGATCCGCGAGGCCGGCCGGCGCATGAATGCCCTGGCACAGGGCGGCCAGCCGCAGGACGTGGCCGAGGCCATCGCCTTCCTGGCCCAGCCGGGCGCGGCGGGCGTCAACGGCCAGGTGCTGCGGGTCTGCGGCCAGGCGCTGCTGGGGGCCTGAGCCGCCCCGCTTCGACCCTTCAGGTCTTCACGCCTCAGGTCTTGAGGTGCATGCCCGCCAGCGCGGGTGCCAGCAGGCGCGGGGCCGGGCTGCCCGGGCGCACCGTGCCGAAGCGGCCGCTGTCGCCGTTCCAGTCGGCCAGCGCGGCCTCCAGTCCGGCCTGATCGCGGCCGACGAAGTTCCACCACAGCAGGATGGGCGTGTCGGCCCAGGGCTGGCCGCCCAGCCACAGCAGGCGCAGCGGCCCGCGGCTGCGCAGCTCCACGCCGTCGGCACCGGGGGGCAGGTAGAGCAGTTCGTCGGCGTCCAGGCGCTCGCCGTCCACCCAGGCCTCGCCCTCCAGCACCATGGCCGCGTGCTCGAAACCCGGGTCCAGCGGCAAGCGCACCTCGCCCGCGGCCGGGGCCAGCAGCTCCAGCCCCACCAGCGGCGTGAAGACCTGGGCCGGCGAGGTGGCGCCCAGCGCGCTGCCGGCCAGCACCGTCACCTGCCAGTCGCCCAGCGTCCGCACCGGCAGCACCGGGTGGTTCTGGAAGGCGGGTGCGCGCTCGCGCTCGGCGTCGGGCAGGGCGATCCACAGCTGGGCCGCGTGCATGCGCGCGCCCTCGGCGGCGGAATCCTCGGTGTGGGAGATGCCGTGGCCGGCCGTCATCAGGTTGACCTGGCCGGGGCGGATGACCTGCTCGTTGCCCAGCGAATCGCGGTGCAGCACCTCGCCCTCGATCATCCAGGTGAAGGTCTGCAGGCCGATGTGGGGATGGGCGCCCACATGCATGCCGTCGCCCGGCGCGAACTGGGTGGGGCCCAAGTGGTCCAGAAAGCACCAGGCGCCCACCATGCGGCGCTCGCGGTGCGGCAGGGCCCGCAGGATGGGCGTGTCCACGCCCAGAATGGTCTTGCGGGCGGGCAGGCGCTGGAGGGCGCTCATGGCGGTCCTTTCGGCGTTCAGGTCAACGCAGGGCCATGCCGTCGAAGGTCGTCGACGTGACCCAGTCGAGGATCTGCGCGTGGGTGTACTGGCCCGACTCCTTGAGCATGGCCACCACCGGATCGCAGGCCCGGGCAAAGAGGGTATAGAGCACCAGCTCGCCCGGCAAGGCCGGGTTGAGCTGGCCGCCGGTCTGGGCCTCGGTGATCCAGATGCTCAGCCGGTTGCTCAGCGCGATCAGACGGTCCATGTACTCGTCGTTGGACTGCAGCGAGGCGCTCAGGCTGGAGTTCTGCGCCGGCAGCGTGGGCATCTCGCCTTCCAGCTGGGTCTGCATGGCCCAGCGGGTCACGGCCTTGAGCTGGTCCAGCGCCCGCACCGGCTGGCCGGACTGCGCCGCCTCGACGGCCTGGGCCCGCAGGCCGTCGACGAAGGCCAAGGCCCGGTCCAGCACGCCCACCATGGCCGCACCGGCCAGGTCTTCCTTGGAGGGAAAGAGCTTGTAGAGGCTGGCCTTGGCCAGACCGGCCTCGGCGGCCACCTCGTCCACCGTCATCGCGTCATAGCCCTTGGTGGCCAGCAGGCGGTTCACGGCGGCCACGATGGCCTCCTCGCGCACACGCTGCATCTGCTCTCGGATCGACGGACGGGCTCCCATGGGCCGGATTCTAGACCCGGCGAGCCATCTTCAATACCCGATAGTGCAAAGTGGATACCAAACGGTTATATTTTGAACTCATCAGTTCAATCATTGATCTGACAAGTTCAACCGGGAGGTCTTCCACATGCACCGAGTCGCTGTCATCGGTTCCGGCATCGCCGGCCTGGGCGCCGCCTGGCGACTGAGCCGAGCGCAGGCCGGCCAGCCGCCGCTGCAGGTCACCCTGTTCGAGGCCGGCCGCCACTTCGGCGGCCACGCCCACACGGTGGACCTGGCGCTCGACGGTGTCCACCAGGGCGTGGACACCGGCTTCCTGGTCTACAACCAGCGCACCTACCCGCTGCTGACCCGGCTCTTCGCCGAGCTGGGGGTGGAGGTGGCGGCCTCGGACATGTCCTTCTCGGTGCAGGTGCCGCGGCCCGACGGCCGGCCCGGCCTGGAATGGAGCGGCAGCTCGCTGGCCAGCGTCTTCGCCCAGCGCAGCAACCTGCTGCGTCCGCGCTTCTGGCACATGCTGGCCGAGATCCTGCGCTTCAACCGCCTGGCCACCGACCTGGCCCGGCGCCAGGCCGAGGCGGAGCTGGACACCTCGATCGGTGCCTTCCTCGACCTTCACGGCTTCGGCCCGGCCTTCCGCGAGGACTACCTGCTGCCGATGATCGGCTGCATCTGGTCCTGCCCCACCGACCAGATGCTGCGCTTCCCGGTGGCCACGCTGATCCGCTTCTGCCACAACCATGGCCTGATCCAGGTCACCGACCGGCCGCAGTGGTACACGGTGCGCGGCGGCTCGCGCCAGTACGTGCGCCGGCTGGTGGCCCAGCTGCCCGACGCCCGGCTGAACACGCCGGTGCTGGGCCTCAAGCGCCTGGACCAGGGCGTGGTGCTGCAAACCGCGCATGGCAGCGAGCACTTCGACGCGGTGGTGCTGGCCTGCCACAGCGACCAGGCCCTGGCCCTGCTGGGCGAGGACGCCAGCGCCGACGAGCGCGCGGTGCTGGGCGCCATCCGCTACCAGCCCAACGAGGCCGTGCTGCACACCGACACCGGCGTGCTGCCCACCCGCCCCGCCGCCTGGGCGGCCTGGAACTACGAGCGCGCCGCCAGCACGCAGCAGGAACAGACCCAGGTCTGCCTGCACTACCTGATCAACCGCCTGCAGCCCCTGCCCTGGGAACGCCCGGTCATCGTCTCGCTCAACCCGGCCCGGCCGATCGACGAGCGCCAGGTGCACCAGCGCATCGCCTACAGCCACCCGGTGTTCGACCTGGCCGCCATCGAGGCCCAGCGCCGCGTGCCCGGGCTGCAGGGGCGGCGCCACACCTGGTTCTGCGGCGCCTGGTGCGGCTACGGCTTCCACGAGGACGGCCTGCGCGCCGGCACCGAGGCCGCCGAGGATCTGCGCCGTGCGCTGGCCGGCCGGCCCGACACGGCCGACAGCGCCCGGGGGGCCGCATGAACGCCACCCCCCGTGCCACCGCCGCCGCGCAGCCGCTGATCGGCTTCGGCAGCGTCTGGCACCGCCGCTTGCGGCCGGTGGAACATGCCTTCCGCTACCCCAGCTACTTCCTGCTGCTGCCGCTGCGCAGCCTGCGCGGCGCGCCGCAGGCCGCGCTGCGCCGCAACCGCTGGGGCTGGCTGAGCTTCCATGACCGCGACCACGGCGAGGGCGGCCCCGACGCGCTGGCCTGGTTCGAGGACCTGCTGGCGCGCGAGGGCATCACCGACGCCGACGGCGAGGTCTGGCTGCACACCTTCCCCCGGGTGCTGGGCTATGTCTTCAAGCCGGTGAGCTTCTGGTACGCGCACCGGGCCGACGGCTCGCTGGCCGCCGTGCTGGCCGAAGTCAACAACACCTTCGGCGAGCGCCACGCCTACCTGCTGGCCGGGCCGGACCTGGCCTGGGGCCGCGAACAGCACGCCCGCAAGGTCTTCCACGTCTCGCCCTTCTGCCGGGTCGAGGGGGCCTACCGCTTCCGCTTCGAGCGCCACGCGGGCGATGCGCAGCAGCCGCCCCACACCCTGGTGCGGGTGGACCTGGACGATGCCCAGGGCCCGCTGCTGCAGACCAGCGTGGGCGGCCGGCTCGAGGCCCTGAGCCCGGCCAGCGTGCGCCGGGCCTGCTTCGGCACCCCGCTGATGACCCTGGGCGTGATCGCCCGCATCCACTGGCAGGCGCTGCAGCTCTGGCGCAAGCGCGTGCCCTTCTTCGGCAAACCCGCCGCCCCCGAGCACTTCGTCACCCGATGAACACGACCACCGCGACCTCCCCCCGCTCCGCGGCCGTGCCCGGCGCCGCACCCGCCGCCGCCCGCCGCGTGCTCAACTTGCTGGCCCGCCTGCCCCAGGGCCGGCTGGACCTGCAGCTGCCCGATGGCCAGGTGCAGCGCCTGTCCGGCGCCACCGGCAGCGGCCAGCCCGTCGGCAGCATGGTGCTGCACAACTGGGCCGTCTTCGAGCGCACCTTGAAGGCCGGCGACATCGGCCTGGCCGAGAGCTACATCGACGGCGACTGGGACAGCTCCGACCTGGCCGCCCTGCTGCGCCTGTGCATCCGCAACCGCGAGCACATCGAGGGCCTCATCTACGGCCGCTGGTGGGGCGCCCTGGCCTACCGGCTGCGCCACCTGCTGCGGCGCAACAGCCGCAGCGGCAGCGCCAAGAACATCCATGCCCACTACGACCTGGGCAACAGCTTCTACCGCCTGTGGCTGGACCCGACCATGAGCTACAGCGCGGCCTGGTTCGAGGGCCGCGACCCGCGCGGCGTGGACCTCCAGGCCGCCCAGCAGGCCAAGGTGCGCCGCGCCCTGCGCGAAGCCCGGGTGACGCCCGGCGCCCGGGTGCTGGAGATCGGCTGCGGCTGGGGCGGGCTGGCGGAGATCGCGGCCGGCGAGTTCGGCGCCCATGTCACCGGCGTGACCCTCTCGCGCGAGCAGCTGCAATGGGGCCAGGCGCGCATGCAGGCCCTGGGCCTGGGCCGGCAGGTGGACCTGCGCTACCAGGACTACCGCGACCTGGCCGAGCGGCACGCGGACGCGCCCTTCGATGCCATCGTCTCCATCGAGATGTTCGAGGCGGTGGGCCGCGAGTACTGGCGCGGCTACTTCGAGACCCTGCGCGCCTGCCTCAAGCCCGGTGGTCACGCCTGCATCCAGACCATCACCATCCGCGACGACCTGTTCGAGCGCTATGTGCGCTCGACCGACTTCATCCAGCAGTACATCTTCCCCGGCGGCCTGCTGCCCAGCCCCTCGGCCTTCGAGGCCGAGGCCCGCCGTGCCGGCTTCATCGTCGAGCAGCGCCTGGCCTTCGGGCCCGACTACGCCGAAACCCTGCGCCGCTGGCGCGAGGCCTTCCTGCGCGAGATCGACACGGTGCAGCGCCTGGGCTTCGACGCCCGCTTCCAGCGCATCTGGGCCTTCTACCTGGCCTATTGCGAGGCGGCCTTCGACACCGGCAACACCGACGTCATCCAGTTCACGCTGCGCAAGCCCCTGTCATGACATCCGCCATGCAACCCGCCCCGTCCCCGCACTGCACCCGGCGCCGGAGCCTGGCCTGCATGGCCCGGATGGCCGGCATGCTGGCCACCCTGCCCGTCACCTTGAACACCCCCATGACCGCCCTCGCCCAGACCGCTGCCCCCACCCCGACGCCCCCGGCCGAACTCCGGCCCCTGCTGCCCACGGCCCGCCTGCTGGGCAGTGGCGTGCTGCGCTTCTTCGGCCTGCGCGTGTACGAGGCACGGCTGTGGGCCGCCCCCGGCTTCCAGCCCGAGCGCTACGCCCAGCAGCCCTTTGGCCTGGAACTGGCCTACGACCGCAAGCTCGAGGGCGAAGCCATCGCCGAACGCTCCATCGCCGAGATGCGCCGCGTGGGCCCCTTCAGCGAGAGCCAGGCCAACCAGTGGCTGGCCCTGATGAAGCAGGCCTTCCCGGACGTGGCCGCGCAGGACCGGCTGCTGGGCCTGAACGACGGCCAGGGCGACGTGCGCTTCTTCCACAACGGCCAGCCCACCGCGCAGACCCGGGACGCCGAATACGCCCGGCTGTTCTTCGGCATCTGGCTGGCGCCGCAGACCTCGGCCCCCGCGCTGCGCGACGCCCTGCTGGGCCTGGCACGCTGAACCTCGTCCAACCAGCCCCAACATGCCCACGCCACACGCCCCCGCCGCCGCCCTGCCCTGGCGCACCGGGCTGGCCTATGGCGCGCTGGCCCTGCCGCTGGCCTTCGTCTCGCTGCCGCTCTACGTGACGCTGCCGCACCACTACGCCACCGAGGCCGGCGCCCCGCTGGCCGCCCTGGGCATGGTGCTGCTGGCCACCCGCGGCCTGGACGCCGTGGTGGACCCGGCCCTGGGGCGCTGGGCCGACCACCTGTTCCGGCGCGGCCTGCGCCCGGCCTGGCAGGCCGCGGCCGGGGGCGCGCTGGCCCTGGCGCTGGCCTTTGCCGCGCTGTGGCACCCGCCACGCGGGCCGGCCGCCGCCACCCTGGCCTGGCTGGGCCTGACCCTGCTGGCCTGCACCCTGGCCTACAGCGGCGTGGCCATCCTGCACCAGGCCTGGGGCACCCGCTGGGGCGGCGCGCCGGCCTGGCGGGCCCAGGTCAGCGCCTGGCGCGAGGGCGCCACCCTGCTGGGCGTGGTGCTGGCCAGCGCCCTGCCCGCCTGGCTGGGGCTGGACGGGACCAGCGCCGTGCTGGCCGTGGCCCTGGGTGCCGGCCTGCTCGGCCTGGGCTGGCTGCTGCGCCGCCCTGGCGTGGCCACCCTGCCGACCGCCGCCGCGGATGCGTCAGCCGAAACCCCGTCGCCCCCTGCGCGCACGACCGCCACCTCGCCCTGGCGCGACGCCGCCTTCCGCCGCCTGCTGGCGGTCTTCATGCTCAACGGCGTGGCCAGCGCCATCCCGGCCACGCTGCTGCCCTTCTTCGTGGCCGACCGGCTGCAGGCCGCCGGCCTGCAGCCCCTGCTGCTGCTGACCTACTTCGGCGCCGCCGCGCTGGGCCTGCCGCTGTGGGTGCGGGCGGTGCGGCGCTGGGGCCTGTCGCCCACCTGGCGCGCCGGCATGGCCGCCAGCGTGGCGGCCTTCGCCTGCACCCCGGCCCTGGGCGCGGGCGACGGCCCGGCCTTTGCCGCCATCTGCCTGGCCAGCGGCCTGGCCCTGGGGGCCGACCTGGCCCTGCCCGGCGCCCTGCTGACCGGCGTGATCCACCAGGCCGGCGCGGGCCAGCAGGGCGAGGGCCGCTACCTGGGCTGGTGGGCCTGCGCCACCAAGCTCAACCTGGCCCTGGCCGCCGGCCTGGCCCTGCCGCTGCTGGCCGCCGCCGGCTACCAACCCGGTCAGGCGGCTCCCGCGGGGCTGCAGGCCCTGGCCTGGGCCTACGGCGGCCTGCCCCTGCTGCTCAAGCTGGCGGCCCTGGCCGCGCTGTGGCGCGCCGAGCAGCGCCACCCCACCTGGAGAGACACCGCATGATCCGCCTCCTCCCCTTCGCCATTCCCCCCAGCGCCCGGCGTGTGCTGCTGACCCTGGCGGCCACCGGCGCCCTGGCCGGCCTGGCCGCTTGCGCCGGCCCCAGCGTGCAGGATTACGCCCAGGAAAAGCCGGTGCTGGACCTGCGCGACTACCTCAACGGCCCGCTGACCGCCCAGGGCCTGTTCACCGACCGCTCCGGCCGCGTCGTCAAGCGCTTCACGGTGCAGATGACCGGCCAGTGGCAGGGTGACGAGGGCACGCTGGACGAGCATTTCCGCTACAGCGACGGCACGACCCAGCGCCGCGTCTGGCACCTGCGCCACCTCGGCGACGGGCGTTATGTGGGCCGGGCCGACGACGTGGTGGGCGAAGCCCGCGGCGAGAGCGCCGGCAACGCCTTCCACTGGACCTACACCCTGGCCCTGCCGGTGGACGGCCGGGTCTGGAACGTCGAGTTCGACGACTGGATGTACCGCATGGACGAAACCACCGTGCTCAACCGCTCGGCCATGAGCAAGTTCGGCATCCACCTGGGCGACGTGACCCTGGCCTTCACCAAGCCGGCGCAGGCCGTGAGCCACTCCAGCGGCACCATCGACCACAAGGACTGACACCATGGGCTGGCTGGGACGGGACCTGAACCCCCGCATCACCGACTGGGCCGGACGCTGGGTCTGGCTGGTGGGCGCCTCCTCGGGCATCGGCCGGGCGCTGGCCGAGGCCCTGCACCGGCGCGGCGCGCGGGTCATCGTCTCGGCCCGGCAGGCCGCCGCGCTGCAGGACTTCGCCCGGGCCCACCCGGGCAGCCTGGCCCTGCCGCTGGACGTGACCGATGCCCAGGCCGTGCGGCAGGCCGCCGCCCGGGTGGCCGAGGCCGCCGGCGGCGCCCCGGCCCTGGTGCTGTTCTGCGCCGGCCATTACCGGGCCCAGAGCGCGACCGCCTTCGACCTGGCGGAGATGCAGCGTCATCTGGCCGTGAACTACCAGGGCGCCCTGCATCTGCTCGACGCGGTGCTGCCGCTGCTGCTGGCCGCCGGCCGCGGCCACCTCAGCCTGGTGGGCAGCGTGGCCGGCTACCGCGGGCTGCCGCTGTCGCTGGCCTACGGGCCGACCAAGGCGGCGCTGAACAACCTGGCCGAGAGCCTGTACCTGGACCTGCACCCGCGCGGCCTGGGCGTGTCCATCGTCAACCCGGGCTTCGTCGAAACCCCGCTGACCGCGCAGAACGCCTTTCGGATGCCGGCGCTGATCACGCCCGAACAGGCCGCCCAGGCCATGTTGCAGGGCTGGGCCCAGGGCCGCTTCGAGATGAACTTCCCGCGCCGCTTCACCCGCTGGGTGCGGCTGCTGCGCGGCCTGCCCGACGCCTGGTACTTCGCCCTGGTGCGCCGGGCCACCGGTGCCTGAACCCATGCCGCCCCGCCCCATCAACGACCCCCGCACCGCGCGCCTGGTGGCCGCCTACGAGGCCCTGCGGCCCGATACCGTGCCGCAACTGCTGGCGCTCTACGACGACGAGGCCCTGTTCAAGGACCCCTTCAACGAGGTGCGCGGTCAGGCCGCGATCGGCCGCATCTTCACCCACATGTTCCAGGCCCTGGACGCCCCGCGCTTCGACGTGCGGGTGGCGGTGACGGAGGGCGACGACGCCTTCCTGACCTGGGATTTCCATTTCGCCCGCCGCGGCCAGTCGGAGCGCTGGACCATCCGCGGTGCCAGCCACCTGCTCTACACCCCGGCGGGGCAGGTCTCGGTGCACCGCGACTACTGGGACGCGGCCGAGGAGCTGTACGCCAAGCTGCCTCTGCTGGGCGTGCTGATGCGGGCGCTGCAGCGGCGGCTGGGCACGCCGGCCTGAGGACGGCGAGACGGGCTGACAGAATCGGCGCATCCTCCGCCGTCTGCCCTCACGCCGCCATGTCCTCACCGTCCCGCCCCCCCGTCCAGGCCCGTCCCGCCGTCCATGCGCTGGCCGGCTCGCTGATCCGCGAGGTGGCCAACAGCGCCATGGGCCGGGCCGACGTGCTGCCCTTCTGGTTCGGCGAGTCGGACCAGCCCACCGCCGACTACATCCGCGCCGCGGCCGTGCAGTCGCTGGACGCGGGCGAGACCTTCTACAGCCAGAACCTGGGTCGGCCCTATCTGCGCGAGGCCATCGCCGCCTACCTGGGGCGCCTGCATGGCCGGCCGCTGGACGCGGCCCGCGTGGGCGTGGTGGCCTCGGGCGACACCGGCCTGATGGTGACGATGCAGCTGCTGCTCTCGCCCGGTGACCGGGTGGTGGCCGTCACGCCGCTGTGGCCCAACATCTGCGAGATGCCGCGGGTGCTGGGCGCCGAGGTGGTGCGGGTGCCGCTGTCGTCCACCGAGGGCCGCTGGCACCTGGACCTGGACCGGCTGCTGGCCGCCCTGACGCCCGAGACCCGGCTCCTGATCATCAACTCACCCAGCAACCCCACCGGCTGGACCATCGAGGAGGCCCAGGTGGACGTGCTGCTGGCCCACTGCCGCCGGCACGGCATCTGGGTGCTGAGCGACGATGTGTACGAGCGCCTGGTGTACGACCCGGCCCGGGTCTCGGCGCCCTCCTTTCTGCGTCGCTACGAAGCAGGCGACCGCATCATCTCGGTCAACAGCTTCTCCAAGGCCTGGCGCATGACCGGCTGGCGCGCCGGCTGGATGGTGGTGCCCGAGGTGCTGGCCGACGACCTGGCCAAGCTGATCGAATACAACTTCTCCTGCGTCTTCGAGCCGGTGCAGCGCGCCGCGGTGGCGGCACTGGAACAGGGCGAGCCCGATGTGGCCCGCCTGCGCACCGAGCTGCAGAGCACCCGGCGCGTGCTGGGCGAGGCGCTGCGCGCCCTGCCCGGCGTGGAGGTGCCCGAGGCCGGCGGCGCGATGTACGCCTTCTTCCGCCTGGACGGCTTTGCCGATTCGCTGGACCTGGCCAAGCGCCTGGTGGCCGAGGTGGGCCTGGGCCTGGCCCCCGGCGCGGCCTTCGGCCCCGAGGGCGATGGCTGGCTGCGCTGGTGCCACGCGGTGAGCGACCCGCAGAAGCTGCTGGCCGGCGTGGACCGGCTGGCCGGCTTCGTGGCCCGTCACCGCACCGCCTGACGCCTGACGCCTGACGCCTGACGCCAGGCCGAGGCCCGGTGGCTCACGGCCTGAACCTGTGCGATTCGCTCGGGCAAGCGCCGGGCCGGCCGCAGCGCCTCCCCACCCCGCCTAGGATGCAGCGTCACCACAGGAGGGGCCATGCCCACCGACGCCACCGCGCCCGCGCCCTTTCGGGCCATCCTCTGCCACTTCGACAGCTACAGCGCCGCGCTGAACTTCGCCTGCTGGCCCGAACGCCGCCTGCTGTGGCCCAGCCCCCTGCCCGAGTGTGCGGCGCTGGGGCCCGTGAGCCTGCCGCGCGATGGCGAGGACGCCCGCCAGGCCATGGCCCGCGCGCTGGGCCTGCCCGACAGCGAGCTGGTCTGGGCGCCGGACTACGACCAGGGCTTGCGGACCCCCGAGGGCGAGATCCGCGTCCACCTGCTGCGCAGCACCGCCTTCGAGCCGCCGACGGAGGCTCTTGAGGCCGCCGGCGGCGCGTTCAAGCCCATTTCGGCCCTGCGCGGCTACCCGCCAGTGGAACTGGCCCTGGTGCGCGAGGTGTTCAACCTGATCGTCGGCGGCGCGGGCCACCGCGCCTGAGCCGAGGTCTCCCAGACCCGATGGTCTTCCTCGGCCAGCACCTGCCGCACCACCGGCATGCGGTGCAGCCTGGCCGGGCGGCGGGCGGGCCGCTCGCCCAAGGCGTCTAGGCGGACGGCCGGATGCGGGCCTGTCCTACAGCCCCGGACACCCTGGGCGAAAAGAATGGTGGGCCCGACATCACCCTCGCGAAGACCTGCCCATGTCCCACGCCGCGCCCCCTCTGCTGATCGGCGTTTCCGCCCGCATCCACCACCCCGACGCCCCGGTGCTGGACCTGGGCGGCGTGTGGACCAAGACGCTGCACTACCTGGAGCAGTCGGTGGCGCTGTGGCTGATGACGCAGGACGCGGTGCCGGTGATGGTGCCGGCCGTGACCTCCGGCAGCCTGCAGTCGCGCAAGGCTCTGCAGCTGGAGGCCTATGCCGCCACGCTGGACGGGCTGGTGCTGCAGGGGGGCGCCGACGTGGCCCCCCAGAGCTATGGCGAGCAGCCGCTGCGACCCGAGTGGCGCGGCGACGCGGTGCGCGACCAGTACGAGGTGGCGCTGATCCACGCCTTCGTCGCGGCGCGCAAGCCGGTGTTCGGCATCTGCCGCGGCCTGCAGATCCTCAACGTGGCCTTCGGCGGCACGCTGTACCAGGACCTGCCGACCCAGCATGGTCCCGCCGTGACCCACTTCGCCCACGGCATCTACGAGCGCAACCACCACCCGGTGGACATCGAACCCGGCTCCTGGCTGGCCGGTGTGTACCCCGGCCTGCGGCGCACCTGGGTCAACAGCATCCACCACCAGGCCATCCAGCGCCTGGCCCCCGGCTTCGAGGTGGGGGCTCGCAGCCCGGAGGACCAGACCATCGAGGCCATCAGCTGCCACGAGGGCAGCTACATCGCCGGCGTGCAGTGGCACCCGGAATTTCCCACCAAGGGTGGCGACAGTCCGTTCGACGATCAGCCGCTGCTGCACGACTTCCTGCAGGCCTGCGCGGCCCGCAAGGCCGAACGCAGCGGCTGACGGCCTGTCCCGCCCCCAAGAACGAGAAGGAGACCCCCATGCGTTTTGCCGCATCCGAGCCCCTGACCCTGGGACTGGAGCTGGAGCTCCAGGTGGTGTCGCCCCGCACCGGCCAGCTCTCGCCCTCGGGCCATGCGCTGTGGGAGGCCCTGCAGCGCAGCCCGCAGGGCCGGCACTTCGCCCAGGAGGCCACCCAGGCCACCATCGAGCTCAACGCCTCGGTGCACCAGGCGGCCCGGACCCTGCGCGAGGAGGTGCATGCGCTGGTGGCGCAGGCCCAGGCGGTGGCCGGCGAGCAGGGCCTGGCGCTGCGCGGCGGCGGCACGCACGTGGCCCAGTTCTGGAACGAGCGGGTGCTCTCGCCCACCGACCGCGCCCAGGTGCTGGATCGGCGCTTCGGCTTCCTGCCCAAGCGCTTCTCCACCTACGGCATGCACGTGCATGTGGGCATGCCCGACGCCGAGAGCGCAGTGCGGGTGGCCAATGTGCTGCAGGCCCACACGCCACTGTTCATCGCCCTGTCGGCCGCCTCGCCCTTCCTGCAGCACGGCGACTCGGGCTTTGCCGCCTGCCGCCCGCTGGAGCCGCTGGTCTATCCGCACGGCGGGCCCATGCCCCACCTGCTGGACTGGGCGCACTTCGAATCGCTGGTGCAGGAGTTCTGCGACACCGGCATCGCCGAGTCGCTCAAGGACATCTACTGGGACGTGCGGCCCAAACCCGAGTTCGGCACGGTGGAGGTGCGGGTCTTCGACACGCCGCTGAGCGTGGACAAGGCGGTGAACCTGGCCGCCTGGACGCGGGCGCTGGCCGGCCTGGCGCTGCACGGCCAGCTGGCACTGCCCCAGCCCCGGCGCCATGTCACCGAAGGCAAGGTCAGCCGCTTCCTGGCCTGCCGCGACGGCCTGCAGGCCCGCCTCTTCGACCCGGTGCAGGGCCGGTGGGTGATCGCGCGCGACTGGGCCCTGGCCCTGTCGGACCGGATGGCCACGCACGCGCCCACGCCGATGGACGAGGCCGCCCTGGCCGCGCTGCGCCGCAGTTGCGCCGGCGAGGAGGACCACGCCCGGATGCGCGCGCTCTGGCGCAGCCTCTCGCCCTCGGGCGGCCTGCCCGAGGGCTCGGCCCCCTGCGGCGACGCCCTGGCGGCCTACTCGGCGGCGCTGTGCGCCCAGCTCGGCGGCGGCGCATAAACTGCCGCCCTGGGCGGGCCGGACAGCGGCCCCTGCCCGCTGTCCCCGAGCCACCGGCCTTTCCGTGCAATCACCCGACCACCCTTTGCAGGGCACACGCCAGCTGATCTGGCAGCACCCCGTCGTCTTCGCCGCGCTCATCGGTGTGGCCGGCGCCCTGCTGACCATCGGCTTTCGCGAAGCCATCCACGGGGTCGAGACCCTGGCCTACGGGCGCAGCGACAGCCTGGTGAGCATCGCCCGCGGCCTGCAGGGCTGGCAGCGGGTGCTGCCACCGGTCATCGGCGGCGTGGTGGCCGGGCTGCTGCTGCGCTGGACCCAGCGCTGGGTGCGCGAGGAACACGGCGGCGACTACATGGAGGCCATCGCGCTGGGCAATGGCGAGCTGGACGTGCGCCGCTCGCTGCTCAAGGCGCTGTCCTCACTGGCCACGGTGGCCAGCGGCGGCGCCATCGGCCGCGAGGGCCCGATGGTGCAGCTGGCCGCGCTGGCCGGCTCGCTGTTCGGCCGCTGGTGGGCGCTGCCGGTGCCGCGGCGGCGGCTCTACGTGGCCTGCGGCGCCGCGGCCGGCGTCGCCACCGCCTACAACGCGCCCATCGCCGGCGCGCTGTTCATTGCGGAGATCGTGCTGAACTCGCTGTCCCTGGCCAGCCTGGCGCCGCTGATCGTCTCGGCCTTCACCGCCAACCTGGTGGTGCGCCAGCTGGCCGGCTACGCCCCCACGTACCACATGCCCTTCAGCGCGCTCAACCACGATGTGGAGATCATGGCGCTGCTGCCGCTGGGCCTGCTGGCGGGCGCGGTCGCGCCGCTGTACCTGGCGGTGCTGGACCAGGCCCATGTGCAGTTCCGCCGCTGGCACGCGCCGCTGTGGCTCAAGCTGGGCACCGGCGGCCTGCTGGTGGGCCTGATCTCGCTGCTCAGCCCCGAGGTCTGGGGCAATGGCTACAGCGTGGTCAACGCCATCCTGCAGGACCATTGGTCGATGGCCGCGCTACTGGCGGTGCTGTTCTGGAAGGTGCTGGCCGTCTCGGCCACCACGGGTTCGGGCGCGGTGGGCGGCATCTTCACGCCCACGCTGTTCGTGGGCGCGGTGCTGGGCGCGCTGTTCGGCGACCTGCTGCAGCAGCTGTGGCCCGGCCTGGTGCCGGTGCCCGTGGCGGTGGTCATCGGCATGGGGGCCTTCCTGGCGGCCTGCACCCACGCGCCGCTGATGTCCATCCTGATGCTGTTCGAGATGACCCAGAACTACAACCTGATGGTGCCGCTGATGGCCACCTGCGTGCTGGGTTACCTCGTCTCGCATGCGCTGCGGGTGCGCTCCATCTACGCCGTCACCCAGGAACAGATCAAGCCCGCGGCGGCGCTGACCATCGCCGCCGACCTGCTGCACACCGAGCCGCCCACCGTCACGCTGGGCCAACCCATGCAGGTGGTGGAAGAACGCTTCCGCCAGAGCCGCTGGCAGCATGTCTATGTGACCGACGCGGCGGGCCGCTTCCTGGGCGCCATCCCGCTGCAGGACTTCCGGCTGCAGCGGCTGCCCGACGGCACCGCCGCCGCGCAACCCTGGCCGCCCCAGCTGCTGCGCGCCGACTACCCGCGCGTGCGGCTGGAGGCCCCGGCCTGGGAGGTGCTGGAGGTGTTCAGCCGCCACCCGGGCGAGCGCCTGCCGGTGCTGGACACGCAGGACCGGCTGATCGGCTATGTGGTCAAGTCGGACCTGGTGCTGCTGTGCCGGGACTACCTGGCCCAGCTCTGAGCCCCGGCCGGGCCTTCAGCCCGGCAGACGATGGGCCAGGTCCGCCCGCCGCGCCAGCAGCTGCTGCGCCAGCGCGGGCGCGCCCCCGTGACGCAGCACGCAGGCCTGGATCATGGCGGCCGGCAGCGCGGTGACCACCTGCCCGGCGGCCTGCCGTTCGGCCGCGTCCATGTCGGCAAACAGGCGCCGGGCATGCGGGTTGTCGGGGTCGCGGCGCAGCCGGTCCCACTCGCCCACCCGGGTGCCGAAGGCCTCGCCCTTGGGGTCGCCCTGGGCGCGGTAGCGCAGCGCGCCGCCCACGTCCAGCGTCAGCACCGTGCCATCGGTGGCCACGCCCTGGTTGTCGCCCTCGAAGCCGACGGCGTCCCAGTTGGCCAGCCAGGCGTGCACGCCCAGCCAGTGGCGGGCCTGGCGCCGCTCGGCCTCGCTGAACCGGGACAGGCGGCTGTGCTGCAGCGTCTGCCAGGCGGTGGCCACCTGGTCCGGCGCGCGGCAGCGGCGGTAGTGCAGCGTGGGCGCGCCGGCCAGGGCGTAGAGCTGAGCGGCCAGCCACTCGTTGCGCGCATGGTCGGGAGACTCCACGGTCTTGACGTACCAGCGCCGGCCCCGGGCGTCTTCGTAAAGCCCCGCCGGGTGGCTGCCCAGGGCGCCGCCCACCCGCTGCATCGCCGCGGTGTCCAGCGGCGCACGGTCCTCGTCTTGCAGGGTCATGGCGGGCCTCAGGGCTGAGGCAGGGTGCGGCGCACCAGGGCCAGCTGCCCCGGCGTCTCGATGGCGCCGCGGCGCACCCGGCGCACCGCGCGGATGGCCTCGTCCGGCGCCCAGCCCAGTTCCACCAGCAGGCGCGCGGCCACCATGCCGGCGCGGCCCAGGCCGCCCTTGCAGTGCACCAGCACATCGCCCCCGGCGCGCAGCAGGGCGCGGATCTCGGCCCCCTGCGCCACCCAGGCCCGCTCGAAGGGCTCGGCCGGCACGCCGAAATCCGCGATCGGCAGGTGCCGCCAGCGCAGGCCGCGCCGCTGCACCTCCAGCCCCAGGCGCGGCACGCGCAGGGCCACGAGTTCATCGGGCTCCACCAGGGTCAGCACCAGCTGCGCGCCCCAGGCGGCGATGGCGTCCAGGTCCACCCCCAGGTCGCGGGCCCAGGCGCCGGTGGCCGCGGCATGGTCGTGCTTGCCGGGGCAGAAGGTGATGCCGATGCGGCCCCAGCCATCGCCGGCGCGCAACTCGGCGATCTGCAGCGGGTGGGTGTGGCTGGTGCGCACGACGGTCATGCCCCATCGTGCCACCGCACAGCTGTGGCCACCGCATTGGCCCAGCGGGGCAGTCTGGCTCAGGCGCGCAGCAGTTCGTCCGCCACCGCGCGGCCCTCGGCCCCGGCCCAGTCCACCGCCCCCATCAGCTGGAAGCGGGCCCGACCCTGGCGGTCGATGCCCACCGTGCAGGGGAAGACCCGGGCCTCGAAGGCCTTGGCCACCGCGCCCTCGTCGTCCAGCGCCACCGGCAGGTCCAGGCCCAGCGGCGCCAGGAAGCTGCGCACGGTGCTGGCCGGCTCGCGGTAGTCCACCGCCATCAGCTGCAGGCCGCGGGCGCGTTCGCGCCGGGCCATGGCGGCCAGCTGGGGCAGCTCTTCACGGCAGGGCTCGCACCAGGTGGCCCAGAAGTGCAGCAGCACGGCCTGGCCCCGGGCACTGGCCAGGGTCCAGCGGCCGCCGTCCAGCAGCGGCAGATCCACCGCCGGCGTGGCGCGCCCTTTCGGCCAGGCCTTGCGCAGCACCGTGGGGGCGGCCAGCGCCCGGTGTGGCGCGGCGGCGCCCAGCACGGCCAGCAGCATGGACGCCGACGCGGCGGCCAGGCCCTGGCGCCGCCGCTGGTCGGGAACACCCCTGCCACCCGCGGGGCAGGGTTCACGGGGGGGGAAACCCTTCATCGTTAGAATTTTCCCTCCTTCCACAGGATCTCTTGCCCATGACCTCCTTCCTGTCGAGGCGCAGCCTCGTGAAATCGGCCTCTGCTTCCCTGCTGCTCGCGGGCGTGCCCGCCCTGCGCGCCGAGGAGGCCCAGCGCCATTTCGATCCCAAGCCCAACGGCTGGCGCACCTTCGACGTGACGACCACCGTGTCGCTGAAGGAGGCCAAGGGCCCGTCCACCATCTGGCTGCCAGTGCCCTCGCTGGACAACGGCTGGCAGCGCACGCTGGACGTGCACTGGACCGACAACGCCGGCAAGGTGCA